>JBAGRP010000001.1:3126470-3439117 GCA_036924855.1 Nitrobacteraceae bacterium AZCC 2146
CGGCTCGGTGGCCTATTATCTCAACGCCGCGACATATGACCTGATCAAGGCGCTGCCGGTCGCCACCATCGGCGCGGCGCTGTGGATCGTGATCGCCTATTTCTTCCACCAGAAGATGATCGACGCCATCACCGGCGGCCGGGACGTGACGCGGCAACAGCAGCCGCGGCTGTATAATCTGCTGGAGAACCTGTGCATCTCGCGCGGCATCCCGATGCCGAAGCTGAAGATCATGGAGAGCGACGCGCTCAACGCCTTCGCCACTGGGCTCAACCCGCGGCAATATTCCATCACCGTCACCACCGGGCTGCTGCGCGCGCTGAACGACGACGAGATGGAATCCGTGCTCGGCCACGAGCTGACCCACATCCGCAATGGCGACGTGCAGCTCATGGTGGTCGCGATGATCATTGCCGGCGTGGTCGGCTTCACCGCCGAACTGTTCTTTCGGATGTTCATCAATTCCGGCTTCAATTTTGGTGGCGGCCGCTCGTCGCGCTCCTCGTCCTCCTCCAGCGACAACAAGAATTCCGGCGGCGGCGCGGTGATCGTCGTCATCATCGCCGTGGCGCTGATCGCGCTGGCCTGGATGCTCTCGCTGGTGGTGCGCTTCGCCCTGTCGCGCTCGCGCGAGCTGCTGGCCGATGCCGGATCCGTCGAGCTGACGAAAAACCCCGATGCCATGATCTCGGCGCTGCGCAAGATCGAGAATCGCGGCGAACTGCCCGGCGCCACCTCGGCGGTGATGGAGATGTGCATCGACAATCCCCGCGAGGGGTTTGCCGATCTGTTCGCCACCCACCCTTCGGTGGATTCCCGGGTCGCAGCCCTGGTGCGATATGCCGGCGGACACGACCCCGGCCGGCTGGCGCTGCCGTCAGACACGGACCCGGCGGCATTGCCGGACGGTTCCGGGCCACCCGCACCGCCACGCTCCGGGCCGTGGAGCGATGCCTCCAACCCGCCGGGACCCTGGGTCAAGCCCGCCGGCCCATGGGGTTGAAATCTCCCTTGTTTCTGCCATGTTCGCGCCCAAAGCAGGCATGAGATAGGGTTCGCCTGCGCGATTCTTCTCGCGCGGCAGACACCCCTCGGCACGTAAAGGAATTCCATGGCGAAGCCAGCAGTGATTGTGGTCGGCGCGGACAAGGGTGGCGTCGGCAAGACCACGGTGTCGCGGACAGTTCTCGATTATTTCAGCGCCAACAATGTAGCGACCCGGGCCTTCGACACCGAATCGCCGCGCGGCACGCTGAAGCGCTTCCATCCGGACATCACCGAGATCGTCGACATGACGACCACCTCGGACCAGATGAAGATCTTCGATACGCTCAACACCGCAGCACCCTCGGTCACCGTGATCGACGTCCGCGCAGGACTGTTGTCTCCGGCGCTGGCGTCGTTGCGCGACATCGGCTTCCTCGATGCCGCCAAGTCCGGCCAGATCACCTTCGCCGTGTTCCATATACTGGGCCCCTCGATCGCCTCGCTGGACGAGATCGCCGAGACCGCAGGCTTCATGAATGGTGCAAAATATTTCCTGGTGAAGAACTTCATCAACAACACCAGCTTCTTCGAATGGGACCAGGCGACCTACAATTCCTATTTCCACCGCATCAAGGACGCCACCGAGCTGACGATCCCGAAGCTCAACGAAATGGCCTATGAGCAGGTCGAGGTGTCGTCGGTGCCATTCCTGAAATTCGTCGCCAACAAGGGCGTTCACGACGAAGCCGCGAATTACTCCTTTGTGCTGCGCGGCTATGTCCGGCATTGGCTGGCCAATGTCTGGAGCGAGTTCGACCGCATCAAGCTGACCGACCTCGTCAACGACAAGCCCCGCAGCCCCGGCGAGAAATAATCGCATTTTGCGTTTTAGTGGTTGGATCGGGCGCTGAATCCGCCCGATATTGCATCGATGCGCCGCACGCCCGTCTACATCATCTGCTCCACGCGCCCGCAGGTCGGCAAGACGCTGATCGCGCGGCTGCTCACGGAGTTCCTGGCGCTGCAGCGCGGCGGCGTGACGGCGTTCGACATCAGTCTGAAGGAACCGTCGCTGCTGGACTTCCTGCCGAAGCTGACCGAGACCGCCGAAATCGACGACACTTTCGGCAAGATGGCGCTGATGGACCGTCTGATCGTCAATGACGACGTCGGCAAGGTGATCGACCTCGGCTATCACGCCTTCGACGAATTCTTCAAAATGACCGCCGAGATCGGCTTCGCCAAGGAAGCCTCGCGCCGCGGCGTCGCGCCGATCGTGCTGTTCGTCGCCGACACCGACCGCGCCTCGATCCGCGCCTACGCCACGCTGCAGCAGCAGATTCCGGCGAACGCGCTCTACACCATCGACAACGAGCACGTACTGCGCGGCGAGATGCCGGCGGCGCTGGCGCAAGGCCGCGTGCTGCGCATCGCGGCGCTGCCGGTGTTCCTGAAGACCTATATCGACCGGCTGAACTTTTCGTTCACGGGATATCTGCGCTCGGAAAAGGACTCTTCGACCGAGCTGCACCAGTGGATCCGGAAGAACTATTTCAGCTTCCGCGAGATCGAGCTGGGGCTGCTGCTGCAGAGGTCGTGAGGGGTCCGACTTGTAGGATGGGTTGACTCACAAAGGTCGTCATTCCGGGGCGCGAGCAGCGCCAGCTGCGAGCGAGCCCGGAATCCCGAGATGCCCAAACATCTCTGGATTCCGGGTCTGCACTCCAGCCGGCTTCGCCGACTGAAGCGCATCCCGGAATGACAAATCAATGCCCGTCGAACGTCATCAGCGTCCGCACCGGCACATCCATGGCGCGGAGCTTGGCGGCGCCGCCCAGTTCCGGCAGGTCGATGATGAAGCACGCCGCCACCACTTCGGCGCCGATCTGGCGCATCAGCTTGACCGCGCCCTCGGCGGTGCCGCCGGTGGCAATGAGGTCATCGACCAGGATGACGCGCTCGCCAGGCTTGATGGCGTCGGCGTGGACTTCCATCTCGTCGATGCCGTATTCCAGCGAATAGGCAATGCGCACCGTGGTGTGCGGCAGCTTGCCTTTCTTGCGGATCGGCACGAAACCCGCGGACAACTGATGCGCCACCGCGCCGCCGATGATGAAGCCGCGCGCTTCCATGCCGGCGACCTTGTCGATCTTCAGCCCAGCCCAGGGCTGCACCAACTCGTCGATGGCGCGGCGGAACGAGCGGGCGTCGCCGAGCAACGTGGTGATGTCGCGAAACAGGATCCCCGGCTTCGGATAATCCGGAATGGTGCGAACGGAGGCCTTGAGATCGTGTTCGAGGTCAGGTGTCATCGAGGTCTTTCAGTCTTTTCCAATGAGTATCAGTTAAATTTCTGGCCAAGCCGGAAAGCGTTTTCGACGATGCGCAGGCCGACTTCGCCGCCGAGCGACATCAGCGATTCCGGATGAAACTGCACGCCGCCGACGGCCAGCGTCTTGTGCTCGATCGCCATTGCGACGCCATCCTCGGTACTCGCGGTGATGGTGAGCACGTCCGGCATGCTGTCGCGCTCGACGAACAGCGAATGATAGCGGCCGATGACGATTTCATTGGGCAGGTTCTGCATAAGCCGCCCGCCGCGCACGAGCACGCGCGACGGCCGTCCATGCGCCGGCTGCGCCAGTTGCCCGAGCACGCCGCCGAAATATTCGCCGATCGCCTGTACGCCGAGGCAGACGCCGAAGATCGGCAGCTTTTTCTCCAGCGCGGTATCGATGGTGTTCCTGATGCCGAAATCCTCAGGCCGCCCCGGTCCCGGCGACAACACCAGCAGGTCGAATTTTTCGCGCTTCAGCATGTCCTGCGCATGGATATGCCTGACGACGCTGACCGTGGCGCCGACCTGGCGGAAGTAGTCCGCCAGCATGTGCACGAAACTGTCATCGTGGTCGATCAGCAGAACCTTCTTGCCGGAGCCCGAGGCATCCGGCGCAAAGGCCGACAGCGGTTTCGGCGCATCGCCGCGCAGCGCCTGGAACAACGCCGCGGCCTTGGTCTGGCATTCCTTCTCCTCGGCAACGGGATCCGAGTCGAACAGGAGCGTGGCGCCGACGCGGACTTCGGCGAGGCCGTCCTTCATCCGGATGGTGCGGATGGTGATGCCGGTGTTGATGCCGCCATCGAACGAGACGCAGCCGATGGCGCCGGCATACCAGCGCCGGCTCGAGCGCTCATTGTCCTCGACGAACTGCATCGCCCACAGCTTTGGCGCGCCGGTCACGGTGACCGCCCAGGCATGGGTGAGGAACGCGTCGAGCGCGTCGAAGCCGGGCCGCAGCATGCCCTCGACGTGATCGACGGTATGAAACAGCTTTGAATAGGTCTCGATCTGGCGCCGCGCGAGAACTTTGATCGTGCCGGGAACGCAGACCCGCGCCTTGTCGTTGCGGTCGACGTCGGTGCACATGTTGAGTTCGAATTCGTCCTTTTCCGAATTCAACAATTGCCGGATCTGCTCGGCATCGCCGATCGCGTCGACGCCGCGCGCGATGGTGCCGGAGATCGGGCAGGTCTCGATCCGGCGGCCGTCGGAACGCACGAACATTTCCGGCGACGCCGCGACGAGGAATTCGCCGTCGCCGAGATTCATCAGCGCGCCATAGGGCGACGGATTGATGACGCAGAGCCGCTGGAACACTTCCGCCGGCGAACGCTCGCAGGGTTCGGCGAAGAGTTGCCCGGGCACCGCCTCGAACAGGTCGCCGCGCGCGAACGCCGCGCGGGCGGTCTCCACCGTGGCCTGATATTCGCCGGGTGCGTGATCGGCAAAACCCTGGCGCGGCGCCTTGTTGTAGCCGCTCTCCGGGGTCTCGCGCGGCAGACCGGCAGTGGAGGTGCCGTTCCAGGAAAAATCGTAGCTGAGGATGACGCCGCGGCCGGTGGCGCGGTCATAGGCCAGCAGCTGATCAGGCAAATAGAGCACGATGTCGCGCTGGTCGGCCTCGCGGGCGCGCTTCGGCTTGAGGTCCTCGATCTGGAACACGAGGTCATAGGCGAAGGCGCCGAACAGGCCGAGCATCGGATCGTCCGACGAGAACAGCTGCGCCACCATATCGCGCACCAGCGACATCACGCTAGCACGGCGGGTGCGCTGGTCTTCATCGACGGGTGCATCGCCGCGGACGATGTGGCCTTTCAGCCGGGTCGGGGTTCTCTCGTCGATGACCACGCAGGAGTCGCGCAGGGTGTCGCCGAGGAACGCGATCAGCACCTCGCCACGAGCGTTCAGCGCCCGCAGCGCAAATTGCGGCCCGGTGGTTTCCAGCAGCAACGGCGGATCTGCAAAGCCGAGGTCGAAGCTTTCATAGCGGCCCGGCACCGTGGTGCCGGACGACAGCACCACGCCGCGGCGGCGGTCCAGGAGTTCGATCAGGTCGTCAAGCGCGGTGCCGCCGGTAAACTGCGCGACATGGCGCGCTACCGTGAGACCGGCGCGGGTCTGGTAGGTGCTGTCCGTGGGAAGCGAAAAAACCGTCCTGTTCATGGCGTCCTCTTACAAAATTGGCCGGAGGAGCGCCACACAGGACAAACGAACAAAGGCCGTCGCACTGCGATGGCGGCCTTCGACGATTGAAAAACAGAAAATCGCACAGCCACCTCGTTCAGGAGGTGCGCCACCAACGACGGGGGTTGCGGACGGCGGTGTTCATGGCGCGCAATGAGCCATGGCCGGGCGGGAACGTCAAGGGAGCCGGGGCATGTTTTGCGGGCTGCCTAGTGTGTCGGCGCCGTGCTCCCGGACGAAAACTGTGAGCTGCAGGTCCCCGACGCCATCCTCAACCGGTGTCCAGCCCAGCCCTTCGTAATAGGACCGGCGCGCCGGCCGGGCCGTGAGATAGACGCGTGGAATACCTGCGCCGAAGGCATATCCCACCGCGTGTTCGACAAGCTGGCGGCCAATCTGGCGAGAGCGGAATTGGGGTTCGATCCAGACGGCAGCCACCCAGGGCGCATATTGCGGACGCTCATCCAGATCAGACGCAATGATCGATGCGGTGCCGGCAAAGACGCCATCGAAATGCGCGACGAACGCCCGTGGCATGGGACTGCCGGCCAAATTTTCCTTCAAACGACCCGAAATGTATTCGAGCGGCACGCCATGCGGCTCCCACCACGCCCGCCAGATGCGATCCGCCACCGCATCGAAGAATTCAGGCCGCTGCCGCAGATCAGAAATTGCCGGATTCATGCTCATGGCCTGAGCGGGTTAACGATCTGCGGTCGTGGGAGCCCATCAAGTCATCCCAGATGCTTCTTGAAGAACGCCGTCGCCCGGCCCCAGGCCAGCTCCGCGGCTTCGCGGTCATGCACGGCGGTGCGCTGTTCGTTGACGAAGGCGTGGTCGGCCTCGTAGCGGAATATCTCAGCAGTCTTGCCGGCGGCCTTCAGGCCCTTCTCGAAGGCATCGACCACAGCCGGGGTACACCAGTCGTCGCGGTTGGCGAAGTGGCCCTGCAGCGGCACCTGCACGTCGGCGGGCTTGGCGGCGCCTTCCGGCGGAATGCCGTAGAACGCCACGGCCGCCTTCAATTCCGGAATCTTGCAGGCGCCGATCACGGTCACCGCGCCGCCGAGGCAGAAGCCGGTGAGGCCAACCTTGGCGCCGTTGCGCGCCAGATACTGCGCGGCGCCACGCACGGTCTGGGTGGTGGCATCCATGAAATCCAGCGAGTTCATCTCTTTGCCGGCGGCGTCCGTGTCGTGATAGGGCACAACCACGCCATTGTAGAGATCCGGCGCCAGCGCGTCGAAGCCGGCCAGCGCGAAGCGATCGGCCAGTCCCTTGATCTGTTCCTGCAGGCCCCACCATTCCTGGATCACCACGACGCCCGGCGCATTGCCGGCCGAGGCGTTGGCGAGATAGCCGCTGGTTTCCTTGCCGTCCGGCCGCTTGAACGTGATGTGGGTGCCCATGATGTCCTCCGGGAATGTTGTGGATCGGATCGGATTGGTTGGCGCCGATTTTGGCGCTGCTGTGATCAGGAAGCAATGAGGCAACAAAAAAGCCCCCGCGGGGGCTTTTTCAATTCTGTCCGTACCGCAGCGCTCAGTGCGCGTTGGCCCAGACTTTTTTCTTCGTGAAATACAGCAGGCCGGCCAGGATGATCAGGAACACCATGACCTGCAGGCCAAGGCGCTTGCGGGCTTCGAGGTGCGGCTCTGCAGTCCACATCAGGAAGGTCGCGACGTCCCTCGCGTACTGATCGACCTTCTGCGGCGTGCCGTCGTCATAGGTCACCTGGTCGTCGGAGATTGGCTTCGGCATCTTGATGGCATGGCCGGGGAAATACGTGTTGTAGTACGAGCCGGCCGGCAGGGCGAAATCCTTCGGCGGCGGATCGACGTAACCCTGCAGCAGGGCGTCGACGTAGTTCGGGCCCTTCTCCTGGAACTGTTTGAAGAAATCGAAGACGAACTGCGGGAAGCCGCGGTCGTAGCCGCGCGCCTTGGCGATCAGCGACAGATCCGGCGGCAGCGCGCCGCCATTGGCGGCGCGGGCGGCCTGCTCGTTGGGGAACGGCGCCGGGAACTTGTCGGCGAGCCGGCCGGGGCGGTCGAACATGTCGCCGGCGTCGTTCGGGCCATCCTGGACCTTGACGTCGGACGCCACGGCCAGCGCCTGCGCCGTGGTGAAGCCGGGGCCACCCTCGTCGGCGAGGTTGCGGAAGTGCAGCAGGTTCATCGAATGGCAGGTCGAGCAGACCTCCTTGTAAACCTTGTAGCCGCGCTGCAGCGCGCCGCGGTCGAACTTGCCGAGCGGACCCGAGAACGACCAGCTCTGCGACGGCGGCACCGCACCGCCGTGTTCCTGCGCACGGGCGTCCTGCATGCTGCCGGCGATCAGGCCGCCAGCAAGGACCAGCGCGACGATCGCGGAGGCGGCCTTCTTGCCGTACTTGGCCAGCACGTCATCTGCGATCGAGTTCGGCACCGTGCGCGGCTTCTCGATGCGGCTCAGGATCGGCAGCACGATCAGGAAGTAGGCGAAGTAGCAGAAGGTCAGGATGCGCGAAGCGATGGTGTAGACGCCTTCCGCCGGCTGGGCACCGAGCCAGCCGAGCAGCACGCACACCGCCACGAAGATCCAGAAGAACTGCTTGGCGATCGGGCGATAGCGCGACGAACGGGTCTTGGCATTGTCCAGCCAGGGCAGGAACGCCAGCACGAGGATGGCGCCGAACATGCAGATCACGCCGCCGAGCTTGCTCGGGATCGACCGCAGGATCGCGTAGAACGGCAGGTAGTACCATTCCGGCACAATGTGCGCCGGGGTCACGCCCGGATTCGCCATGATGTAGTTGTCGGGATCGCCGAGGTAGTTCGGGATGTAAAACACGAACCAGGCGTAGAAGATCATGAAGCACACCATGCCGAAACCATCCTTGATGGTCGCGTAGGGCGTGAAAGGCACGGTGTCCTTCTCGGTCTTCGGCTCAACGCCAGCCGGGTTGTTCTGACCGGCGACGTGCAGCGCCCAGACGTGCAGCACGACGACGCCGGCGATCACGAAGGGCAGCAGGTAATGCAGCGAGAAGAAGCGGTTCAGGGTCGGGTTGCCGACCGAATAGCCGCCCCACAGCAGGGTGACGATGCTGTCGCCGACATAGGGAATGGCGGAGAACAGGTTGGTGATGACGGTGGCACCCCAGAAGCTCATCTGGCCCCACGGCAGCACGTAGCCCATGAAGCCGGTCGCCATCATCAGCAGATAGATGATCACGCCGAGGATCCAGAGGATCTCGCGCGGCTCCTTGTACGATCCGTAATAAAGCCCGCGCAGCATGTGAATGTAGACGGCGATGAAGAACATCGAAGCGCCGTTGGAATGCAAATAGCGCAGCAGCCAGCCATAGTTCACGTCACGGACGATGCTCTCGACCGAATTGAAGGCCATGTCGACATGCGGGGTGTAATGCATCGCCAGGATCACGCCGGTGACAATCTGCACGCCGAGCATGAAGGACAGGATGCCGCCGAACGTCCACCAGTAGTTCAGGTTGCGCGGCGTCGGATACGCCACAAACGAGGAGTGGATCAGGCCGATGATCGGCAGGCGCCGTTCGATCCACTGCAGGGCGGGATTGGTCGGCTGGTAGGTGGATGGTCCGCTCATGATGCGATCCTGAGGAGAGAAACGACTTTATCGGCGTGGCTTCGGGCGGGACCCAAAACTCAGCCGATCTTGATTTTGCTGTCGGAAACGAAAGCGTAGGGCGGCACCGGCAGGTTCAGCGGCGCGGGACCGCGCCGGACACGACCGGAGGAATCGTACTGCGAGCCGTGGCAGGGGCAGAAGAAGCCGTCATAATCGCCTTCATGGGCGATCGGGATGCAGCCGAGGTGGGTGCAGATGCCGATCACCACCAGCCACTGGTCGTGGCCTTCCTTGACGCGGGACTGGTCGGAGGCCGGATCGGGCAGGCTCGCAGTCGGCACCGCGCGCGCCTCGTCAACCTGCTTCTTGGTCCGGTTCATGATGTAGATCGGCTTGCCGCGCCAGAACACCTTGATGTCCTGTCCCTCGGCGATCGGCGCCAGATCGACCTCGATCGGCGCGCCGGCCGCGATGGTCGAGGCGTCCGGATTCATCTGGGAAATCAGCGGCCAGATCGCGGCGGCGGTGCCGACCGCGGCCACGGCTGCCGTAGCCACAAAAAGGAAATCACGGCGCGTGTGCTCCGCCGAAGACGTTGTCGTCACGATTCCAAGCCCTTTCTCATCTGCGGCCGGTGGAGCCACCCCGGGTGACGCGAGATGCGTGCGACCTGGAGAGGCTGCCGGCGCCCGCGACCCCCGCGGCGGCAGAACGACCACTTGTCCCGGCCAATCAGGCGGAACACGCAGTCCAGAATCGTTCTATTGGCACCCTTGCCGCGGCAGTGCAAGCCCGCTATCCGCAGAGCTGGGTGCAATGCACTAAAACAGCGCATGGCAGAGTTTATCCAAACATATCATGGGGACCGGGAGGCCGTTGGCGTCATGCGGATTGCACTATACCAGCCCGACATTCCGCAGAACACCGGGACGATTCTGCGGCTCTGCGCCTGCCTGGGTGTCGAGGCCCATATCATCGAGCCGGCGGGTTTCCCGATCTCCGACCGCCACTTCCGCCGCGCCGGGATGGACTACCTCGACCAGGTCAGCATTGTCAGGCACGATTCTTGGGGGCACTTTGAACACTGGCGGCTGGAAAACGGTCTTCGCCTGATCCTGTTCTCAACCAAAGGGGCCTCCCCTTATCTCGACCACAGCTTCACGGCGAACGACGTCCTGCTGTTCGGCCGCGAATCCGCGGGCGTGCCCGACGAGGTCGCAGCCCGCGCCGATGCGCGGCTGCTGATTCCGATCCGGCCTGATTTGCGTTCGCTCAATGTCGCGATGGCCGTAGCGATGGCGCTCGGCGAAGCGCTGCGGCAGACGCGCAGCGTATGACGCTGCGCCGTTTCGGTCAGCTGACCGTCTGCCACCCCAGCGTCGCGGATTGGTCCAGCAGCGATTGATAGCATTCGCAGGAATGCGCCTCGAGCGCGGCCCGATCGAGGATCTGGATCACGCCGCGCGAGAACGAGATCACCCCCTCGCTTTGCAATTTGCCGGCGACCTCGGTGACCGAAGTGCGCCGCACCCCCAGCATTTCCGACAGCAGTTCCTGCGTCAGCGGCACCGTCTTGCTTTCGGCGCGGTCGGCCGATTGCAGCAGCCAGCGGCAAAACCGGGTATCGACCTGATGCAAGGCGTTGCAGGCCGCAGTGATCCGGGCCTGGCTGAGCAGCACCTCGTTATAGCGAACGCAGGCCTGCTCGATAGCCTTGCTGTCAGCGACGGCATGACGGAAGCGGGCTGCGGCGATCCGGGTGGCTGTCATCGGCAGCTGCACGACGGCGCGCACCATCGACGTGTAGAGTCCAAGGCCCGCCATGGCGCCGACCACGCCTTCGCGGCCGATGGTGGCGGTCTCGATCGCCTTGCCGTTTTTCATCACGGCCAGCAGCGACACCATGCCGTTATGCGGGAAATAGACGTGTTCGACCTCGTCGCCAGCTTCATTGAGCACCGTGCCCTGCTGCATCGACACCATCGTCGCATGCAGCTTGATCGACGTGAAAGCGCCCGCAGGCAGCTGCGCCAGCAGACGGTTTGGATGGGATTGAACAATGAGAGGGATATTCAAATCCATGGTGCTCTTCTGCGCGAGGCGGGAGCACTAAACTCTCTGTCACCGATAACTGCCTGGGGCGTGCGGTGATGGTTAACTTGTACGCCCGATATGTCGGACACGCGACTCAATTCGGGCCGCGCGACCTCAACCTGGTGCGCCGCTCGACCGGTGTTCCATGCGGAGAGTTTGTCTGTTCGGTGAACGACTTGCGCGATCTTCGTGGACGAGAGGCAACTGCTACCTGCCGCTCGCCACGCGCGTGGCGATGTAGTCCTTGCCGCGGGCCGTAAAGGTCTCGCGGATGACGAAGCCGTCGGCGGGCGACATCGGCCCGATCGGCACCGGCCCCGTCGGCATGATCAGGGTGGCGTTGCTGCCGACGAAGATCAGCAAATGCCGCCGCTCCTGCAGCAGCTTTTCCGACCAGGCCAGCAGGCCCGACAGATAAGGTTCCTTCTGCCACGCAAGCGGCGAGCCGGGATCGACCTGGCCGTAGATGAACCGGGTGGTCGGATAGACCGAGAACACGATCTTGGAGATTTCCGGCTTCCAGGCCGGCGCCATCTCCTCGTCCTGGATCCAGACGCAGTCGAAGGCGCGGCACTGCTGCGGCCGATCGTCATAGACCTTGCAGCCCGACGCGATCGCGCAATGCACGCACCACTTGCCCGCGGGCTTTTCGAGGGCGTCGATGCGGTACACCTTGCAGCACATGGTGCAGGTGCCGCAGATGCGCGCATTCGCGCCCGGCGCGGGAGAGGTGACCAGAGAGGGTTGCTCGGATGACATGGCAGCTGCGACAAATTGAACAAAGGCCAGCTTTGACCGTTGGGGCGAAGCAGCGCAATCAAAATGTCGGTGACTGGCGATCCCGAGGATGTCGCCGCCCATTCTTTTCGGACGCCCTGAAAGTGGCCGCGGAGCCATCGCGTTGGGGCATGGCGTTAGGGGATGCTCTGCGGTAGACCGTGCGCCAATCAACGAGTGGATGCGGTGAGTTACGCGGTAAAAGAGATTTTCCTGACCTTGCAGGGCGAAGGCGCCCACGCCGGACGTGTGGCGGTGTTCTGCCGATTTGCGGGCTGCAATCTGTGGAGTGGCCGCGAGCAGGACCGCGCGGAAGCGACCTGCCGCTTCTGCGACACCGATTTCGTCGGTATGGACGGCACGCTGGGTGGACGTTACGCGACGGCGGACAAGCTCGCCGCGACCATCGCCGCACAATGGGTGGGATCGGCCGACAATCGTTATGTCGTCCTGACCGGCGGCGAGCCGCTGCTGCAGGTGGACGCAGCCCTGATCGATGCGCTGCATGAACACGGTTTCAGCATCGGCGTGGAAACCAACGGCACCGTCGCACCACCGCAGGGGATCGACTGGGTCTGCGTCAGCCCGAAAGCCGGCACGGAGTTGTTGATCCGCAGCGGCCATGAGCTGAAGCTGGTCTATCCGCAGCCGCACGCCATGCCGGAGAAATTCGCAGCATTGCCGTTCGAGCGGTTCTCGCTGCAACCGATGGACGGGCCGGACGCCACGACGAACACGGCGCAAGCGGTCGATTACTGTCTGCACCACCCGCAATGGCGGCTCAGCGTGCAGACACACAAGACCCTGGGTATCAGGTAAGGACGACGACCTCCAATGTGGGAATTGACGAAATCGTTTCGCTTCGAGGCGGCGCATGCGCTGCCCGGGACGACACTGGGAGACGCGAGCCAGGAGATCCACGGCCATTCATTCCGCGCCGAAGTGACCATCCGCGGCACCCCCGATCCCGCCACCGGGATGGTGCTCGATCTCGGCCTGCTCGATCGCAGCATGACGGACGTGCAGAAAATGCTCGACCACAAATTCCTCAACAATGTCGAAGCGCTCGGCCCGCCAACCCTGGAGAACCTGTCGCGCTTCATCTGGGAGCACGTCGCCCATGCGGGTCAGCTGGTTCGCGTCGGCGTTTACCGCGACAGCTGCAACGAGAGCTGCACGTATTTCGGTCCGCAGCGCTAGGACTTCACCTCTCCCCGCTTGCGGGGAGAGGTCGGAGCCGAGCGTCAGCGAGGCTTCGGGTGAGGGGGAGTCAAAGATTCACGCGAGAGTCCCCCCTCACCCGTCTCGAATGAGCTACGCTCCTTCGAGCCACCCTCTCTCCGCCTGGCGAAACTTTGCTTCGCGCGGTGCGGCGAGGGAAGCAAGATCGCCATCGCATCGTTGAAGCGGATCACCCCCCTTGCGCATCCTGCTGATCAACCCGAACACATCAGACAGCGTCACCGCGCTGGTGGCACAGCATGTCGAAGTAATCGCCGGCGATGCCGCCAGCTTCGTGCCGGTCACCGGCCGGTTCGGCGCCCGCTATATTTCAACACGGGCGTCGGCGGCGATCGCCGGCCATGCCGCACTCGACGCGCTGGCGACGCATGGGAACGGCTGCGATGCGGTCTATCTCGCCTGCTTCGGCGATCCCGGCCTGCTGGCGCTACGCGAAATCTCCGATGTGCCCGTGGTCGGCATGGCCGAAGCCTCATGCCTTGAGGCCTGCCATCGCGGCCACCGCTTCGCCATCGTCACCGGCGGCGCACTGTGGCGACCGATGCTGACGGAATTCGTCGCGAGCCTCGGCCTCGCCGACCGGCTCGCCACGGTACGGACCATCGTACCGACCGGCGGCGAGATCGCCGCAAATCCCGACGCTGCGCTGGCGCAGCTCGCGGCAGCCTGCACCGACTGCGCCACCGACGACGGCGCCGACGTGGTAATCCTCGGCGGCGCCGCGCTGGCCGGCCTCGCCGCGCGGATCCAGCCGATGGTACCGGTGCCCGTGCTTGTTCCGTCGAGGTCGGCACCCATGCGGTGATCGCCGCGGCAACGAAGCAGTTCCACCGCAGCGAACCGCCGCCAGCGCTGAACAGTATCGGCCTCAGCGCCGATCTCGCTAAATGGCTGGGACGAGCGTAGACGTTTGATCCGCGCCGCCGGTGGCCGTATTCGGCCTGTCATGACCGATCGTTAGACTCCGGCGCGCGTCAACCCCTTGAAGGATTCGATCATGGAACTGAAATCAGGCGACGTCGCCATGCTGAAATCAGGCGGTCACCCAATGACCGTGGCGGAAGTCAACGGCGACTCCGTCGTGTGCGTATGGATGGGCGAAGAAGGCGATCTGTTCCGCGAAACCCTGCCGCTGGCCGTGCTGGAACTGGCACTGCTCGCGTCGGACGAAGAAGAAGACGAGAGCGAAGAAGACGAAGAAGAGGCTGCCTGATCGAGGCAGCTGCCGCCGGGCGATGATCGCCCGGCGGCTCTTCTTGCCAGGGCGCGCTTGAGCGCGCAGGGCGGCGCTGACGGCTTTGGTTCAGGACCGGCGATGGCCCCTAATCGTACAAGCGGTGATCCTTGGCAAAACGCGCCACCGTCTGGTCGGCGATGTCTTTCACCGCCTCCGCATCCATCGGAAAATCCAACGCGAGCCAGGCATCTTCCGCCAGCGCGATGACGTGGCCGAGCCCCGGTCCCTTGGCGATGCCGCGGGCCATGAAATCCGCCGCCTTGAGCGGAAACACCGGCGCCTGCCAGCGGTCGGGTAGCGTCACCAGTGCCTTCCATGATTCCGGATCGGCGTTAAGCCCCGCCCGCGCCCAGGCCAGCATCATGCGGTCGCGGTAGCGCGCCTCGCCGAGACGGTAGAGCCGCCTCCGCGCAGTGGCTTCGTCCATGCCGGCAAGCCGCCACCAGCGATGGCCCATGGAATCCAGCGCCCTGGTTTCGCCATTGGTTAGCCGCAAGCGCTGCGCAAGCCGTTTGGCATCCTCGGTGACGGCCACGCCGAGCGCGCCAAGCCTCAGAACCGCATCGGGTTTTCGCCCCAGCGCCGCTTCCGCAGCGAGCATCGCCGCGAACGGGCCGGTGTAAGCGACACCGCCAATAATTTGCAGCAGCAACCCGCTGTCGGTCATCGCTTCGATCGCAGCCAGGGAGCCGTCTGCAACCAGCAGCTTCAGCATTTCCATCCGCACCCGCTCGGCGGAAAGCCCGGCCATCCCACCACGGCCGCGAATGCAGGCGAGCAGTGCGGCGCGATCCGGTTCGCCGGCGCCATAGGCGGCGTGGATGCGGAAGAACCTGAGAATGCGCAGATAGTCTTCCGAGATACGCAGGTCGGGATCGCCGATGAAACGCACGCGGCGCGCGTCGATATCCGCGAGGCCGCCGACATGGTCATGCACGACGCCATCGGCCGAAACCGAAAGTCCGTTGATGGTGAAGTCGCGTCGCTCCGCATCGCGACCCCAGTCGCGGCCGAACGCGACTTTCGCTTTGCGACCGAACGTCTCGACGTCTTCGCGCAGCGTCGTCACCTCGAACGGCTGGCCTTCTACCACCAGCGTCACCGTGCCGTGCTCGATGCCGGTCGGCACGCTCTTGATGCCGGCGGCCTTGGCGCGGCGCATCACCTCGTCGGGAAGCGCGGTGGTGGCGATGTCGAGATCGCCGGGCGGAAGTTGCATCAGCGCATTGCGCACCGCGCCGCCGATCACGCGCCCTTCCTCGCCATCGCCGTTGAGCAGTGCCAGCACCCGCGCCGCGGCGCCCGACGTCAGCCAGGGCGCATCGTGCAGCATGCGCACAGCACTCATTTTTCGACCCCGGGAATCAATTTGCCGTTTTCGATATGCGCGGGAATATAGGTCGAACTGGGCGCCGCGCCGGAAAAATGCGCCAGCAGCACCAGGCTGACGATGGTCAGCAGCAGCGCGGCGATGGTCAATCCGCCGAGCACGTGCATCGGCCATGACGATTGCACCAGCAGACCATTTTTACTGGCGAGCAGAAACACCGCGTACAGCGCGAAGGGAATCAGGAAGATGCCGATTTCGGTGAGGACCGGACGGATCATTTCAGGCAAATCCGCTCATACAGCACGCGCAGGATTCCGGCAGTGGCGCCCCAGATGTAGCGCTCGGCAAATGGCATCGCGTAATAGGAGCGCTCGATGCCGCGGAATTCCTTGCTGTGCAGCTGATGGTTGGCGGGATCCATCAGGAAGGCCAGCGGCACCTCGAAGGCGCTCTCGACCTCATTCTCGTTGATCGCCAGCGTGAAGCCGGGCTTGACCCGCGCCACCGTCGGCAGAATGCGGAAGCCGAAGCCGGTGGCGTAGAGATCGAGATAGCCGATCGGCTCGACGAAGGAGCGGTCGAGGCCGACTTCTTCCTCGGCTTCGCGCAGCGCCGCATCGAGAGGCGACGCATCGGTGGCGTCGATCTTGCCGCCCGGAAACGAAATCTGTCCGGCATGGTCGTTAAGATGCGCGGCGCGCTGCGTCAGCAGCACGGTGGGGTGTTCGTGTTCGATCACCCCGATCAGCACCGCGGCGGGGCGGATCGGCCGCTCCTGCGCGATGATCTGGATCATGCGGTCATTGCCCGCGTCGCCAGACAGCGGAAGGATGCTGGCGTCGGTGAGGCCGCCGGGGACATCGAAATTCAGGCGCGCGCGGGCCCGCTTGAAAAATTCCGTCGAGTCGATGTCCGCGGCCGCCGCGTCCGTCTTCAGCATCGGCTCACTCAAAGCGCTTCCCTCACCTGCTCCGCATCCGCCATTGCAAAGAATTGACCTGCGGAGACGACCCCGAACATCGCCTTTCCATCGACCACCCGCTCCTCGCCCATGTCAACCAGATCGTAGTAGAGCGCCCGCGTCACCTTGGCCCAGAGATCGCTGCGGACGTGCAGGTATGGCGTCAGCCCACCGTCGGCGGCCATCTCGAAGCGTAGTCGGTGTCCGGCATCGCAATCGACCCAGTCATCGACATTGGTACGAAACCGCAGCCGCCGGCCGTGCGAATCCTGTTCCTTGAGCATCTCGACGGCGAGAAACGGGGCATCATCGACGGCAATGCCGACCTTCTCCACCGGGGTCACGAGAAAGTGCTTGCCGTCCTCGCGCTTCAGAATCGTCGAGAACAGCCGCACCAGCGCGGGCCGGCCAATCGGCGTGCCCAGGTAGAACCACGTACCATCCCCGGCGATTCGCATGTCGAGATCGCCGCAGAACGGCGGATTCCACAGATGCACCGGCGGCAGACCCTTGCCGGCTTTACCGCCGGCGGCCGCATCCTTCGCCGCGGTGGCGAGACCATCGAGGCCCTGGTTTGCGATCTGCCCTTGCTTCGCCATTGTTTGCCCTGAGTTTATCTCATGCCGTCTGGCACGATTGGTGCACGTCAAAGCCGTGCAGTGTTCTTGTCCAAACTCGCCACACCGTGATGCAGTTCATAGCCTGCCTCGCGATAATGTGGGGATAGTTTAATTCAACAAATACATGGCCTTCGCTAAAGATTAGCATGAGGTTCATGGCATGACGACGCCACCGGTAGCGTTACGTAGCAGTTACCTGGGCGTTCACACGAAGGAGCAATTGATGGCTGGCGCAGACAGTGTCGAGAAACTCGAAGACGTGATCGTCCGCTCGGCCGAACAGGTCGCCGGGCAAATGCGGGCTGCCAAGGAGGCGATCTCCACCGTCATCTTCGGCCAGGACCGTGTCGTCGAGAATACACTGGTGACGATCCTGTCCGGCGGTCATGCACTGCTGATCGGCGTGCCCGGCCTCGCCAAGACCAAATTGGTGGAAACGCTCGGCGTCACGCTCGGCCTCGACGCCAAGCGGATTCAGTTCACGCCCGATCTGATGCCCTCAGACATTCTCGGCGCCGAAGTGCTGGATGAAAGCGGCACCGGCAAGCGCTCATTCCGTTTCATCGCCGGTCCGGTGTTCGCGCAATTGCTGATGGCCGACGAAATCAACCGCGCCAGCCCGCGCACGCAATCGGCATTGCTGCAGGCGATGCAGGAGCAGCACATCACGGTGGCCGGCGCGCGGCATGACCTGCCGAAGCCGTTCCACGTGCTGGCGACGCAGAATCCGCTGGAGCAGGAAGGCACCTATCCGCTGCCGGAAGCGCAGCTCGACCGTTTTCTGATGGAGATCGACGTCGACTATCCCGATCGCGACGCCGAGCGCCGCATCCTGTTCGAGACCACCGGCGCCGACGAAACCCTGGCCAAGGCCGCCATCACCTCCGACGTGCTGATCACCGCGCAGCGACTGGTGCGCCGTCTGCCGGTCGGCGACAGCGTGGTCGAAGCGATCCTGACGCTGGTGCGCTCCGCGCGCCCGGGTCCGGATGCCGGCGACGCCGGCAAGCTGATCGCCTGGGGCCCCGGCCCGCGTGCCAGCCAGTCACTGATGCTCGCAGTCCGCGCCAAGGCCTTGCTCGATGGCCGCCTCGCGCCCTCGATCGACGATGTGCTCGATCTGGCCGAACCGATCCTCAAGCACCGCATGGCGCTGACGTTCTCGGCGCGCGCCGAAGGCCGCACCATTCCCGACGTGATCCGTCAGCTCAAGTCGCGGATCGGTTAATGGCCGCAGCGCCGGACCACGCAATGCAGGAGATCACAGCAGTCCGCCGCGCCGATGGCGAAAGCCGTTCGCTCGCCGCGTCATTGCCGCGTCTCGTGCTCGAGGCCCGCCGCATCTCCGCTACCGTGATCCATGGCCTGCATGGACGGCGTCGCGCCGGCCATGGCGAAAGCTTCTGGCAGTACCGCCGCTTCGTCTCCGGCGAGCCATCGCAGAATGTCGACTGGCGCCGTTCGGCGCGCGACGACCATCTCTATGTCCGCGAGCAGGAATGGGAAGCCGCGCATACCGTCTGGCTGTGGCCGGACCGTTCGCTGTCGATGGCCTTCGCCTCGAAGCAGGCGCGCGACAGCAAGCTCGAACGCGCGCTGATCGTCACCTTTGCGCTGGCCGAACTGCTGGTCGCCGGCGGCGAGCGCGTCGGCGTGCCCGGCCTGATGAATCCCACCGCCAGCCGCAACGTCATCGACAAGATGGCACAGGCGATGCTGCATGACACCTCGAACCGCGCCAGCCTGCCGCCGTCCTTCGTGCCGTCAGCGCTGGCCGAGATCGTGGTGCTCGGCGACTTCTGGTCGCCGATGAGCGAGATCAAAGCCATGCTGGCCGGACTGTCCTCCTCTGGTGCGCATGGCGCGCTGGTGCAGGTCGTCGATCCTGCGGAAGAAAGCTTTCCCTATTCCGGCCGCGTCGAATTCATCGAGCCGGAAAGCGGCAACGTCATCACCGCCGGCCGCGCCGAAAAATGGGTCGAGGATTATGTGGCGCGCGTGGCGATGCATCGCGACGAGATCCGCGCCGAGACTGGCAAGCTCGGCTGGCTGTTCTCGACCCATACGACGAGCCGCTCGGCGGCCGAGTTGCTGTTGTTCCTGCACAGCGGCATGATGGTCAATAAGGCCGCCGGTGGCGGCGTCACGGTCAAAGCGGGGCGCATCGCATGATGTCAGCCTTCCCTCTCGCCTTTGCCGAACCGCTGCTGCTGCTCGGCCTGCTGAGCCTGCCGGTGCTGTGGTGGCTGCTGCGGGTGATGCCGCCGCGGCCGCAGCGCATCGCGTTTCCACCGACCCGGTTGCTGTTCGAGATCGCACCCAAGGAAGAAACCCCGTCGCGTTCGCCTTGGTGGCTGACGCTGCTGCGCCTGCTCGCCGCGGCGCTGATCATCTTTGCCGCCGCCGGCCCGATCTGGAATCCGCAGACCGGCCTCGCCACCAGCAAGGCGCCGCTGGTGATCCTGCTCGACGACGGCTGGAGCGCGGCATCGAGTTGGGATGCACGGATCAAGGCCGCCGACGAGTTGATCGCCAATGCCGACAGCGACCGCCGCGGCGTCGCGCTGGTGCCGCTGTCGGAGCCGACCCGCGACATCACCATTTTGCCCGGCGGCACCGCGCGCGTGGCGCTGCGCCAACTGGCGCCGAAACCTTATGCGATCGAGCGCGTCGAAACGCTGCCGGCGCTGGAGCGCTTTTTGAAAGCCACCGGCGAAAGCGAACTGGTCTGGCTGTCGGATGGCATCGATACCGGACGCGGCACTGAATTCACCCAAGGCCTCGGCAAGGCGATCGGCGATCGCACGCTGACGATCTATGACGGCGGCGCGGCGCCGGCCCATGCACTGGTGGCGGCGGAAAACGCCGCAGCGAAGATGACGGTGAAGGTGCTGCGCGCCAATGGCGCTGGCATCGATGCCGGCGTGGTGCGCGGGCTGGATCAAAAAGGTTCGCCGGTCGGCGAAGCGCGCTTCACCTTCACGCCGCAGGATCACGAGACCGAAGCGTCGTTCGACCTGCCGGTGGAATTGCGCAACGACATCGCGCGGCTGGAAATCGCCGGCGAGCGCTCCGCCGGCGCGGTGCAACTGCTCGACAAGCGCTGGCGCCGCCGCGCCATCGGCATCGTGTCGGGCGCGACGTCAGATACCGCGCAGCCGCTGCTCGCTTCCACCTTCTATCTCACCCGCGCGCTGGCGCCGTTCGCCGACGTTCGGCTCGGCGATCGCGGCTCGCCGCAGCAGGCGATCACGCAATTCCTGGACCAGAAGCTGCCGATGATCGTGCTGGCCGATGTCGGCACGCTGTCGCCGGAAATCCGCGAGCGCATCAGCGCCTGGATCGACCAGGGCGGTGTGTTGGTGCGCTTCGCCGGTCCGCGCCTCGCCCAGGCCGATGACGATCTGGTGCCGGTCAAACTACGCCGCGGCGGCCGCAGCCTCGGCGGCAGCCTGACCTGGGAGAAGCCACAGCATCTGGCGTCGTTCACCGCCGACGGCCCATTCGCCGGCCTGCCGGTGCCGAAGGACGTCACCATCACCCGCCAGGTGCTGGCCGAACCCGACGCCGCGCTGGCGACCAGGAGCTGGGCCTCTCTGGTCGACGGCACGCCGCTGGTCACCGGCGAGCGTCGCGGCAAAGGCTTGGTCACGCTGTTCCATGTCAGCGCCGATATGCGCTGGTCGGACCTGCCATTGTCTGGCACTTTCGTCGAGATGTTACGCCGAATCGTCGATATGTCCGGCTACACGTCCACGCCCGGTGCAGGTGTCGCTGGCGAAACCGGCACGGAAACCGTGGCGCCGCTGCGCACGCTCGATGGCTTCGGCGCGTTCGGTCCGCCGCCCTCCACCGCCAAGCCGCTGCCCGCCGATTTCCGCGACCGCGCCACGCTCGATCATCCGCCCGGTTTCTACGGCCCGGCCGACGGGCCGCTTGCGGTCAACGCGCTGGCCGCCGCCGACCGCATCGCGGCTCTCGACACCTCGGCGCTGAAGGCGCGCCACGCCAGCTACACCAATGCCGAACCGCGCGACCTGCGCGGCATCCTGCTCTCCACTGCGTTGTTGCTGTTCCTGATCGACGCGATCATCGTGGCGCTGCTCGGCGGCGGCATCGCCGCCATGCTCCGCCGCCGCACGGTGCCTGCGGCGCTGGCCGTGATGCTCGCGCTGTCGATGGCCATGGGTACGCCGACGCCGTCGCGCGCTGACCCTGCCGGCGACGACTTCGCCATCAAGGCGGTGTCGCAGACACGTCTCGCTTACGTCGTCACCGGGAATGCCGACGTCGATTCCATTGTGAAAGCCGGCATGACCGGACTGACGCTGTTCCTCGCGCAGCGCACCGCGCTGGAAGCCGGCGAACCGGTCGGGATCGATCCTGCGAAAGACGAACTGGCGTTCTTTCCGCTAATCTACTGGCCGATCATCCCCGGCGCGGCAAAGCCGCCGCAGGACGCCATCAACCGCATCGACGCCTATATGAAGCAGGGCGGCACCGTGCTGTTCGACACTCGCGACGCCATCGAGGCGCCGCCGGGACCGAACGGGGAATCGCAGACGCCGGGCATGCTGACATTGCGCAGCATCCTGTCCTCGCTGGACGTGCCCGAGCTGGAGCCGGTACCGCGCGAGCACGTGCTGACCAAGACGTTCTATCTGCTGCGCGACTTCCCCGGCCGCTTCAATTCCGGGCCGACCTGGGTCGAGACGCTGCCGCGCGACGATGGCGATGACGCGGCGTCGCGACCAGCTCGCGGCGGCGACGGCGTATCGCCGATCATCATCACCTCCAACGATCTGGCCGGCGCCTGGGCACTGCGACCCGACGGCCAGCCGATGCTGCCGCTGACGCCCGGCGAACCCCGGCAGCGCGAGTTCGCCTTCCGCGCCGGCGTCAACATCGTGATGTACACCCTGACCGGCAACTACAAGGCCGACCAGGTGCATGCGCCGGCGCTGATCGAACGATTGGGTCAGTGAGATGGCAGATAAGAACAGACGCTACCGCCGTCATTGCGAGCGAAGCGAAGCAATCCAGAAGGCCACAAGCAAAGACTGGATTGCTTCGTCGCAAGTGCTCCTCGCAATGACGTCAACTTGGCGGAGCCAATAAATGCAGTACGGCATCGCGTTTACGCCGCTCGTCCCGACGCTCGTGTTGTGGATCGGATTAGCCGCCATCGTGGTGATCGCGGTGCTGCTGCTGGTCGGCCGCGCGCGCGGCACGGCGGTGCGCGTCGCGGCGCTGGCGCTGATCCTGCTGGCGCTCGCCAATCCCTCCTTCACGCGCGAGGAGCGCGAGCCGCTGTCGTCGGTGGCCGCCGTGGTCATCGACAAGAGCCCGAGCCAGAATTTTGGTGAGCGCACCAAGGAAACCGCCGAGGCGCAGCAGACGCTGGTCGATCGTCTGAAGCAGATCAAAGGGCTTGAGGTCCGCGTCGTTGAGGCCGGACAAGCTGATGGCGAGACCGACGGCACCAAGCTGTTCGGCGCTTTGTCCTCCGCTCTCTCGGACGTGCCGACCGATCGCGTCGCCGGCGCGTTCCTGATTACCGACGGCCGTGTCCACGATATTCCGGCCAGCGCTGCCGCGCTCGGCTTCACCGCGCCGGTGCATGCGCTGATCACCGGCCGCAAGGACGAGCGCGACCGCCGCATCGCCATCACCGCGGCGCCGCGCTTCGGCATCGTCGGACAGAGCCAGACCATCACCTACCGGCTCGACGATCAGGGCGTTACCGGCGAACGCGCCCGCGTCGTGGTCCGCCGCGACGGCGACGTGCTCAACGAGCGCACCGTGCTGTCAGGCCAGACCATCAGCATCGATATCGACATCAAGCATGCCGGCCCGAACATCGTCGAGATCGAGGCTTCGCCGCTCGCCAACGAACTGACGCTGGTCAACAACCGCGCGGTGGTCGCCATCGACGGCGTGCGTGACAAGTTGCGGGTGCTGCTGGTGTCGGGCGAACCGCATTCCGGCGAACGAACCTGGCGCAATCTCTTGAAGTCCGATGCCAGCATCGACCTCGTGCACTTCACAATCCTGCGGCCGCCGGAAAAGCAGGACGGCACGCCGATCAACGAACTGTCGCTGATCGCATTCCCGACACGCGAATTGTTTCAGCAGAAGATCAACGAATTCCAGTTGATCATCTTCGATCGCTATGCCCGCCAGGGCGTGCTGCCGATCGCCTATTTCGACAACATCGCGCGCTATGTCCGCGCCGGCGGCGCGGTGCTGGTGTCGGCCGGACCGGACTACGCCTCCACCACCAGCATCTGGCGCACACCGCTGGATTCGGTGCTGCCGGCCGAGCCGGTCGGCGTCACCGAGAAACCGTTCTATGCGCATCTCAGCGATATCGGAAAACGCCATCCGGTGACCCGGGGCCTTGAAGGCGGCGCCACAGAGCCGCCGAAGTGGAGCCGCTTCTTCCGCACTGTCGAGACCCGCAACACCACCACGCCGCCGGTCATGACCGGCGCCGACGGCAAGCCGTTGCTGCTGCTGTCGCGCTCCGGCGAAGGCCGCGTCGCGCTGCTGCTGTCGGACCACATCTGGCTGTGGGCCCGCGGCTACGAGGGCGGCGGTCCGCATCTCGATCTTCTCAGGCGGATGTCGCACTGGCTGATGAAGCAGCCGGATCTCGACGAGGAAGCGCTGAAGCTGCAGAGCCAGGGCAAGGATCTCGTTGTGACGCGCCAGACCATGGGCGATACGGTGACGCCAGTCACAGTCACCTCGCCATCCGGCAAGACCCGCGAACTGACGCTGAGCGCGGCAGAGCCCGGGCTGTGGCGCTCGACCACGCCGGCCGACGAGCTTGGCCTGTGGCAGGCCACCGACGGTACGCTGAAGGCGCTGATCAATGTCGGCCCGATTAACCCCAAGGAATTCTCCGAGGTCACCTCGACCACCGAGACGCTGAAGCCGCTGGCGCTGGTCACCGGCGGCGACGCCCGGCGGATCAATGACGGCGGCGGCATCGACCTGCCGCGCATCGTGCCGGTGCGGTCCTCGACGATCTTCCGCGGCGACGGCTGGATGGGCGTGCATATGCGCGACGCCAGCGTGGTGCGCGGCGTCGGCGTGCTGCCCGTCTTCGCCGGCCTGATCGGCCTGCTGCTGCTGCTCGGCGCCTTCGCCGCGACCTGGTTGCGCGAGAGCCGCTAGGCCACTGGCCGAGGAGCGTTGCGGGAATCCCACAGCGCGCCGGTTTCGGCGCCTCAGTCCGATCTCCCGGCTGCCAACCGTTGACACCGGCCGGATATCCTTGCGATGTTACATTATAACATCGGGAGCGGCTGAGACGCCTTTGCCCTGCCGATGCGGGGCGCGTTTATCGGCATGAAGTGGTTTCGAACACACATCAAACACGGATCGCGGCTGGCGCTGTTCGCGCTGGCGATCCAGTTTGTGCTGTCGTTCGGGCATTTTCACGCCGCCAATGCGCAGACGGCGCCGGCCGACTCGGCCATTGAGTCAGTCCAGCTTCCGACTGACTCCAGCCACACTCCGGACCAGCATCCCGCGGATAATTGCGCGATCTGCGCCGTACTGGCGCTGGCTGGCACGGCGCTGTTCGCCACGCCGCCAGTGTTGCTGCTGCCGCAGGCCGTTGAATTCCTTTACCTCGCCACCGACGCCGAGTTCATCCATCTCGGCGCTTTCGACGTCGCGTTCCAGCCTCGCGCGCCGCCTGTTTCCTGACATCGATCCTTTGATGATCGCCGCCATCTGGCAGCGATTTCCGAAATATCGATCTGCCCCGCGGCAGGTCCCGGTTCGAAGCGTCCCGCGCCAAGCGACGCCGCCGGCACAGTCAGGACATCACCATGTCATTCCGTTTCAAACGCGCGCTCCTGCTCGGCGGCTCCGCCATTGTCGGCCTGGGCGCCCTGAGCAGCGCCGCCTGGTCGCAAAGCGCAGCACCTGCCGGCCCCACCGAATTGCCTGCGATTTCCGTTACCGCGCCCAGTCCCATCGTGCGACGAAAGCCCGCGCCGCCCCGCACGCCCGCGCGCGTCGCCCGCGCCGCGCCCGGTCGCAATGCCGGCACGCCACCACCGGAAACCGCCGCCGCGCCGGCTCCGCAGCACGGCGTGCTGCCTGTTGTCACCGACCAGTTCGCCACCGTCACCGTCGTTCCGAACGATGAGCTCCGCCGCGCCGGCGGCGCGACGCTGGGCGATCTGTTGTTCTCCAAGCCGGGTATCACCGGCTCCTCCTTCGCGCCGGGCGCATCGAGCCGCCCGATCATCCGCGGCCTCGACGTCAACCGCGTCGGCATCGTCGAGAATGGCGTCGGCGCCGGCGGCGCTTCGGATCTGGGCGAAGATCATTTCGTGCCGATCGATCCGCTGGCGACCAACCAGGTCGAAGTGGTGCGCGGTCCCGCGGCGTTGCGCTATGGTTCGACGTCGATCGGCGGCGTGGTCAGCGCCAGCAACAACCGCATCCCGGATGCGCTTCCGGTCTGCGCGGCACCGTTCCAAAATTATGGCATTCCCGTGAAGGCGCCTGTGGCAAACCTGGGGCAGCCGTCCTGCATGACAGCGGAAACGCGTACCTCGATCAGTTCGGCGGATCGCGGTGTGGAAGGCGGCATTCTGCTCGATGCCGGCGGCGGCAATTTTGCCGTTCATGCCGATGTCTATGGCCGCAGGGCCACCGACTACAACATTCCCAGCTATCCCTATCTGACCGACACGACGCGAAGCGTGAACGGACGGCAGCCGAATTCGGCCGCGCAGAGCGACGGCGCCTCGATCGGCGGTTCCTACATCTTCGATGGCGGTTTCATCGGGGCCGCGATCACGCAGAACGACTCGCTCTATCATATCCCCGGCATCGACGGCGCCGATCACCAGACCCGGATCGACGCGCATCAGACCAAGATCACCGCCAAGGGCGAATACCGGCCCGACTCGGCGGCGATCGAGGCGATCCGGTTCTGGGCCGGCGCCACGGACTATCGCCACAACGAGATCGGCCTTGCCGACGTCAACGATCCCACCACCGACGGCGTACGGCAGACCTTCACCAACAAGGAGCAGGAAGCCCGCGTCGAAGTGCAGATGATGCCGTTCAACGCGCGCTTCGCCACCGTGACGACGGCGTTCGGCCTGCAGGGCGGGCATCAGGAATTGACCGCGCCGAGCCCGGACGATCCCGGCTCGCTGTATAATGGCCTGTGGAACCCGAACAACAATTCGCGCATCGCAGGCTATGTGTTCAACGAGTTGAAGTTCAGCGAGACCACGAAGGCGCAGGTCGCCGGCCGGATCGAGCACGTCGAACTGCATGGTTCGATGCCGGATTTCCCGGCAGATTTCCTGCCCGACGGCAGCGCCCAGTTCAGCAGCGATCGAAACCCTTCGTTCACGCCGATGAGCGGCAGCGTCGGCCTGATCCAGAATCTCCCGGCCGGCCTGGTCGCGAGCATCACCGGGCAATATACCGAGCGCGCACCGAAACCCGCCGAACTGTTTTCGCGCGGCGCACACGATGCCACCGCGACGTTCGACATCGGCAATCCGAACCTGACGCTGGAGACCGCCAAGTCGGTGGAGATCGGCTTGCGCAAGGCCACCGGACCGCTCCGCTTCGAGGCGACGGCTTACTATACGAAGTTCAACAACTTCATCTACCGGCGCCTGACCGGCGTGATGTGCGGCGGGGATTTTGCGTCCTGCGGCGACGGCAATCCCGACAATGAAGGCCGGCAGGCGGTGTACTCGCAGCGTGACGCCACCTTCCGCGGCGCTGAATTCCAGAGCCAGCTCGATGTCGGGCAGTTCTACGGTGGCACCTGGGGCATCGAGGACCAGTTCGACATCGTCCGCGCCACCTTTGCCGACGGCACCAATGTGCCGCGGATCCCGCCGATGCGCGCGGGCGGCGGATTGTTCTGGCGCGATATCAACTGGCTGGCCCGCATCAATGTGCTGCATGCCTTCGCGCAGAACGATATCGCCACCATCGGCGAGACGCCGACCGCCGGCTACAATCTGCTGAAGGCGGAGATCAGCTACAATACCAAGCTCGATCCGCGCACCTTCGGTGCCAGGGAGATGACGCTGGGACTGGTCGGCAACAACCTGCTGAACGAGAACATCCGCAACGCGTCGTCCTACAACAAGGATGAAGTGCTGTTGCCCGGACTGAATGTGCGGGCGTTCGCGAATCTGAAGTTCTGACGTCCCTCGCTCGTCATTCCCCGACACGCCAATTGGCGTGTCTGAGGATGCGCCGTCTTCGGCGCAGACCCGGAATCTCGATATGCTAAACGACTTCCGGATTCCGGGTTCGCGTGCAGCTGGCGCTGCGCGCGCCCCGGAATGACGGCGTTAAATTAAGTCGCCGCAGTCCAGTCCGGGCGAATCGGGCCGGCCACGTCGGTGAAGGCGCCGTCGACCAGTTCCAGAACCAGCAGGCGCTTCTGGTCCACCGGGCCGGGCATGGTCACCGTGCCCTTGGGGATCACCCTGAAGCCGACGCGGCTGTAATAGGGTTCGTCGCCGACCAGCACGATCAGGCGATGGCCCTTCTTGCGGGCGTCGCCGATGGCGCGATCCAGCAACGCGCGGCCAACGCCGCGGCTGCGGAATGGCGGCTCCACCGTCAGCGGACCCAGCAGCAGCGCCGGCGTATCGCCGATGCAGATCGGCAATTGCCGGACCGAGCCGACCAGCAGCGTGCCGATCCGGGCGGTGAACGACAGCTCCAGCAGATGATTGACATGCTCGCGCAGCCGGTAGGCGCTCAGCACGTAGCGGCCGGGCCCGAAGGTGCGGGCGTGCAGACGCTCGATGATCTGGGCGTCGTTGGCGGTTTCCGCCAGGATGGTGAGGGAAAGATCGGTCATGTCGGGGGGCGGGATAGCATCTGGCGGCGGCGCGGTCCATCGCCGGGCGGCCTCGATCACTCCCGCCAGGTGGTGATGATCGGCCGGCCGGCCAGCACCTCGGCGAGCCGCAGCCGGGTCCCGGTGGTGGTGCCATCAGGCAGGTCGCTGACGGCGAAGAAGCCGCATGCGGCGATCTCGCGGTTGGGCTCCGGCATGCGGTCCTGGCGAAACTGCCGGATGACGTAGACGATGACGTGATCGCGGATCGAGACGTGGCTGTTGAGGAAGACGCCATGCAGAACCGGCTCACCCAGCACCTCGATGCGGCCCTCCTCCATCAGCTCGCGGTCCAGCGCTTCGCGAAAGGTCTGGCCTACCTCGACGCCGCCGCCGGGCAGGTGCCAGCCGGCGACATAGGTATGTTTGACCAGGAACACGCGGTTGTCGGCATCGAGCACCACAGCGCGGACGCCGAGCGTCATGCCGCGGGCAAAGCGGAAATACAGATGGAAGATTTTGCGCAGCGTCGGCTCAAGTCGTTGCCGCAACGTCGGTTGAGTCATCGCGGCTGAAATCCTGACTGGGCTGGTACGGCGGTTGGTCCTTGCGTCACACCGCCCACCTTGCCAAAACATCGAGGGATTTCACAGGGTGTATGAATTGGTGCCGTCCAACAAAGAAGGACCTCATGGTGAGAAGGCGCTCTTGCGCCGTCTCGAACCATGAGGACGAGCGCGCTCCATCCCCAGCGCATGGCTTTGCCATTCGCAAGGAGACGCGGCGAAGGCGCCGCTCCTCAGGATGAGGGCTGGTGCTTGTGCGGGCCAACGGCAGGACGCCTCCCATGACGGCGTTCACCCTCGCGCATCTGTCCGATCCGCATATTCCGCCGTTGCCGACCCCGCGCGCAAGCGAGCTGATCGGCAAACGCCTGCTCGGCTACCTCAACTGGACGCGCAACCGGCATAAAATTCACCGCCGCGAGGTGCTCGACGCCATCGTCACCGACATGCAGGCGCAGCGGCCGAACCACATCGCGGTCACCGGCGACCTCGTCAATCTCGCGCTGGAAGCGGAGCTTGCGCCGGCGCGCGCCTGGCTGGAGAGCCTCGGACCACCGGATCGCGTCACGCTGGTGCCGGGCAATCACGACGCCTATGTCCGCGCCACGCAGCACCGCTTTGCCGAAACGTTCGGCGACTACATGCGCGGCGATGGGGCTATTGCAGCAAGCGCTGCGAGCTTTCCGTTCTTGCTCCGCCGGGGGCCGCTGGCGCTGATCGGCGTTTCCACGGCGGTGCCGACTGCGCCGTTCATGGCGACGGGTTGGCTGGGTCAGGCGCAAATCGATGCGCTGGATCGACTGCTGACCGAGCTTTCCGGTCAACAACTGTTTCGCGTGCTGCTGATCCACCATCCGCTGCGCTCAAAACACAGCTACAAGCGGCTGACCGATTCCGAGGCCTTGCAGGCCGTGCTGAAGCGCCATGGCGTCGAACTGATCCTGCACGGCCACGATCATATTCATTCCACCATGTGGTTCGAGGGACCGACAGGGCGCATTCCCGCGGTCGGCGTGCCGTCGGCGTCATCGATGGCGGACGGACATCGCCCGGCGGCGGCGTACAATCTGTTTGCGATCGAACGCGACGGCGACGCGTGGCGATGCGTGCAGAGCGTGCGCGGATTTGGCGGTGGCGTTACCATTCGCGATCTGCAAAGCGCCACGCTGGCCTGACGCTATCATTCCGGGATGCACTGCAGACGGCGTAGCCGGCTGGAGGGCAGACCCGGAATCCCGATCTGTTCAGCTATCTCTGGATTCCGGGTTCGCCCGCAGCTGACGCTGCTCGCGCCCCGGAATGACAAACTCTAAAAGCCCCGCAGCGCGGCAAACACCGCGACGCCGAACAGCGCGATCACGCCTGCAACGAAGCCCAGCGCAAAACTCCAGAACCGGCTGCGCGGTTTCTTCTCAGCGACCGGCACGGGCGTGGTGGCCAGCGCGTGCTCGCGCTCGATCATGCGCCGGGCGATATAGTCGGTGACGGCTTTCACCACCGCCGCGACGTCATGCGATTCGGCTAACACGATGCGGCCGAAGCGGGTGTCCTGGACGAAGCGATACATCCGCTTGTCCCTTCCCATCAGCACATGGGCGACCATGTCGATCCACAGCCGCGGCGTATCGCCCTGGCTGATGCCGCGGTCGAACATGTCGACCTTCGCCGGAATCTCGGCGAACAGCGGATCGAGGGCCTCGTTGAGAATCTCCAGCCGGGCCACTTCGGCATCGCGCAGTTCGACCACCACGCCGGTGCGATCGGCGGCCTCGATGCGGGCCTGGCGCAAGGCATCGCGCAGCCGCATCGGCCTGGCATCGTCAGCCGGATGGGTCCCGCTGTTTGGCACGTCCGACATCTCCTGAAAGCCCTTCTGAACGCGGCTTTGGCGACGTTAACCTATCAGTAACGATCAACGCCGGAAAGGCCGTTTGTTTCCAGAGGGTTGCGCCCGCGCAAACATCAACGGCCCCACCCGGTTGCCCGGATGAGGCCGCTGACGTCCCTGGACGTTTTCTTATTGGTCTGGCCGATCAGGCCATTACGCGCTGCGGCTCTTCCACGATGGAGAAGCGCACGCCGGCGCGATGCCGGTTTTCTTCGGAGACGGCCTTCCAGGCGTCTTCAGCCTCTTGGCGAGACTTGAAGGGACCCTGAACCTGGGCCGAGCCTTCCACGAGCTTGTGGAAGTTCATCGAACCGAACTCGCCGCCAATCACCCAGAAATTGCTGCTCATTGTAGTCTCCTGCTGTTACCGTTAGCCGAACTGGTTCATCGTGTTATGGGCGCCGCCGGCCTTCAGAGCGGCCTCACCGGCGAAGTATTCCTTGTGATCGTCGCCGATGTCTGAGCCGGCCATGTTCTGATGCTTCGCGCAGGCGATGCCCTGACGGATTTCCTGGCGCTGAACATTCTTCACATAGCCCAGCATGCCCTGCTCGCCGAAATACTCCTTCGCGAGATTATCAGTCGAAAGAGCTGCCGTGTGATAGGTCGGCAACGTGATCAGATGATGGAAGATGCCGGCGCGCTTGGCTGAATCAGCCTGGAAGGTCCGGATGAGCTCGTCGGCTTCGATCGCCAGCGGCGTGCTGTCGTACTCCGCCTTCATCAGCTCGGCACGGTTGTACTTGCTGACATCCTTGCCGGCTTCCTTCATCGCATCGTAAACCTGCCAACGGAAGTTGAGCGTCCAGTTGAACGACGGCGAATTGTTGTAGGCCAGCTTTGCGTTCGGGATCACCTCGCGAACACGGTCGACCATCTGGGCGATCTGCTCGATATTCGGCTTCTCGGTCTCGATCCACAGCAGGTCAGCGCCGTTCTGCAGCGAGGTGATGCTGTCGAGCACGCAGCGGTCTTCACCCGTTCCAGCGCGGAACTGGTAGAGATTGCTGGGCAAGCGCTTGGGGCGCAGCATCTTGCCGTTGCGGTTGATGATGACGTCGCCGTTCCGGGCGTTGTCGGCGGTGATTTCCTCGCAGTCCAGGAAGCTGTTGTACTGATCGCCGAGGTCACCCGGCTTGTGGCTGACAGCGATCTGCTGCGTCAGGCCGGCGCCGAGCGAGTCGGTGCGGGTGACGATGATGCCGTCTTCGACGCCCATTTCGAGGAAGGCGTGGCGGCAGGCGCGGATCTTGGCGAGGAAGACTTCATGCGGCACGGTGACCTTGCCGTCCTGATGGCCGCACTGCTTCTCGTCCGAGACCTGATTTTCGATCTGCAGCGCGCAGGCGCCAGCCTCGATCATCTTCTTGGCCAGAAGATAGGTCGCTTCCGCATTGCCGAAGCCGGCATCGATGTCGGCGATAACGGGCACGACGTGGGTCTGGAAATTATCGATCTTTTCGATCAATGCTGCTTCCTTCGCCTTGTCGCCTGCCTTGCGGGCCGCGTCGAGGTTGCGGAAGATGTCGTTGAGCTCGCGGGAGTCCGCCTGACGCAGGAAGGTGTAGAGCTCTTCGATGAGCGCTGGCACCGAGGTCTTCTCGTGCATCGACTGGTCCGGCAGCGGGCCGAATTCGGAGCGCAGCGCGGCGATCATCCAGCCCGACAGGTACAGATAGGTGCGGTCGGTGGTGCCGAAGTGCTTCTTCACCGAGATCAGCTTCTGCTGCGCGATAAAGCCGTGCCAGCAGCCGAGCGACTGGGTGTACTTTGTGGTGTCCGCGTCATAGGCCGCCATATCGGCGCGCATCAGCGCGGCCGTGTAGCGCGCGACATCGAGGCCGGTCTTGAAGCGGTTCTGCAAGCGCATGCGGGCCACGGCTTCGGCGTTCACGCCATTCCACGTGTCCTTGTCCTTGAGGAGCGCTTCGGCCGCTTCGATTTCGCTCTGATATGAGGCTGGCTTCTGGATGGCCAGATCGCTGATCCCACGTGGCTGGAAGTTCATGTCCATGATCCCTTCGGTGACGACAAATCCGCATCGCTTATCTTCGCCGTCGTATTGACATTCGTGACAGTTCGCTGCGAAGCGTGCTGAAAGCTAAACGCCAAAAAACCAATTTCGTACAGTATGCTTGCAATTGAATGGTGATGCGATGTAACATCACGACTTGTCATATATGTAATATTGTAATTTTTGTCACAATATGCCATGTAACGGGGATAACGGAACCAGGGTCGGACACCATGGCTGCAGAGTCGGGAAAGAAGCTTTTCGTCGGTCCAAGATTTCGCCGGATCCGCCAGCAGCAGGGCCTGTCGCAGACCCAGATGGCCGAGGGCCTCGGCATTTCCCCGAGCTATATCAACCTGATAGAGCGCAACCAGCGGCCGGTGACGGCGCAGTTGCTGCTGCGCATGGCGGAGACATACGACCTCGATCTGCGCGACCTCGCCACCGCCGACGAGGACCGGTTTTTCGCGGAACTGAACGAGATTTTCTCCGATCCGCTGTTCCGCCAGATCGATTTGCCGAAGCAGGAACTCCGCGACCTCGCCGAACTCTGCCCCGGCGTGACTCATTCGTTACAACGGCTCTACGCCGCCTATACCGAGGCGCGGCGCGGCGAGACCATGGTCGCGGCGCAGATGGCCGACCGCAACGAGGGCGGCCAATACGAGGCCAATCCCATCGAGCGCGTGCGCGACCTGATCGAGGCCAACCGCAACTACTTCCCCGAACTCGAACAGGCCGCGGAAAACTTGCGCGACGAGATCAACGTGCCGTCGCAGGACCTCTACGCGGCCCTGAGCACGCGGTTGCGCGAAAAGCATTCCATCGTCACCCGCATCATGCCGGTGGACGTGATGCGCGAGACGTTGCGGCGCTTCGACCGGCATCGCCGGCAATTGCTGATCTCCGAACTGGTCGACGGCCCCGGCCGCGCGTTTCAACTCGCCTTCCAGCTTGGCCTTTCGGAAACCGCCACCAGCCTCGAGGCCATCGTCAACCGCGCCGGCCCGCTCGACGACACGCCGCGGCGGCTCTACCGCATCACGCTGGCGAATTATTTCGCCGCCGCGGTGCTGATGCCCTACGCGGCATTTCACGGCGCTGCGGAAGCGTTGAGCTACGATCTGCAGGTGCTCGGCCAGCGCTTCAATGTCGGCTTCGAGCAGGTCTGCCATCGCCTCACCACGCTGCAGCGGCCCAATGCGCGCGGCGTGCCGTTCTTCATGCTGCGCGTCGACAATGCCGGCAACGTCTCGAAGCGGTTCTCGTCCGGCACGTTCCCGTTCTCGAAGTTCGGCGGCACCTGCCCGCTGTGGAATGTGCACTCCACCTTCGACACCCCGGACCGGCTGCTCAAGCAGGTGATCGAACTGCCCGACGGCAGCCGCTACTTCTCGATCGCGCAGATGGTGCGCCGGCCGCCGGCGCCGCACGGCCAGCCGCAACCGCGCTTCGCCATCGGGCTCGGCTGCGAGATCCGTCATGCCTCGAAGCTGGTCTATGCGTCGGGCATGGATCTGGAAAAAGCCGAGGGCACGCCGATCGGCGTCAACTGCCGGCTGTGCGAGCGCGAGAACTGCAGCCAGCGCGCCGAGCCGCCGATCACCCGCAGCTTGATTTTGGACGAGAACACAAGGCGGGTGTCGTCGTTTGCGTTCAGCAATGCGCGGGAGTTGTGAGGCGCTAACGGCCTATGCATCGGGAAAACCCATGTTATACAGATCGCATGGGATTTGGGGTCTTCATCCACCGCACAGATTCGATCTACGACGACAGCCCGGCTGAGCAATATCAATTTCCCAGCCAGTATCTTAGTCGCGCGCAGACCTTCGTGGGCGATTGGATTGTCTATTACGAACCACGCAAAGTCGAAGCGACGCGTGGCTACTTTGCCATTGCCAAAGTGCAGCAAATCATTCCCGACCCCTCAGCAGCAAGCATGTATCTCGCGCTGATCGAGCCATCGAGCTATCTCGATTTCGCAACGCCAGTTCCATTCTCCGATGCCGACGGCGTTATCGAACGCGGCATCCTCAACGAACAAGGCCGGATTTCAGGTCGAGCCCAGTCGGCGGTTCGTCCAATAAACGCTAGCGACTTCGAACGTATCATTACGCGCGGACTTGATGAGACCGTTCAGATCCTGCCAAGAATTGGCGACATTCCAGCCTCTCCTCAACTCGATGAGGAGCAAGCCCCTTTCCAATTTGAAGAAACGCGAGATCGCCTGAACTTTCTCACCTCCAGGATTGTGCGAGATCGGACTTTCCGCCGAATTGTTCTGGATGCATACGACCGACGCTGCGCAGTGACCGGACTGAAGTTGATCAATGGCGGCGGTCGAGCAGAGGTGGACGCGGCTCACATCAGACCCGTTGAAGCCAACGGCCCAGACATCATTAACAATGGAATCGCCCTTTCGGGCACAGCTCATTGGATGTTTGATCGCGGGTTGATCAGCCTATCAGACGATCTCGAAATCATGATTTCTCGTCATGTGAATGATCTTGAGAGCGTGCGCGCTCTTGTGAACAAGAACGGCCTTGCGCTCCCGCCTCAGCGAATGTCTCAGCGCCCACATCCGCATTTCTTGAGTTGGCATCGCGATCATTGTTTTAAGCAATAGCCGTTGTAAGACGTGGGTGTCTGGGTCGAGCCCCTGGCATGATAATGGAGAGACCGGTTCATGTTGCGAATGTCTGTACTGCTGCGATCTGCAACAATCTTCGCCGTGCCAGTCCTTCTCACCCTCACCTCCCCCGCCTCAGCCCAGCGCGCCGCAGCCTGCCACGGCGGCCAGAGCTTCGATCAGTTTCTCGCCGGCCTGAAACAGCAGGCGACGGCCGCCGGGGTCTCGCCGCGCGCGATCGCGGCGGCATCGCCCGGCCTCGTCTACGACCAGGGCATCGTCAACCGCGACCGCGGCCAGCGCGTGTTCGGCCAGCCGTTTACCGAATTCTCGCGGCGGATGGCGGCGGACTACCGGATGCAGCAGGGCCAGGCAAAGATCAAAACCCACGCCGCCGCCTTTGCCCGCGCCGAGAAGGAATATGGCGTGCCGCCGGCGGTGATCGCCGCGTTCTGGGGGCTGGAAAGCGACTTCGGCGTCCAGATGGGCAACCTGCCGACGCTGCGCTCGCTGGTGTCGCTGGCCTATGACTGCCGGCGCTAGAAGATGTTCGAGAACGAGACCATCGCCGCGCTGAAGATCATCGACCGCGGCGATCTGGCGCCGGCCGAAATGATCGGCTCCTGGGCCGGCGAACTCGGCCAGACGCAGTTTCTGCCAACGCATTATTTCAACTATGCCGTCGATTACGATGGCGACGGCCACCGCAACCTGCTGCGCAGCCCCGACGACGTGATCGGCTCGACCGCGAACTACATTGCCAACGGCTTGAAATGGCGGCGCGGCGAGCCGTGGCTGCAGGAAGTCCGCGTCTCGGCCAACGTGCCGTCTGGTTTTCCCTGGGACCAGGCCGACCTGACGATCCAGCTGCCGCGCGCGAAATGGGCGCAATACGGCATCACCTATCCCGACGGCCGGCCGCTGCCGAACGACAACATGCCGACATCGCTGCTGCTGCCGATGGGACGGACGGGCCCGGCGTTTCTCGCCTACGCGAATTTCGCCGCCTATACCGAATGGAATAATTCGCTGATCTACTCGACCACCGCGGGCTATCTCGCCACCCGCATCGCGGGTGCGCCGCCGATGCACCGGCCGACGGCGCCGATCGCGCAATTGCCGTTCAACGAATTGCGCGAGATGCAGCAATTGCTGACGCGTGCCGGATTCAACGTCGGCAAGGTCGACGGCATCATGGGGCAGCAGAGCCGCACCGCGGTGAAGACGATGCAGGTCAAATACGGCCTGCCCGCGGATTCCTGGCCGACGGCCGAATTGCTCGTGCGGCTGCGCGGCGGGCAATGATTTTCGTCTCTTGATGCACCTGCGGGCGGTTGATTTCGGCTGTCCAGTCACCAGCTTGCAGGAGCAGTTGCTCGTCAGAGCCGTCGCTGCGCATCGTCATCATTGAAATGAGCATCCCATGTCATTCTACGAATCCGCCGTGCCTGCCTACCTGCAGATGCTCGGCAGCCTGTCCGCCAGCCTGAAGAAGGCCGAAGCCTATGCCGCCGCAAAGAAGATCGAGCCGAACGCGCTGCTCGGCACGCGACTGTTTCCGGACATGCTGCCGCTGACGCGACAAATTCAGCTGGCCTGCGATTTCGCCACCAAGGGCAGCGCCCGTCTGTCTGGCAGCGACGTGCCGTCGATCCCGGACACAGAGACCACGTTCGACGAACTGCAGCAGCGCATCGCCAAAACCGTCGACTATCTGAAGACCTACAAGCCCGCGCAGTTCGACGGCGCCGAGGCCCGCGAGGTCACCTTCCCCTCCGGCCCCGGCAAAACCACCACGATGACGGGCCAGCAATTCCTCAGCAACTTCTCGCTGCCGAGCTTCTATTTCCACGTCACCACCGCCCACGGCATCCTGCGCATGTGCGGCGTCGACATCGGCAAGCGCGATTTCCTCGGCGCGAACTGAACCTTTCCGTCATGGCCGGGCAAAGCGCGAAGCGCGGCTTTGCTGGATGTCCCGGCCATCCACGTCTTGCCATGCAGCGAAGACGTGGATGCGAACTCTGAGACACCAACATCACAGTATCTTTCGGCCACCAACTCGGTGGCCGAAAGTTTTTTGTGCTCAGTTATGCGGCGATTTCAGAGTATTTTTCTGCCCGAAAATGCAGCCATGCAAGGCATTGCAATGCGCACCGCAATGCACACTTCAAGCGTATTAGCCATTTTCCGGAACATCAAAAATGAGCAACTCCAAACTTTTCGAGCCCTATAAGCTCGGCCCGATCACGCTGTCCAACCGCACTGTGATGGCCCCCCTCACGCGCAATCGCGCAATAGCAGGCCTGGTGCCCAATCCCCTCGCCATCGAATATTACGGCCAGCGCGCCTCTGCCGGCCTGCTGATCACCGAGGCCAGCCAGATCTCGCAGCAGGGCCAGGGTTATCAGGACACGCCGGGAATCTATTCGAAGGAGCAGATCGCCAGCTGGCGCAAGGTCACCGACAAGGTCCATGCCAATGGCGGCCATATCTTCCTGCAGCTTTGGCATGTCGGACGCATCTCGCATACCGATCTGCAGCCCAACAACGGCGCGCCGGTCGGCCCCTCCGCCATTCGCGCCAGGGGCAAGACCTATGTTGGCAATACCTTTGCTGACGTTTCCGAGCCTCGCGCGCTAGAACTGAGCGAAATTCCAGGGATCATCGACGGCTTCGCCCGCGGTGCGGCCAACGCGATTGAAGCCGGCTTCGACGGCGTCGAGATTCACGGCGCCAACGGCTACCTGCTCGACCAGTTCGCGCGGGACGGCAGCAACAAGCGCACCGATGCTTACGGCGGCTCGATCGAGAACCGCGCCAAGCTGATGCTCGAAGTGTCCAAGGCCGTTGCCAAGGAAGTGGGCGCCGACAGGACCGGCATCCGCATCTCGCCGGTGACGCCGGCCAACGATGTCGCCGACAGCAACCCGCAGCCGCTGTTCGATTACATCGTCGATGGGCTCAGCGCCGAGAAGCTGATCTATCTGCACGTGGTCGAGGGCGCCACCGGCGGCCCGCGCGACGTCGCCCCGTTCGATTACGCCGGCCTGCGCAAGCGCTTCAAGGGCACCTATATCGGCAACAACGGCTACGACCTTGCGCTGGCCAACAAGGTGCTGGCGGCCAACGAGGCCGACCTGATCGCGTTCGGAAAGCCGTTCATCTCGAATCCGGATCTGGTCGAGCGCCTGAAGACCGGCGCGCCGCTCAACGAGCCGGACAAGGCGACGTTCTACGGCGGCGGTGCCAAGGGCTATACGGATTATCCGGCGCTCGGCGACACGCTGCAGGCGGCGCAGTAATCCAACGACCATCACGACGTCATTGCGAGCGAAGCGAAGCAATCCAGTTCTTCGGAATCGAAAGACTGGGTTGCTTCGTCGCAAGGGCTCCTCGCAATGACGGAAAAAAGAAAAGGCCGGGATCGCTCCCGGCCTTTTTGTTGCTTGTTGCCTCAAAACTGAGACCTCATCCTGAGGAGCGGCCACTTGGCCGCGTCTCCTGCGAATGGCGAAGCCATTCGTCCGGGATGGCCGCGCATATCATCTCATGGTTCGAGACGGCGCCAAGTAGCGCCTCCTCACCATGAGGGGTCAGTGTGCGGGACGGCTCCGCAACACTCAGTTCGAGGCGCGCTTCGGCGGCGACGCCGGCCACGACTTGATCAGCGTGTCGTAGTCCACCGTCTCGCCCTTCGGCTTCTCGTTGGCCAGCTTGCGTTGCGGCGCGATGTTGCCGTCCTTGGCGGACTTCGCATACCAGTATTCCGCCGTCTCTTTCTTGTTGAGCTTCGGCCCGCAGTCGCCCTGAACCTTCGATCGTTCAAGCCGCTCCATCACCGAATCCTGCGCCGCCGCCAGCGAGTCCATCGCCGCCTGTGCCGTCTTCGCACCGGACGACGCGTCGCCGATGTTCTGCCACCACAGCTGCGCCAGCTTCGGATAGTCCGGGATGTTGTTGCCGGTCGGGGACCACTGCACGCGCGCCGGCGAGCGATAGAACTCGATCAGGCCGCCAAGCTTGGGCGCACGTTCGGTGAACGATTTGTCCCAGATGTCGGACTCGCGGATGAAGGTCAGACCGACATGGCTCTTCTTGAGGCTCACCGTCTTCGAGGTGATGAACTGCAGATAGAGCCAGGCGGCCTTGCGGCGATCCGGCGGCGTCGACTTGAGCAAGGTGCCCGAACCGACGTCCTGATAGCCGAGCTTCATGCCTTCCTTCCAGTAGGAGCCGTGAGGCGACGGCGCCATCCGCCACTTCGGCGTGCCGTCGGCATTCATCACCGGCAGACCCGGCTTCACCATGTCGGCGGTGAAGGCGGTGTACCAGAACATCTGCTGGGCGATATTGCCCTGCGCCGGCACCGGGCCCGATTCGGAGAAGGTCATGCCCTGCGCCTGCGGCGGAGCATATTTCTTCATCCAGTCGAGATATTTGACGATCGAATAGACCGCCGCCGGACCGTTGGTATCGCCGCCACGCTCGATAGACGATCCGACCGGACGGCAGCCTTCCATGCGTACGCCCCATTCATCGACGGGGAGACCGTTCGGCAGACCCCTGTCGCCATTGCCGGCCATCGACAGCCAGGCGTCGGTGAACCGCCAGCCGAGCGACGGATCCTTCTTGCCGTAGTCCATGTGACCATAGACCTTGACGCCGTTGATCTCCTTGATGTCGTTGGTGAAGAACTCGGCGATGTCTTCATAGGCCGACCAGTTCACGGGCACGCCGAGGTCATAGCCATACTTGGCCTTGAACTTGGACTTGTAGTCGGGATTGGTGAACCAGTCGTACCGGAACCAGTAAAGGTTGGCGAACTGCTGGTCCGGCAACTGGTACAGCTTCTTGTCGGGTGCGGTGGTGAACGACGTACCGATGAAGTCCTTCACGTCCAGCATCGGATCGGTGACGTCCTTGCCTTCGCCGACCATGTAGTCCGACAGCGCAATCGTCTGGCCATAACGGAAGTGCGTGCCGATCAGATCGGAATCGTTGATCCAGCCGTCATAGACGTTCTTGCCGGACTGCATCTGGGTCTGCAGCTTCTCGACCACGTCACCTTCCTGGATGATGTCGTGCTTGAGCTTGATGCCGGTGATTTCCGAAAACGCCTTGGCCAGCGTCCGCGCCTCGTATTCGTGGGTGGTGATGGTTTCCGAGACGATGTTGATTTCCATGCCCTTGAAGGGTTCGGCCGCCTTGGCGTACCACTGCAGCTCCTTCAGCTGATCGGCCTTGGACAAGGTCGAGGGTTGGAACTCGCTGTCGATCCATTTTTGCGCGGTGGCGTCATCCGCCAATGCAGGCGCTGCGAGCGTCACCGCCGCCGCGATCAGCGCCGCGGCGCTGGTCATCGTCATGAGGCGCGCCGTGGAGACACGGCCGCCTTGTCTTGTCAGGTGCTTCATCTGCTTCCTCCGTTGTCATCGTGCAGGCCCGGGTTGATCCCAGGTCTGGTCTCCTTCGCCGTCTAGACCGTGCGGAAAATCGCCACGGCCGAAACAAACGAAATCACTGTCGCGAGCCACAGGCTCGAGATTTCAAATCCTTCCTCGCCGATCGGCAGGGTCGCAATCGGATTGGTGCCGACAAAGCCGATCCACAGCAGGTGGATCACGGCGGCCATGATCAGCGAAATGAACAGCCGGTCGCCGCGCGTGGTGGGGATACGCAGGATGCCGACGCGCTCGGCCTCCGGATAGGCCACCGCCAGCCACGTCATCGTCCCCAATGTCGCGGCAAGCAGCGCGAAGAAGATTGCCGTCGGCGGCGTCCAGGCCATCCATGCGATGTTTTCCATGTGCTACGGTTCCCCGCGTTCGTCATTGCGAGCCCGCGAAATTCGCCTCTTGGCGATTTTCGCTGAGCGAAGCAATCCAGAAAGCCACAAGCGAGGAAGAACTGGATTGCTTCGTCGCAAGAGCTCCTCGCAACGACGGCGTTGATGCAGGTACTCAATTTCCAACATCAATCCCTCCTAAACCCGGCCGAGCGCGAACCCGCGCGCGATGTAGTTGCGGACGAACCAGATCACCAGCGCGCCCGGGATGATGGTCAGCACGCCGGCGGCGGCGAGCAGCCCCCAGTCCATGCCGGCGGCAGAGACGGTGCGCGTCATCACCGCCGAGATCGGCTTGGCATTGACTGACGTCAACGTTCGCGCCAGCAGCAATTCGACCCAGGAAAACATGAAGCAGAAGAACGCGGCGACGCCGATGCCTGACGCGATCAGCGGCACCAGGATTTTCACGAAGAATTTTGGAAACGAATAGCCGTCGAGGAACGCGGTCTCGTCGATCTCGCGTGGCACGCTGGAGACGAAACCTTCCAGGATCCACACCGCCAGCGGCACGTTGAACAGGCAATGCGCCAGCGCCACCGCCCATGGCGTATCGAACAGGCCAATCGCCGAATACAGATTAAAGAATGGCAGCGCGTAGACCGCGGGCGGCGCCATCCGGTTCGACAGCAGCCAGAAGAACAGATGCTTGTCGCCTAGGAAGCGATAGCGCGAGAACGCATAGGCCGCCGGCAGCGCGAAGGAAATCGAGATGATGGTGTTGATGACGACGTATTTCAGCGAATTGATGTAACCGGAATACCAGCTCTCGTCGGTAAAGATGCGGATGTAATTGGCCAGCGTCGGCTGGTGCGGCCACAGCGTCATGGTCGAGACGATCTCGCTGTTGGTCTTGAAGCTCATATTGACGAGCCAGTAGATCGGCAACAGCAGGAAGATCAGGAACAGCGACAGGATCAGGCGGCGCCCGGGGATCGAATGCATCAGGCCGCTCCCTCGTTGGTGCCGCGATCGGCGCCGGCATTGGTCATCACGGTGTAGAACACCCAGCACACGATCAGAATGATCAGGTTGTAGACCAGCGACAGCGCGGCGGCCTTGCCGAGGTCGAACTGGCCGAGCGCGATCTTGACGAGTTCGATCGACACGAAGGTCGTCGAATTGCCGGGCCCGCCGCCGGTGACCACGAAGGGTTCGGTGTAGATCATGAAGCTGTCCATGAAGCGCAGCAGCACCGCGATCAGCAGCACCCGATTGAGCTTCGGCAACTGGATCGCGTAGAAGACCGCCCAGCGCGACGCGCCATCGATCTGCGCCGCCTGATAATAGGCGTCGGGAATCGACTTCAGCCCGGCGTAGCACAGCAGCGCGACCAGGCTGGTCCAATGCCAGACATCCATCACGATCACGGTCGCCCAGGCATCGAACTCGTTGGAGACGTAGTTATAGTCGAAGCCGAGGTGATTGAGCACATAGCCGAGCAGGCCGATATCGGGGCGGCCAAAAATCTGCCAGATGGTGCCGACCACATTCCACGGGATCAGCAGCGGCAGCGCCATGATGACGAGACAGGCGGCGACTCGCCAGCCTTCGCGCGGCATCGACAGCGCCACGATGATGCCGAGCGGCACCTCGATGGCGAGAATAACCGCCGAGAAGAACAGGTTGCGCCACAACGAGGCGAAGAAGCGCTCACCGAGATCGGTGGAGGGATCGAGCAATTCCTTGAACCAGCCGACGCCGTTCCAGAAGAACTGGTTGTTGCCGAACGTGTCCTGCATCGAATAGTTCACCACCGTCATCAACGGCAGCACGGCGGAGAACGCCACCACCAGGAATACCGGCAGCACCAGGAACCAGGCCTTCTGGTTGATGGTCTTGTCCATCACGCAGTCCCCTCGACAAGGCGGCTGTCGGCATAGATGTGAACCCGCGATGGATCGAACACCAGTCCCGCTTCGGTTCCCGGAATCGAAAAGCCCTGCGGCACCCGGGCGGCAAATTTCGCGTCGCCGATCCGCACCCGCGCAAAACTGATACGGCCGAGATCGTCGATCCGTTCGATATGGGCCGACAGCAGGCCTGGCGCCGGCGGCGCGACATGTACGAATTCCGGGCGGACACCAACCTCGATCTTCGCGCCGGCCGGCAGATGGTCATACGCTCGCTTCAGCGCAATGGTATGGCCATCGATGCGGGCCTCGCGGCCGCCGACAACGGCGGGCACGATGTTCATGCCGGGCGAGCCGATGAAATAGCCGACGAAGGTGTGCGCGGGCTTGTCGAACAGTTCCTGCGGCGTGCCTGATTGCACCACGCGGCCGTCATGCATCACCACCACGGTATCGGCGAAGGTCAGCGCTTCGGTCTGATCGTGGGTGACGTAGATCATCGTCAGGTCGAGGGCACGGTGCAGCGCCTTCAGCTTGGAGCGCAATTCCCATTTCAAAGCGGGATCGATCACCGTCAGCGGCTCGTCGAACAGCACCGCGGCGACATCGGCGCGCACCAGCCCGCGGCCGAGCGAAATCTTCTGCTTGGCGTCGGCGGTGAGCCGCGTCGCCTTGCGATTGAGATAGGGCGTGAGGTCGAGCAGATGCGCGATCTCCGTAACACGCGCGTCGATCTCGCTGCGCGGCACGCCGCGGTTTTTCAATGGAAAAGCGAGGTTCTGCCCGACCGTCATGGTGTCGTAGATCACCGGAAACTGGAATACCTGCGCGATGTTGCGCTTCTGTGTCGACAGCGGCGTGATGTCGGCGCCGTCGAACAGGATCTTGCCGCGCGACGGTGCGACGATGCCGGAGATCAGGTTCAGCAGCGTGGTCTTGCCGCAGCCGGAGGGACCGAGCAGCGCATAGGCGCCGCCTTGCCGCCATGTCATCGAGATCGGCTTCAGCGCAAAGGAGTCCGGGTCGGCATCATTGCCGCCGTAGGCGTGCGCGAGATCAACGAGATCGATGCGGGCCATGGTTCCTCACATCGCCGGCGGGGCGGCGACCAGGCGGTCGCGGCCATCGAAGACAAAAAGGTTGTTCGGATCGAGTACCGCGTCGAGCACGTGCCCGGGCGGAAAATCATGCACGCCCTGCAGCACCGCGACCCAGTTGGAGGCGTCGCGTTTCAAATGCACAAAACTTTCCGAGCCGGTGATTTCGGTCACGGTGACCTCAGCCGAAAACGCGTGGCGATCGGCGATGCCGCTGGCGACTTCCAGCTGATGCGCGCGAAAACCGACGCGATAGGCGCCGTCGCCGAGCCCGGAATAGAGCCCGCTGGCCGGCGCCAGTGCACCACCGGCATATTGCACAAAACCGTCCTTCTTCTCGATGCCGACGACATTGAGCGGCGGGTCGGAAAACACTTCCGCGACCCGCAGGGTGTCGGGACGGCGATAGACCTTAGACGTGTCCCCAATCTGCAACACCTCGCCTTCCCACAGGCAGACGGTGTGGCCGCCGAGCAGCAGCGCTTCGGACGGCTCCGTGGTGGCGTAAACGAAGATCGCACCGGACGCTTCAAAGATGCGCGGCAGTTCGGTGCGCAATTCTTCGCGCAGCTTGTAGTCGAGATTGGCGAGCGGCTCGTCGAGCAGCACCAGATCGGCGCCCTTCACCAGCGCGCGCGCGATCGCAGTGCGCTGCTGCTGGCCGCCGGATAATTGCAGCGGCGTGCGATCGAGATAGGGCTCGAGCTTCAGCAGCTTTGCGGCGTCGCGGACGCGGCTTTCGATTTCGGCCTTCGGCTTGCCCTGCACCCGCAGCGGCGAAGCGATGTTTTCGTAGACGCTCAGCGAGGGGTAATTGATGAACTGCTGGTACACCATCGCCACCGAGCGCTGGCGTACGTCGAAACCGGTGACGTCCTTGCCATCGACCAGCACGCGGCCCTGGGTCGGCTTGTCGAGCCCGGCGAGCAGCCGCATGATCGAGGTCTTGCCCGCCAGCGTCGGCCCGAGCAGCACGCTCAGGGTGCCTCTTTCCAGCGTCAACGAGACATCGCGAATCGTCGGAACGCCATCGACCATCCGCGAGACGTGATCGAGGGTGACGCTCATGGCCGCGCTCCCGCCTCGCGCAACGGATTGGCCGGCTGGCTACGGTTGGCTGCGAACCACTCCTCAAGCGCGGCAACCTCGGCCGACGACAGCCGCAGCCCGAGCTTCGATCGCCGCCAGACAATATCATCGGCCGTGCAGGCCCACTCATTCGCGATCAGATACCTGACTTCTCGCTCGGTCAGCGTGGCGCCAAATGCCTGACCGAGATCGGCCATCGCTTTCGCCTGCCCAAGCATTTTTTGCGCGCGGGTGCCGTAAGCATGCGCGAGACGATTGGCATGCACCGGCGTCAGGAACGGATAATCGCGCAGCAATTCGGCGATCAGCGCATCCAATGCGGAGACATCGAAGTCGCCGCCGGGCAGCGCCGCCTTGGCGGTCCAGCCTTCGCGCGCCTTCGTGCCTTTCAGATAGGGCGCGAGCTTTTCCAGCGCCTCTTCGGCGAGGCGGCGATGGGTGGTGATCTTGCCGCCATAGATCGATAGCAGCGGCGCGCCGCCGGGCGTGTCGAGTTCGAACACGTAATCGCGCGTCGCGGCCTTGGCTTCGCTGGCGCCGTCATCATAGAGCGGGCGGACGCCGGAATAGGTCCACACCACGTCTTCGGGCTTCACCGGTTTCGCGAGATATTCGCTGACGGATTGGCAGAGATAGCCGATCTCCTCAGCGGAGATTTTCACCTTCGCAGGATCGCCGTGGTAATCGAGATCGGTGGTGCCGATCAGGGTGAAATCATCCTGATAGGGGATCGCGAACACGATGCGGCCGTCGCCGTTCTGGAAGATGTAGGCGCGGTCGTGGGCGTAGAGCTTCGGCACCACGATGTGCGAGCCCTGCACCAGCCTTACCTTGGCCTTCGCGTTGACCCCGGCGCCGCTGGTCAGAATGTTCTCGACCCAGGGACCTGCGGCGTTGACCAGCGCACGCGCACTGATGGTGCTGCGTTCGCCGCTGGCCGTATCCTCCACCGTCACCTGCCAGATGCCGTCGGCCTGCCGAATCTCGGTGGCGCGGGCACGGGTGCGGATCACAGCGCCACGATCGGCGGCGTCGCGCGCGGTCAGTACGACCAGCCGGGCGTCATCGACAAAACAGTCGGAATATTCAAAGCCGCGACGGAAGCGGCCGGGTGCCAGCGGCTTGCCTACCTCGTCATGAGCCAGATCGAGCGTCCGCGTCGGCGGCAACAGCTTTCGGCCACCGATATGGTCGTAGAGAAACAGGCCCAGACGCAGCAACCAGGCCGGCCGCAACCCGGCGTGGTGCGGCAGCACGAAGCGCAGCGGGCGGATGATATGCGGGGCGATCTGCCAGAGGATCTCGCGCTCGATCAGCGCCTCGCGAACCAGCCGGAATTCATAGTATTCAAGGTAGCGCAGCCCGCCATGCACGAGTTTGGTCGACCACGACGACGTGCCGCTGGCCAAATCATTCATTTCACAAAGGAAAATGGAATTGCCGCGCCCGACCGCGTCGCGCGCGATGCCGCAGCCGTTGACGCCGCCACCAATGATCGCGAGGTCGAAAACCTGACCCACCCGAGCTCCCCCTTGCGCCAAATTCATCTGGCGCCTTCCGTAAAAGGACGCGCCATCTTCGCTTGTAGCGATTTGGCTTTCGGTTCGGATTAAATCACAACTAAAAGCGAAAGCAACTGCCGTTTTAAGCAGCTATCACTTCCGGAATGGAATCGGCGCCGTGTCCGGCGCGGCTTCGTCGAGCTCGCTGGTGGGCGCCGGCATGGCCTCGATTACCTGGATACCGCGGCTTTGGCAGATGGTCTGCAGCGGCGCCGGCAGGGGCGCGTCGGTCACAAAGGTCTGGATCTGGCTGATATGGGCGATACGCACCGCCGCGGTGCGCCGCAGCTTGGTGCTGTCGGCGACCAGCATGACGCTGCGGGCATTGGCGATGATCGCCTGCGCGGCCTGGACCTCGCGGTAGTCGAAATCGAGCAGCGCGCCCTCCTCGTCGATCGCCGAGGCGCCGATGATGGCGTAATCGACCTTGAACTGGCCGATCAGGTTGATGGCGGTGGAGCCGATCACCGCGCCATCGGCGCGCCGCACGGTGCCGCCGGCGACGATCACCTCGATGCGCGGATGCCGGTAGAGCATCATCGCGACGTTGAGGTTGTTGGTGATCACCAGCAGGTCTTCATGCGCGGTCAACGCACTGGCGACCTCCTCGGTGGTGGTGCCGATGTTGATGAACAGCGACGAGCCGTTGGGAATCTGCGCCGCCGCCGCGATGCCGATGGCCTTCTTCTCTTCGGCCGCAACGAAGCGACGGGCCTCGTAAGCAAGGTTCTCGACGCCAGAGGCGACGATGGCGCCGCCATGGATGCGCGTCAGCGAGCGGTGGTCGCAGAGGTCGTTGAGATCCTTGCGGATGGTCTGGGCGGAGACCTCGAAGCGGCGGGTGAGATCATCGACCATCACCCGGCCGAAGGCACGGGCGATATTCAGAATTTCAGTTTGGCGATGGGTCAGACCGGTCACGACAGCACCTCGGACGAAGGCGCCCATGGTGCGGCGGTTGCCTGCCATCGTCAACGTGGCACAGTTGCCGGCGTGACTTCCCTCTCCCCGCCGCGCGAAGCAAAGCTTCGCCAGGCGGGGCGAGGTTAAAGAGACCGGCCGCTCAGGCCGCGGTGACGGCCGATGCCGCCTGATCGCCCTGCGTGGCAAACAGGAAGGCCGCGCGCTCGGCTTCGCGGGCGTTGCGAAACAGCTGGCCTTCCATCGGATTGAAGCGGTGAGACGCGGCGAAGAACCGGTACCCGTCGGGATCGCGAACCACGATTCCGGCGGCCTGCGAGCTGACTTCGATGATGTAGGTGTCTGACATGGCGGCCCCCATATGCAAGACAATGCATATTCCGGGCCACTAACCCGGAGAAGGGAAAAAGGTTCCTGGATAGGATCAGGCCGACAGCGGCGGATCGCCCCGCTTGATCACCTGCGGATGGCCGTGATCATCGATCGAGACGTAGGTGAAATTGCCGTCGGTCACCAGGATCGAATAGATCTCGTTGCGGCGTAGCACCCAGGCCTCGAGATGCACCGTAATCGAGGTTTTCCCGATACGTACCAGCGTCGCATGCACCGAGACGACGTCGCCGACGAACACCGCCTTGCGGAAGTTCATGGCGTCGATCGCCACGGTAACAGTGCGCGATTGGGCAATCTTGGAGGCAAAGATGCCGCCACCGAGATCCATCTGGCCGAGCAGCCAGCCGCCGAAAATATCGCCATTCTGGTTGGTGTCGGCGGGCATCGCCAGCTGCCGGATGCACAGATCGCCCACCGGTTCCGTCACGGGAGTCGTCGCGCGAGGCGCAGTCGCGTCCATCATGAGCAAAAACCTGCCGTGTATTGAGTCATGTAGTGAGTCATTTGAAGTCATCCCAGCCTGCGTCCGGAGCGAACCGGTCGCCGAATTTGACCGCCAGCGTACGCAGGGTGGCGACGATGTTCTCGGCGCCGCGGCTGCGGGCGTAATTCAGCGGCCCGCCGCGGAACGGAGCATAACCGGTGCCAAAGATCATGGCGCCGTCGACCACATCCGCGTGATCGACGATGCCCTCGCGCAGACAGGCGACGCAGACATTCGACATCGGCAGCATCAACCGGTCGATCATCTCCTGAGTCGGCTGCGCTGTCACCACGGCGCCGGAGGACTTGTCGGCCTTGCCATCCTTCCAGATGTAGAAGCCCTTGCCGGTCTTGCGGCCGAGTTCGCCCTTGGCGACCTTCTCGCGCAGCCAGGCCGGCGTCGGCGGCAGCAGGTCGCCGAATTTCGAGCGCAGCATGTCACCGACGGCCAGGCAGATATCGAGCCCGACCTGGTCGGCCAGTTCGATCGGCCCCATCGGCATGCCGAACTGTTCCGCGGCGGCGTCGATGGTGGTCTTGTCGATCTTCTCGTCGAGCATCACCATGGCTTCAAGCATGTAGGGCGTCAGCGCGCGGTTGACGAGGAAGCCCGGCGAACTCTTCACCGGCAGCGGCAGCCGGTCGATGGCGCCGACAAAGGCCAGCGCCTGGGTCAGCAGGTGCGGATCGACGCCGTCATGGCTGACCACCTCGACCAGTTGCAGGCGCGACACCGGATTGAAGAAATGCAACCCGAGCAGGCGCTGCGGCGACGCCAGCGTGGTGCGCAGATCCTCCAACGGGATGCTTGAGGTGTTGGTGGCAAGAATGGCTGATGACTTCATGCGCGGCTCCAGCGACGCATAGACCTTCTGCTTCAGCTCGAGCTTTTCCGGCACCGCCTCGATGATGAGGTCAGCCGTGCGCACGCCCTCGCCGTCTATGTCAGGGATCAGGCGATCGAGCGCATCGCGCTGCTCGGTGCGCTTGCGGATGATTTTTCCAAACAGATCGGCGGCACGTTTGATCGCGCCCGCGATCGGCTCCGCCTTCATGTCGGCCAAGGTGACGCGCAGGCCCTGATTGGCGCACCATGCCGCAATGTCGCCGCCCATGGCGCCGGCGCCGATGACGTGGACATGCTGGATGGTGTTGCCGTGGCCGGCGAGCTTCTTCATCTGCTCGCGCAGGAAGAACACCCGGATCAGATTCTGCGCCGTCGGCGTCACCATCAGATCGGCGAACGAGGTCTTTTCCGCAGCCAGCATCGCGGCGCGGTCGCCGCCGTGCTTTTCCCACAACGCAATCAGCGCGTAGGGTGCGGGATAGTGTTCACGTGGCGCCGACTTGGCGGCCTCGGCCACCATGCGCGAGGCGAGGATACCGCGCACTGGTGAAAAATTCAGGATCGCGTTGAGCAGGCCCGGCCTGGCGCGGCGGAGCCGGCCGAACACCGCGTCCTTCACCGCGTTACGGACGTGGCGTTCCTGCGTCACGGCATCGACGAGGCCCAGCGCCTTGGCCTTGCGGGCATCGATGGTCTTGCCGGTGAGCATCAGCGTCATCGCCTGCATCGGATTGACCAGATGCGTGAAGCGCGCGGTGCCGCCGAGGCCGGGATGCAGGCCGAGCATCACTTCCGGAAAGCCGAAGCGCGCGTCGTCGATGGCGATACGCGACTGGCAGGCCAGTGCGACTTCAAGCCCGCCGCCGAGGCAGAAGCCGTGGATGACGGCGACGGTGGGAATCTTCAGCGCTTCCAGCCGGTCGATCACCGCATGGGCGCGGCCGATCTCTGTTTCCACAACACGCGGATCGGTAGCGCCGCGGAATTCATTGACGTCGGCGCCGGCGATGAAGCCGGAGGTCTTCGCCGAGCGAATGACGATGCCGGCGGGGCGCTGGGTTTCCAGCGCGGCGAGCACCGCGTCCAGTTCCTCGATGACATCGGCCGACAGCGTATTGGCGCTGGCGCCTTCGCGATCGAACAGCAACCACGCAATGCCATCGGCGTCGCGGGTCAGCTTGAAATTCCGGTACGTGCCGCTGGCATCGGGCTGCGGCCCGAGTTCGAGCACGCGATCACCGAGAACGTTCATGATCCTGCTATCCATGACGTTCCTCATAACGCTTCGATCAGCATCGCGCCGCCGAGCCCGCCGCCGATGCATTCGGTGGCGATGCCGCGTTTGGTGCCGAGCCGCTTCATCGCATTGACGAGGTGCAGCACGATGCGGTTACCGCTGCAGCCGACGGGATGGCCGAGACTGATGGCGCCACCATCGACATTGAGCCTGGCGGGATCGATCTGCCCGGCGGCACCATCGAGACCGAGTATCTCGCGGCAGAACTTGTCGTCGTTCCAGGCGGCGAGACAGCCCAGCACCTGGGTAGCGAAGGCTTCGTTCAGCTCCCAGGTCTCGATGTCCTGCAAGGAGAGCTTGTTGCGCTTCAGCAGCTCGTTCGATGACAGCACCGGGCCGAGGCCCATGATGCTGGGATCGAGCGCCGACCACTGGCTGTCGATGATGACTGCCTTCGGCGTCAGGCCATGCTTTGCGACGGCCTCTTCCGAGGCGAGGATCGTCCACGAAGCGCCGTCGGTGATCTGCGAGGAATTGCCCGCGGTGACCTGACCCCATGGCCGCTCGAACACCGGCTTCAGCGATGACAATTTATCGACCGACGAATCTGCCCGCACGCCGTCGTCGTGGTCGTAGAACTTGCCGTCACGCGCAAACGCGGTTTCGACCTCGCCCTTCAGCCAGCCCTGCGCCTGCGCGTTGGCGAGGCGCTTGTGGCTCTCCACCGCATAGGCGTCGGACTGCGCGCGAGTGATGCCGAACAGATGACCGACGACTTCCGCGGTCTGCCCCATGTTGAGTTCGGTGATGGGATCGGTGAGGCCGCGCTCCAACCCGATGATCGGCTTGAAGTAGCCGGGCCGCGCTTTGGCGATCGCCGCCATCTTGGCGAGGATGCCCTTCGCCGTGGCAAGGCCGGCAAACCAGCGCACGCCCTGCTGCGGCCAGACCAGCGGCGCGTAGCTCAACGCCTCCGCGCCGCCCGCCAGAATCAGATCGGCGCTGCCTTCGCGGATGTAGCGATAGCCGGTATCGATCGACTGCATGCCGGAGCCGCAATTGATCTGCACGGTGAAGGCGACCATGGCCTCGCCCATGCCGAGCCGCAGCGCCGCGACGCGCGCCGGATTCATTTCGTCGGCAATGACATTGACGCAGCCGAGGATGACCTGATCGAACGCCGTGGGCGCAAAAGGTTGCCGCGCCAGCAAGGGACGCCCGCATTGCACGGCAAGATCGACCGGCGTGAACGGGCCGGGACCGCTGCGCGCCTTCAGGAACGGCGTGCGGCTGCCGTCGACGATATAGACCGGACGCGCCATCAGCTTGCTGCCCTGTGATCGCCGAGCTCCTGGAAAAACTGATGCACGTCGGCCGGCTTTTTGTAGTTCGGCGACAGCGCCTCCGGCGCGAAGTCGTCGACCTCGATCACCAGCGCCGCAGCGGCCTGCGCCGCGGCAAGCTGGTTGCCTTCGGCCTGGGTGATGACGCCCTTGGCAACGGCGTCTTTCCAGTCGCGGATCTTTGCCGTGCGCATGCGCTTGGCGATGTCTTCCGCGGAGGTCACCAGCAGGAACGCCTTCTCCAGCCGTGCCAAACCGCGGTCGTCGTCGACATGCGACAGATCAGGCGTCAGCCGGTCGCGTGAGGCAGATGGCTCCAGGATCATCTGCGCGCAGTAGTGCACCGTCATATCGGACGGACCAAGCACCCGGGCGCCGAACGGCTGCACGATGAATTTGAGAATGCCGGCGACGAAACGGTTCGGCAGGTTGGCGAGGATTTCCGCGAAACGGTTCTCGATGGTCCGGAATCCGGATGTCATGCACCATTCGAGCGCAGCGAAATCCAAGGGCTGACGACCCTCGTCCTGCCAGCGTTTTAACGCGGCGGAGAGCAGATACAGTTCGGACAGGATATCGCCGAACCGCGCCGACAGCATTTCCTTGCGCTTCAGCGCGCCGCCGAGCGTCAGCAGCGCCATGTCGGCGCACAAAGCGAAGGCCGCCGAATAACGCGACAGCTGGCGATAGAACATGGTGGCATTGCCGGCATCCGGCGCCGGCGCAAACGCGCCTGACGTCCAGCTGCGGCCCCACGCCCGGAACAGCGTCTTGATGCTGTGGCCGATATGTTTCCAGAAGGCCTTGTCGAAATCGTCGAGCCCCTTGGCGCGGTCGGTTTCGCCGAGCGCGGTCATCTCGGCGAGCAGAAAAGGATGCGCGCGGATCGCGCCCTGACCGAACACGATCAGATTGCGGGTCAGGATGTTGGCGCCCTCCACGGTGATGCCGACCGGCACCGAACGATAGAGATTGCCCATGTAGTTCTGCGGGCCGTCGATCACCGCCTTGCCGCCATGGATGTCCATGGCGTCGTCGATGGCGATGCGCAGCCGCTCGGTGGCGTGCAGCTTCATGATGCCGGAGATGACAGCGGGATGATGGCCCTGATTGAGCGCGGCGCAGGTCAGCCTTCGCGCAGCGTCGAGCAGATAGGCGGTGCCGGCAATCCGCGCCAGCGGCTCCTCGATACCCTCGAACTTGCCGATCGGCACGTTGAACTGCTCGCGAATGCGGGCATAGGCGCCAGTGGTGCGCGCCGCATAGGCCGCACCTGCGGCGGACAGCGACGGCAGTGAAATGCCGCGGCCGGCGGCGAGCGCGCTCATCAGCATCTTCCAGCCCTGCCCCAGACGTTCCTGGCCGCCGATGATGTAATCGAGCGGAATGAAGACGTCGCGGCCCCAGTTCGGACCGTTCTGGAACACCTGCATCGACGGCAGGTGCCGCCTGCCGATATCGACGCCATCCAGATGCGACGGGATCAGCGCCACGGTGATGCCGAGGTCGTCCTGGGTGCCGACCAGATGGTCGGGGTCATAGGCCTTGAAAGCGAGGCCGATCAGCGTCGCCACTGGACCCAGCGTGATGTAGCGCTTGTGCCAGTTCAGCCTGATGCCGAGCACTTCGCGGCCTTCGAACATACCCTTGCAGATGATGCCGGTATCGACCATTGACGCGGCGTCGGAGCCGGCTTCCGGGCTGGTCAGGCCGAAGCAGGGAATGTCCTGTCCATCGGCCAGTCGCGGCAACCAGCGCTGGCGCTGCGCGTCGGTGCCGAATTTCATCAGCAGTTCGCCCGGTCCCAAGGAGTTGGGCACCATAACGGTGACGGCGGCGACCACGGAGCGCGACGAAATCTTCCGCACCACTTCGGAATGCGCATAGGGCGAGAAGCCGAGACCGCCAAACTCCTTCGGGATGATCATGCCGAAGAATTTGCCGCGCTTGATGAAGTCCCAGACCTCGGGCGGCAGATCGCGCCATTCCCAATTGATCTTCCAGTCGTCGAGCATGACGCAGAGCTCGTCCACCGGGCCATCCATGAAGGCCTGTTCTTCGGCGGTCAGCGTCGCCGGCTTCACCGCCAGCAGCTTGGCCCAATCCGGATTGCCGGTGAACAGGTCCGCATCCCACCAGACGTCGCCGGCCTCCAGCGCCTCGCGCTCGGTGTCGGACATGGTCGGCAGTACGCCACGGGCCCAGGAGAAGATCGGCTTGGTGAGGTAATCGCGACGCAGGCTGGATGAGCTCATGGAGAAATCCTCTGGATCGAAGCAACCACGCAGCCCGGGAGGGCGGCAGCCGCCGAAAGGCATTTGCTCTTAGCAGGACGGCGTTCGCTTCACCTTAGCTTTCGCATTGATATTTAAGCGAAATCGGACGAGCGCGAGGTCCATCCTTAACCGCAGGATAGCGCAACGGTTCCCAAAATGCGATTTGCGCCGCCGTGACCTGTCGTCACGGCGCGCCAAGTCCCCCTGTCGGGTCCGGCTCAATCGGGCCGGTTCATCTCGAACATGGCTTCTGGCCGGATTTCGAAATAGTCGCCGCGGCGGCCGGCGCGCAGGATCGGGCCGGCCAGTGCGGTCTGGTAGACGCCGTCCTTGATCAGGCTCTTGTCGATATGCACGGCGATCACCTCGCCAAAGGTGATCCACGAATTTGATTTGGTGCCGTCCGCGCCCTGCAGCTGGATGATCTGCGTCACCTTGCACTCGAAGGCGACGCGGCTCTCGCCGACCCGCGGCACATTGACGAGCATGCTCGGAACCGCCGTCAGCCCGGCAATGGTGAATTCATCGACCTCCGGCGGGACATGCGCGGCGGTGGCGTTCATCTGCTGGGCCAGATCCTTGGTGGCGAGATTCCAGACGAATTCCCGGGTGCTCTCGATATTGGCGATGCTGTCCTTCCGGGAGGTGCTGGAAAACCCGATGATCGGCGGGACGTAGCTGAACGCGTTGAAGAAGCTGTAGGGCGCCAGGTTGACGTGACCATTGGCGTCGCGGGACGAGATCCAGCCGATCGGCCGCGGTCCGATGATGGCGTTGAAGGGATCGTGCTTGAGGCCGTGGCCGTCCTTGGGCTGGTAGGAATGCAGGTCGCTGGCGTTCACGCTGGAAATCCCCTGTGATGATATCCGCTGTCGTCTAGCCGCGCGGGGCGAGCCCGGCAAGAACGAAGTCTATCATCTGGTCCAGGGTCGGTCCCGGCTTATCCGCACATTGCGCAATCATCTGCGGGTGGAAGAACCGCATCATGGCGCTACACGCACACATCGCCGCCAGCGGCACATCCGGCGCATGGAATTCGCCGGCTGCAGCACCCTCCGCGATCACTTCGGCGATGGTGCCAGTAATCCGCTCCATATGTGCCACACAGACGTCCCAGCTCTCCTCCATCGCGATCGCGACCATTTCATGGAGTTTCGAATCGCCGACATAGCGCTCCGAATTCATGCGATGGATCGACGACAGCAATTCGCGTAGCCGCTGCGCCGCCGGCTCGCGCGCCGCGACGATGATTTGCGCGGCGTCTTCGACCTCGCCCATCAGCCGCCGCGCCACCGCAGCGTTTATCGACTTCTTCGAATCGAAGAAGCGATAGACATTCGCCGGGCTCATCCGCAGTTGCTTGGCGATATCGGCGACAGTGGTCTTCTGATAGCCGATTTCGCGAAACAAACGCTCCGCCACCACGAGAATGCGGCCTCGCATATCGGCTTCGGTATTGTCGGAAATCAAGGTCATGCCGTCGTCATCTTCAATTATTCAGCGGCCGCAGCAAGCGGAAATGCGGGATGCGGTTCGCCGTGATGCTGCGGTGCAAGATCGGCCTCCTCGCCGGAACCGCGTTCCTCCAGGCTCTTGCGGAACCAGAGCGCGTAGAGACCCGGCAGATACAGCAACGTCAGGAAGGTGGCCACGAACAGCCCGCCCATGATGGTGATCGCCATCGGCCCCCAGAATGCCGAGCGCGACAACGGGATCATCGCCAGGATGGCGGCGAGCGCGGTCAGTACCACCGGCCGGGCGCGGCGAACGGTGGCTTCGACGATGGCTTCGCGCCGGGTCAGGCCATGTTTCACGTCGGTCTCGATCTGGTCGACCAGAATGACCGCGTTGCGCATGATCATGCCAGCCAGCGCGATCAGGCCAAGCAGCGCCACAAAGCCGAATGGCTTGTTGGCGACGTTGAGGCCCAGCGAGGCGCCGACAATCCCGAGCGGGGCCGTCAGGAACACCAAGATCAAGCGTGAGAAGCTCTGCAGCTGGACCATCAGCAGCGTCAGCATGATGATGATCATCAGCGGAAACAGCACTGCGATCGAGGCATTGCCCTTGGCGGATTCCTCGAACGCGCCGCCCGCCTCAATCCGGTAGGCCGGCTGCAGGCTGTCACGGATTTCCTGCAGCTTCGGCGAGATCTGACTGGTCACGTCCGGCGGCTGCACGCCATCGATGACGTCGCCGCGCACGGTGATCGCCATGTCGCGGCTTCGGCGCCACAGGATAGGCTCCTCATGGGCATATTCGATGTTGGCGATCTGCGACAGCGGCACGGCGACGCCGTTGCGCGAGGTGATGGTGAGATCGCCGACCCGGCCGAGATCGAGCCGTTCCGACGGGACGGCGCGGGCGACGACACCGACCTTTTCGATGCCGTCACGCACCGTCGTCACCGGCGCGCCGTTGATCAGCATCGCCAACGATTGCGACAGTTCCTGCGGCGTCAGGCCGAGCGCGCGGGCGCGATCCTGATCGACCACGAGCTTGAGATAGGGCGTCTGTTCGTTCCAGTCGAGATGCGGATCGATCATGTTCTTGTTGGCACGCATCACGTCGCGCACCTTGTAGGCGATCTCGCGCACGGTCGCGGTGTCCGGACCGATGACGCGGAACTGTACGGGGAAGCCGACCGGCGGGCCAAAATTGAAGCGATCGACGCGCACGCGTGCTTCGGGCAACTGGCCATCGGCCACGGCTTTCTCGAGTCCGGCCTTGATGCGTTCGCGCGCTTCAACGTCCTTCGCGACGATCACGATCTCGGCGAAGGCCTCGTTCGGCAGCTGCGGATTGAGCCCGAGCCAGAATCGTGGCGAGCCCTTGCCGACATAGGCGGTGTAGGTCGCAATGTCCTTGTCGTCCTTCAGCAGCGCCTCGGCTTTCTGCACGGTCTTTTCGGTCACCGCGAACGCCGTGCCTTCCGGCAGGCGCAACTGCAGGAACAGCTCGGGGCGTTCCGACAACGGGAAGAACTGCTGCTGCACGTGGCCAAAGCCGACGATCGATGCGGCGAAGATAGCAACCGTTGCAACGACAACCTTGATCCGGTGGTCGACGCACCACTGGATCGTGCTGCGCAGCATCCGGTACATCCGCGTCTCATAGACCGCGTGCGGATCGTGGTTGGCTTTGCCATGCGCGGCAAAATTCGGCAGCAGCTTGACGCCTATATAGGGCGTAAAGATCACCGCGACGAACCAGGATGCAATCAGCGAGATGGCAACGATCCAGAAAATGCCGCCGGCATATTCACCGACCGCGGAGTTGGCGAAGCCGATCGGCAGGAAGCCGACCGCCGTGATCAGCGTACCGGTGAGCATCGGAAATGCGGTGGACTCCCAGGCAAAGGACGCCGCGCGGACGCGATCCCAGCCCTGCTCCATTTTCACCACCATCATCTCAACCGCGATGATGGCGTCGTCGACCAGCAGGCCGAGCGCGATGATCAGCGCGCCCAGCGTGATGCGGTGCAGATCCAGCGACATCGCGTTCATGACGATAAAGACGATGCCCAGCACCAGCGGCACCGACAATGCCACCACAATACCCGTGCGCCAGCCCAGCGCCACGAAGCTGACGAACAGCACGATGGCCAGCGCCTCGACGAAGGAATGCACGAATTCGCCGACGGCATGTTCGACCACCAGCGGCTGATCGGCAATCTGCTCGATGTTGATGCCCTGCGGCACCGCGGCCATGAATTCACTCTTGGCTTTTTCGACTTCCTTGCCGAGCTCGAGAATGTTGGCGCCGTTGGCGGTGACCACGCCGATGCCGAGCGCGGGCTTGCCCTTCTGCCGCACCAGATAATCGGTGGGATCGACGAAGCCGTGGGTGACAGTGGCGATGTCGCCGAGGCGGAATGTCCGGCCGTTGCTCTCCACCGGCGTTTCCGCAACGGTCTTGGCGCCATCGAGCGCGCCGGTGACGCGCAGCGGCACGCGCTGCGACGAGGTTTCCACCGTGCCGGCCGGCGTGATCGCGTTCTGCTTGGCCAGCGAGTCGAACAAGGTCTGCGGCGTGATGCCAAGCGTCGCCAGCTTGGCATGCGAGAACTCGACGTAGATCTTCTCATCCTGGGTGCCGTAGAGGTTGACTTTGGTGACGCCCGTGACCTTCAGCAGCCGCTGCCGCAGGCCTTCGGCGGCCTTCTTCAGCTGCGCGTAGTCCGCGCCTTCGCCGGTCATCATGTAGAGGATGGAATCGACGTCGCTGTATTCGTCATTGATGTTGAGGTTGATCAGCCCGGCGGGCAGCGTCGGCTGCACGTCGGCGATCTTCTTGCGCAGCAGATAGAACAGGTACGGCACGTCCTTCGGCGGCGCATTGTCCTTGAACGACACCTGCATCGCGGTGAAGGACGGCTTCGAATAGGTCTGCACCTTGTCGAAATACGGCAGTTCCTGCAGCTTCTTCTCGATGGGATCGGCGACCTGCTCCTGCATTTCCTTGGCGGTGGCGCCCGGCCACATCGCTGAGACGACGACCACCTTCACCGTGAAGGACGGATCCTCGGCGCGGCCGAGTTTCTCGTAGGAGAAGAACCCGGCAAAGCCGAGCGCCACGATCAGGAACAGGATCAGCGCGGGGTGACTGACTGCCCAGGCGGAGAGGTTGAAGCGATGCATCGGCTTCGTCCTTTAGAATGAGAGCGCGGAAACGACGCGGACTTTTTGCGCCGGATCAAGCTTCTGCACACCGAGCACCACCACCTTGGCGCCTTCATCGACGCCCCCGAAGATCACGACGTCGTTGCTCTCGTAAGCTTTCACCTTCACCGGCTTCAGCGCGACATCGCCAGTGGTGTCGACGATGTAGAGCGAGGGCGCGTTGCCCTGGCTGAACAAAGCTGACAGCGGCAATCGCGCGACGCGTTCGGTGGCGGGATCGGACAGCGTCAGTGTCGCGGTCATGCCAAGCGAAACGTTGTCGCCGGCATCGGGGAGCGAGAATTTCGCGAGGTAGGTTCGCGTCGAGGGATCGGCATTGGGCGCGATCTCGCGCAGCTTTGCCGCGTATTTCTTGTCGGGCTCGGACCACAGCGTCACGCTCGCGGTGCCATCTTTCGCCCGTCCCACAAGGGTTTCCGGAATAGCGACCACGGCTTCCTTCTCAGCGAAGCGGGCGACGCGGATCGCTGTCTGGCCTGAACTCACGACCTGGCCGGCATCGATCAGCGTCGCGGTGACGACGCCGCGGGTGTCGGCGATCAGCGTGGCATAGGACAAACTGTTTTTGGTGAGCTCGACCGACCGTTCGGCGCGGTTGAGGCGCGCGCGGGCTTCATCGGCGGCGGCCTTGGCCTGATCGAGTTGCGCGTCGGTCGACCAACCCTTGCTCTTCAATTCCTTGGCGCGGATCTCGGCGGCGCCGGCTTGGGCGAGGACGCCGGTGGCGGCGGTAAATTCGGCGACCGCCTGCTCGGCCTGAAGCTTCAGATCGACTTCATCGAGTGTCGCCAAAGGTTGCCCAACATCGACGGTTTGACCGACCTCAACCAGGCGCTTTGCGACTTTTCCAGGGACCCGAAAACCCATGTCGGTCTCGATCCGCGGCTTGATGGTGCCGACGAAGCTGCGCGCCGGCGATTCCGGCTCGTAATGCACGCTGGCGACCAGAACCGGGCGCGAGGTTTCGGATTTCTCGGCGGGCGCCTTGCTGCAGCCAGCCAGCGCAAATGCGGCCAGTGAAACAGCTAAGATGCTGGAATAACTCGTAAAAAATGGACGGCCAGACATCGGACTTCCCTTCGATGGTGATCGATGCGAGTGTCGAATGTTTACTGACGATTGTCAATATTCGTCAGTGATCAGGATTTTGTGAATATGGACATGGTTAGAAACACGCTAGCCGCCCTTGAAAATCGTGATTGGGCCCCCATTCCGGAACGGGCTTCCGTCACGGGTGCATTGAGACGGGCATGAGGCGAAGCAACGGCATGGCAGCGACCGACATCCACCGATGTCGGTCGCCAGCCATTTAATCCTTTGCCGTAACCGCTATTTGGCCCGAAGCGGCACGACCGGCGCCGCCGGGCCTGCGAACTCCGCCGCGGTGTCGTGTTTGCCGAACAGCACCAGCAACCCGGCAACCAGCGGCATTACCGCCAGCACCAGCAGACCGGTGGAGGTGCTGCCGGTCAGCTCCTTGACCCAGCCGATCAGATACGGCCCGCCGAAGCCGGCAAGGTTGCCGATCGAATTGATCAGCGCGATGCCGCCGGCCGCGGCGGTACCGCTCAGCCAGGCGGTCGGCAGCGTCCAGAACAAAGCGAAGGTGCAGAAAATGCCGATGGCGGCGACGGTGAGCGCGATCATCGTCAGCATCGGATCGGTCGTATAGCCGGAGACGCCAAGCGCGGCGGCGGTGAGCAGCAGCGGCAGACCGACATGCCAGACTCTCTCGCGGGTCTGGTCGGAATGCTGCGCCCACAGCACCATGGCGATGGAGCCGAACAGATAGGGGATCGCGGTAACAAAGCCGGTCTGCAAATTGCTGAAGCCGAACGCTTTCACGATCTGCGGCAGCCAGAACTGCATGCCGTAGAGCGCGCCGACGAAGCCGAAATAGATCAGGCTCAGCACCAGCACCTTGGGCGACGACAGCGCCTGCCCCAGCGTCATCTTGTGGGCGCTCTCCTTGGCCGCGCGTTCGCCTTCAAGCTTCGACAACAACCACGCCTTCTGCTCGGCGCTAAGCCACTTCGCCTGCGACGGCCGGTCGGTGAGATAGAACCAGGTGACGATGCCGAGCACGACCGAGGGAATGCCCTCGATGATGAACAGCCACTGCCAGCCCTTCAGGCCCAGCGCGCCGTCGAGCCCGAGCAGCATGCCGGACACCGGCGCGCCGATCACCGTGGAGACCGGCACGGCGATCGCAAAGGCTGCAAGGAAGCGCGCACGATATTCCGCGGGGTACCAGTAGGTGAGATACAGGATGATGCCGGGAAAGAACCCGGCCTCGGCGACGCCGAGCAGAAAGCGCAGCACGTAGAAACTCCAGGGGCCGCTGACCATCGCCATCAGCGCCGAGATGATGCCCCAGGTCACCATGATGCGGGCGATCCAGCGGCTGGCACCGAATTTTTCCAGCGCGATGTTGCTGGGCACTTCGAAAATGAAATAGCCGATGAAGAAGATACCGGCGCCCCAGGCAAAGACTGTCGGCGAGAATTTCAGCTCGGCATTCATGGTCAGCGCAGCGAAGCCGAGATTGACGCGATCGAGATAAGCCAGGAAATACGCCAGCACCAGAAACGGAATCAGCCGCCACGAGATCGCGCGGATCGTAGAGGTCTCGATGTCGGATTTGGCGACAGGCGTTGCGCCCGCGATGGCGGTCTGGCTCATGGTTTTCTCCCGGACTTTTGTTGCTCACAACGGCCTCTGCGGGCCGCGTTGATTTGGTCGGGGAGGTTTATCGAATTGGCAGGCGGGCGGCAACGGCCAGCAATGCGACGGCACCCGGCGATGTCGCCCGACTCTCCGCGTGTCGTCCCGGCCTACGGAACTTCAGTCAAATTCAGCGCAGCACCTGCGCGAAAAGGATCTGCTTGAACCGCTCCAGCGGCGCCGGGCTGCGTTCGGCTTTCGACAACAGGTTGGCGCCTTGCAGCGAGGAGACGATGAAGCCGGCGACGTCGTTGCAGTTGAAGTCCGCCGGCAATTCACCGGCCTTCACCGCCGCCTTCAGGCAATAGGCCACGTTGCCCTGCACCTCGGCGAAGATCTCCACCAGGCGATGCCGGATCAGTTCGCTGTGGTCGCTGGCTTCGGCGGTAAAATTGCCGAACAGGCAGCCGTTGCGCATCTGGTCCTTGTTGAGGCGGGTCTTGTTGGCGTCGATATAGTCGCGCAGCCGCTGCAGCGGCGGCAGCTCGTCGTTGCGCAAAGTGGCGCCCATCAACGCGCGGCCATTGACGAAATACAGTTCGAGGATTTCGAGGCCGAAGGCCTCCTTCGACGTGAAGTGGTTGGTGAAGGAGCCCTGCGGCACGCCGGCGGCCTGCACGATGTCCCGGACGCTGGCGCCGGCATAGCCGTGCGCATGCACGACCTTGAGGCCCTCGGTGAGAATCTTTTCGCGGTTTGAGACCTTTGCCATGACAAATAATATGGCCGTCCATATTTTATTGTCAAGAGGCTGGAGATAAAGGGGAAGTCGGGTGCCCTTCCTTACCCCCCTTCCAGAGGAGGGTGAAGCAAACGCTGCAGGAGTTACGCCGCCGGCCCGTAGCGCCTGACGGCCTCGATGGTCAGGCCCTTGCCCACTGCGCCAAACGTATCGCCATCGATGGCGCGCGCGTGTGGCACTGCGCCGATGATCGCCTTGCGAACGTGGGCGAGTTGCACCGAGCCACCGGTGAGGAACACGGCGTCGATGTCTTCGGCCTGCAGATTGGCCTGTTCGAGGCAAATCTTGATGCGCGCGGTGATGCGGTCGGCGAGCAGTTGGGTGTGGCTGACCAGCTCCTTGCGAGCGACGCCGGCCTTGAGGCCGGGCTCGATCCAATCCAGCGCGATGCTGGCCTTCTGCTGATCCGACAGGCCGATCTTGGCGTCCTCGATCTCCATCGCCAGCGTATGGCCGCGCTGCTCGTCGAGCACGCGGACCAGGCGATCGAGCAGTTCCGGCTGCCGGGATTCAAACCGAACCTGGCGGACCTCGTTCATCACCTTGTGGTCGTACATCCGGTTGATGTTGGCCCAGGTGGCGAGATCGTGGAAATAGCCGGAGGGCACATCGAGGCCGGCGCGCTTCATCGCGGTGCGATAGCCGAGCAAGGGCATGATGACGCCGAGGCTGAGCTGGCGATCGAAATCGGTGCCACCGATCCGCACGCCGTCGTTCGCCAGGATGTCGTCCTTGCGCTCGGCATGGCGGTGCCGCTCCGGCGAAAGGCGCACGATGGAGAAATCCGAGGTGCCGCCGCCGATATCGGCGATCAAGGCTATCTCTTCGGAATTGATCTGGCGCTCGTAGTCCAGCGCCGCGGCGATCGGTTCGAACTGGAAGGTGACCTCGTCGAAACCGATGTCGGAGGCGATGTCACGCAAGGTCGCTTCCGCCTTGCGATCGCTGACCGGATTGTTGTCGACGAAGTGCACCGGGCGGCCGTGCACCACATTGCGCAACTGATGGCCGGTGGCCACTTCCGCGCGCCGCTTCACCGCGCCGAGATAATAGGCGATGACATCGCGAAAGCTGGTGCGCTCGCGGCCGGTCTTGGTGGTCTCATCGATCAGCGATGTGCCGAGCACGGATTTGAGACTGCGCATCAGACGGCCCGGCGCGCCTTCGACGTAGGATTCGATCGCCTTGCGGCCGATCAAAGTGGCGCCATCGACCTCATAGAAAATCGCGCTGGGAATCGTGGTGTGGCCGAATTCCAGCGTGGCAAGCACCGGGGCATCGTCCACGACGGTGCCGAGCGTCGTATTCGACGTTCCAAAATCAAGACCGCAAGTTGACATCATCGCTCCCAGGAGGAACGTCCGTCTACACACATCGCGGCCAGCGATCTAGCATTATATTTTTGCATCGCACGCAGACTGCATTTTCGTCGCAAACGCTGATATTTCCGAAGCAAAACAAGGCCATCCACAGAACAATCTGTCTAACTGCATCGGGGTTGATGAATCGCTCAGCATGGGTCCATAAGCGTCTCCCCGACGGCGGGACATTGGCCCGCCGCGATCTCTCGAAGGGATATTCGCGCGTGGCAAACATTAATCGACAGATTGCGGAAGAACTGGGCGTGCGCGAGCAGCAGGTCGAGGCGACCGTGGCGCTGCTCGACGGCGGCGCCACGGTGCCGTTCGTCGCCCGCTACCGCAAGGAAATCACCGGCGCGCTCGACGACGCCCAATTGCGCACGCTGGAAGAACGTTTGAACTACCTGCGCGAGCTGGAAGCGCGCCGCGTCGTGATCCTGGAATCGGTGAAGGAACAGGGCAAGCTCGATGACAAGCTGCTGGCCGCCATCATGGCCGCCGACAGCAAGGGCCGGCTCGAGGACATCTACCTGCCGTTCAAGCCGAAGCGCCGCACCAAGGCGGAAATCGCCAAGGAAGCCGGGCTCGAGCCGCTGTCCGAACTGCTGCTGACGCAACCGCAGAACGATCCGAAGAAAGTCGCCGAAGCTTTCGTCGATGCCGACAAGGCGGTCGCCGATGTCGTCGCCGCGCTGGACGGCGCACGCGCGATTCTGGTGGAGCGCTTCGCCGAAGACGCCGACCTGATCGGCGCGCTGCGCGAGCAGGTGTGGTCGAACGGGCTGATGGCCTCCAAGGTGCGCGACGGCAAGAAGGCCGAGGGCGAGAAGTTCAAGGACTATTTCGATTTCAGCGAGCCGCTGCACAAGTTGCCGTCGCACCGGATTCTCGCGATGTTCCGCGGCGAGAAGGAAGAGATCCTCGACCTGCAGATGCAGCCGGAGCGCCCGCCCGCGGAGCCTTCGGCGGCGGTGGTGGTCAGCTCCTATGAGCTGAAGATCATGCAGCGCTTCGCGATCTCCGATCAGGGCCGTCCGGGCGACAAGTGGCTGACGGAGACGGTGCGCTGGGCGTGGCGCACAAAAATCCAGGTGCATCTCAACATCGATCTGCGGATGCGGCTGTGGACCGCCGCCGAGGAAGAAGCGGTGCGGGTGTTCGCCTCTAACCTGCGCGACCTGTTGCTGGCCGCACCCGCCGGCGCGCGGGTCACCATGGGACTCGATCCCGGTTTCCGCTCCGGCGTGAAGGTCGCCGTCATCGACGCCACCGGCAAGGTAGTGGCGACAACGACCATCTATCCGCACGAGCCGCAGAAGCGCTGGGACGAAGCACTGGCGACGCTGGGCAAACTCGCGGTCCAGCACCGCGTCGACCTGATCGCGATCGGCAACGGCACGGCGTCGCGCGAGACCGACAAGCTCGCGATGGATCTGGTGAAGCTGCTGCCGGACCTGAAGATGTCCAAGATCGTGGTGTCGGAAGCCGGCGCATCGGTGTATTCGGCCTCCGCCTTTGCCTCGGAAGAACTGCCGGAACTCGACGTGACTTTGCGCGGCGCGGTGTCAATCGCGCGACGCTTGCAGGACCCGCTCGCGGAGCTGGTGAAGATCGATCCGAAGGCGATCGGCGTCGGGCAGTATCAGCATGACCTTGGCGAATCCAAGCTGGCGCGTTCGCTCGATGCCGTCGTGGAAGACTGCGTGAACGCGGTCGGCGTCGATGCCAACACCGCCTCCGCACCCCTGCTGGCGCGGGTGTCGGGCATTGGCACCGGCCTGGCGCAGAGCATCGTGCAGCACCGCGACGCCAACGGCCCGTTCAAGTCGCGCAAGGCGCTGAAGGAAGTGCCGCGGCTCGGACCAAAGGCCTTCGAGCAATGCGCGGGATTTTTGCGCATCAGCGATGGCGAGGATCCGCTGGACAGGTCCGGGGTGCATCCGGAAGCCTATCCGATCGTGCGCAAGATCCTCACCGCCACCAAGAGTGACATCAAGGCGCTGATCGGCAATGCCGAGATCCTGCGGCAGGTGCAGCCGAAAGCCTTCGTCGATGACACCTTTGGACTGCCTACCGTGACCGACATTCTGCGCGAGCTGGAGAAGCCCGGCCGCGATCCCCGCCCCGCCTTCAAGGCCGCAGTGTTCATGGAAGGCGTCGAGAAGCTGAGCGACCTGAAGCCCGGCATGATCCTCGAGGGCACCGTGACCAACGTCGCGGCGTTCGGCGCCTTCGTCGACATCGGCGTGCATCAGGACGGGCTGGTGCACATCTCGGCGATGTCGAAGACGTTCATCAAGGACCCGCGCGAAGTGGTGAAGTCCGGCGACATCGTCAAGGTGAAGGTGCTGGAAGTGGAAGTGGCGCGCAAGCGCATCGCGCTGTCGCTGCGCATGGACGACGCTGTCGGCCCCAAGGCCGACCGCCCGCAGCAGGACCGCGGCCCGCGCGTCAATGAGCGGCAGTCGATGACATCCTCGGCGCCGGGCAAGAAGCAGGACAGCGGAGGCGGCGCATTCGCCGACGCGCTACGCCGCGCGGCGGAAAAGGGCGCGGGGAAAGCGAAGTAACACCCTCATCGCCGCCGCAAGCTCGGACTTAACCTCGCCCCGCTTGCGGGGAGAGGTTAAGTGGGCGCGGGGTGAGGCCAGGCAATCGAATTGACGGCCTCTCCACACGTCGTCCCCGCGCAGGCGGGGACCCATAGCCGCTGTCGTCGTGTGGCGCTGTGGCAAACGGCTGTGACCATCAAAGCGGGCGGTGGTTATGGGTCCCCGCCTGCGCGGGGACGACAGCGGAGAAAGCTCACGCCTGCCCCATCTCCACGGCCAGCGCCAAAATATCCTCGTCGCAGTTGCGGCCACCGATGATCGACAGCCCGAGCGGGCAATCGTCCAGGGTCGCCACCGGCAGCGAGATCTGCGGCAGGCCGGCGTGGCCGGCGAGACAGAGCAGCTCGATGGCGCGGGCGCGGAACACGTCGAGCTGATCCGCAGGCGTGTTGCGCAACGGCGCGATGCCGGGCGACGTGGGAACGATCAGCACGGTGTCTTCCGTCATCAGCGACAGCATGCGCGCGACGATTTTTTCACGCAGCGCCTTGGCCTCGGCGATCTCCTTCGGATCCATCACCGCAGCCGCGGCAAAGCGCTCCTTCACGCCGGGGCCTAGCTTTGGCTTGACCTTCTCGATCCATTCGCCCTGCGCGGCCCACGCCTCTTCCGACTGGATGACGCGAAACACGTTGCGCCACGCCGGATATTCGCCGGCGGCAACGTCGACATCCCCACTGTTGCCGACCAGCGCGATCAGGTGATCGAGCGCCGGCTGCAGCGCCTGGCTGACACTGACATCGACGGCGGCGAACAGGTCGCGCGCGATCAGCAGTTTTGTGGGACGGCGCGCGGGGCGCGCATTGTCGAGCAACACCTTGCCGACCTCTTCCATGATCTGCGGGCTGCGGGCGAACCAGCCGGCGGTGTCGTAGCTCGGCGCCAGCGGCACGGCGCCGGTCAGCGGGATGCGGCCGTGGGTGGTGCGGATGCCGTAGATGCCGCAATAGCTCGCCGGCAGCCGCACCGAACCGCCGGTGTCGGAGCCTACAGCGAAATCGACCAGGCCGCCGGCAGTGGCCGCGGCTGAGCCGCTGGACGAGCCGCCGGGAATCCGGCCGATTGCTGCGGGGTTGACCGGCGTGCCGTAATGGGCGTTCTCGCCGTTCAGGCTCCAGGCCAGTTCGTCGGTGTGGGTCTTGCCGACGAATTTGCCGCCGGCGTCGAGCAGCCGGTCGAAGATCGGCGTCGATGTGGTCGGCACCGGATGCGTCGCCAGCCATTCCGGGCTGCCGGCACCGGTGGGCACGCCTGCGACGTCGAAGAAATCCTTCACGGCGAAGGTAAGCCCCGCGAGCGGGCCATCCTGCCTGGTCTGCAATTCGATGCGGCCATGGTCCACAAAAGCGTTCAGCGTGTCGTTGATCGGCATCGAATTCTCCGTGAAAATTTCAAAGTCATCGCTGGATGGCGATGTCAGCTCGGCCGCAGCAGGCTCGCGGCCGGCTTGATGAAGGTGCGCACGCCGCGCTTCAGGCCGAACAGCGGCTGCGCGATCTCGCATACCGCCTCCGCCTTGGTCTCGCAATCCAGCACCACGAGATCGGCGGGATGGCCGACGGCGATGCCGTAATCCCCGCGGTTGAGAATCTTCGCTGAGGCCGAGGTGACCATGTCGAGACAGCCGGCGAGATCGCTGATGGCGCCGACCTGGGTGATGTTGGCATAGAGGTTGATCATGCGGATCAGCGACACGTCGCCGAACGGCGTGAACGGGTTCAACACATTGTTGGTGGAGATGTTGCAGTTGACGCCGAGCGCGCGCAGCCGGTGCGCCGGGGTGACGCCGCGCGGCACGTTGTGGTCGCTGTCGCGGCCGGTGAGAAACAGGTCGGTCGCCGGCAATACGGTGACCGCGACGCCCGCCGCGGCGAGCCGCTTCGCCGCCGCTTCAAACGCGGCCGGCGGCATCGCGGACAGTTTGGTCACATGGCCGATGGTGGTGCGGCCACCCCAGCCGGTGACGTCCGCCATCCGGCAGACCTCATCGAGATCGAGATGCGCGGGGTCGAGGCCGAAATCGAGATGGAAATCGATATCGACATCGAACTGTTTCGCCATTGCAAAGATCTTCGCGATCTGGCCGTGGGAATCCTTGTCCATATAGGGCGCGCCGCCAACCACGTCGGCGCCTTCCCGCATGGCCTGCAGCATGATGTCTTCACAGCCGGGATCGTCGAGTAGGCCTTCCTGTGGAAACACGCAGAGTTGCAGATCGATCGCCCAGGCATAATCCTGCTTCAGTTTCTTCAATGCGCGAAAACTGGTGAGCCCGACGCGGGGATCGACCTCGACATGGGTGCGCATCTGGTTGGTGCCATTCTTGATCGCCTTCTCCAGCGTCTGTGACGCGCGCTGGTAGACATCCTCTTCCGTAAAGCCGCGCTTGGCTTTTGCCACTTCGCCGATCGCCTCCTCCAGCGTGCCCTTCTCGCAATTGCAGCGGCCGAGCAGGCAGGATTTGTCGAGATGGATGTGGGTTTCGACGAAGCCGGGCACGACGAGGCGGCCACCGAGATCCTGTTCCGGCGCATCGCCCTTGGGCAGGCCGATCTCGATCGCTGCGAAGCGGCCGCCGCGCAGCCCGATATCGACGGGGCCGTCGGCGCGATCGACGATGCGCGCGTTGCGCAGGATGAGATCGAAGGTCATGGGCTATTCCTTGGGAAGCGACTGCAGGTCCGAAATTGAGTGGCGATGGGATTCTCTCCCGTCATGCCCGGCGCTATGCCGGGCATCCACGTCCGCCTTCGCAGAACATCGTGGATGGCCGGCACAAGGCCGGCCATGACGGAACATGAAGTGCGGAGTGAGAAGCATCTATTGCGCGGCCTCGGCATGGCCGAGATAAGCGGCTTCGACTTCCGGATCCTTGGCGAGGTTGCCAGCGCTGTCCTCGCGCACGATCTTGCCGGAGTCGATGACATAGCCGCGGTCGGCGATGGCCAGCGCCAGCACCGCCATCTGATCGACCAGCAGAATCGTGATGCCCTCGTCGCGCAGATCGGCGAGCACGTCGAACAATTCGTTGATCATCGCCGGCGCGAGACCGAGCGAAGGTTCGTCGAGCAGGAGAATGCGCGGCTTCGCCATCATGCCGCGGGCAATCGCCAGCATCTGCTGCTCGCCGCCGGACAATAGCCCCGCCCGGCTGTGGAGCCGATCGCGCAGCCGCGGAAAGCGTTTCAGCAGCGCCTCGATCTCCGCGGCGTAGTCGACATCCCCACGGGTGTTGGCGCCGAGTTCGAGATTGTCGTAGACGGTCATTTCCGGAAACACCTGCCGGCCTTCCGGCACCAGCGCGAGGCCGCGCGCGGCGATCAGATGCGCCTCGGCGCGTTCGATGCGGTGATCATCGAGAATGACATCGCCTTCGACGGGACGCAGCAGTCCGGCGACGGCGCGCATCATCGTCGACTTGCCGGCACCATTGGCGCCGATCAGCGCCACCATCTCGCCGGGCTTCACCTGGAAATTCAGCTTCTGCAGCACCGGTGCCGCGCCATAGCCGGCGGTGAGATCGATGGCGGCGAGCACCGCATCCTGCGAGCCATTCCACGGCGTGGCACGGGCGCGTGCGCGCATCTCGGCGCCGCCGAGATAGGCGGCGAGCACCTTGGGATCGTGACGGATATCGTTCGGCGAGCCCGCCGCAATCGGTCTGCCGGCGTCGAGCACCACGATGTGATCGGAAATCCCCATCACCAGGCGCATGTCGTGCTCGACCAGGATCACGGCAATGCCGACATCGGCGATACGGCGCAGCAGCCCGCTCAGCGCTTCCTTGTCGGCTGACATCAGACCGGCGGCGGGCTCATCGAGCAGCAGCACCCGCGGCCGCATCGCCAGCGCGCGGGCGATCTCGACAAGGCGGCGATCGACATGCGGCAGATCGCCGGCCGTGGCCGCCAGCGCGCCTTTGTAGCCGACGAAGGCGATCAGGGCCTCCGCGGCGTCTTCATCGCTGTTGGTTGCTGCGGCCGACAGCATCGAGCCGAGCCGGCCGCGGCGCATCGCGATCAGCACATTGTCGAGCACGCTCATGGTCTCGAACAGCTTTGTCGTCTGATAGGTGCGGCCGATGCCAGCGCGCGCCACCTTCCAGGCCGGCGCGCCCGCCAGTTCCTCGCCGCCAAGGCGGATGCTGCCGGTGCCCGGCTTGTAGAAGCCGCCGATCATGTTGAGCACGGTGGTCTTGCCGGCGCCGTTGGGGCCGATCACGCTGGTGACCTTGCCCTGCCTGGCGACGAAGGAGACGTTCGACGCCGCCTTGATCCCGCCGAAAGTGATGCCGATGTCGCTGACTTCGAGCGCCGCGCGATCGTTGCCGGAGGTCAGGAACGCGGCGACATCGACATCGCCGGCCACCGCGGCGCGTGGATCGATACGGCGAAACAGCCGCGCGATGGTGCCGAGAATGCCTTCGGGCGCCAGCCACAGCACGACCAGCAGCAGCGCGCCGAAGAACAGCAGGCGATATTCGGCGAGATGCGACAGCAGCTCCGGCAGTACCACGGTGATCACCGCGCCCACCGCTGGGCCGAGTACCCAGCCGGCGCCGCCGACGATACAGGCGAACAGGAACAGGATCGACTGCGAGAACGGAAACGAATCCGGCGACACGAACGCCAGCAGCGAGGCGAAGATGCCACCTGCAAGTCCTGCGAACACCGCCGACAGCATGAAGGCCGCGGCCTTGACGCTGACGGGATTGAGGCCGATCGAGCGCGCAGCGATCTCGGCATCGCGCACCGCGACCATGGCCTTGCCCCAGGCCGATCCGACGAGCCGATAGAACAGATAGGTCGAGGCGCCGGCGATTGATATCGCCAGCAGCGCTATCTCGCGTTCGGTGAACATCACGCCACCGAGCGTCGGCGACGGCAGGCCCATCAACCCGTTGGAGCCGCCGGTGACGCCGCGCCATTCGATGCTGAGATGCTGCACGATGAAGGCAAAGGCGATGGTGACCATCGCCAGATACGGCCCGCTGACGCGCAGGGCTGGCAATGACAGCAACAGGCCGATCGCGCCGGCAATGATGCCGGCCAGCGGCAGCGCGATCCAGAAGCTGATCCCCTTCAATGTCAGGATCGCCACCGTATAAGCGCCGATGGCGTAGAAACCGACATGTCCGAGCGAGATCTGCCCGGTGAGGCCAACGAGAACATTGAGCCCGACGCCGACGATGGCGGTCAGCGCCACCATCGCCAGCACGAACGGCACGTAGCCTTCGGCCTTGGCGGCATACAGCAGCGCGATGCAGGTCAGCACCAGAATTGCGACCGGCATCACCCACGCACGCAGAGAGAAACGAGACAGTGTCGTCATCGTCAGACCTTGTTGATCGCGGCGCGGCCGAACAGCCCGTTGGGCATCAAAGCCAGCGCAATGATGACGACGGAGAACACCACGATCTGGGTGTAGACCGAGCCGAGGAACGAGGTCACCAGCGCCTCGATCAGGCCATAGACGAGGCCGGCGATGACCACGCCCCAGGCCGAGCCCATGCCGCCGAGGATCGCCACCGCAAACGCCTTGATGCCGAACAGCGTGCCCATCTCCGAACTGACACTGAACAAAGGCGCGATCAGGATGCCGGCGAGGCCGGCCAATGCGGTGGAGAGCGCAAAGGAGATCGCCACGGTACGATGCACGTTGATGCCCATCAGCCGTGCCGCGTCAGGATTTTGCACCACCGCCAGCAGCGTCTTGCCGCGGCGGGTATTGCGCAGCACCAGGTGCATGACGAGCGCGATGCCGACGCCGACCAGCGGAATGACCAGTTGCAGCGGATAGACACCGGCGCCGAAGATCTTGATCGGCGCGCTCGCCAGCGCGGAGGGGAAGCCGCGCGGCTCCTTGCCGAAGGTGAACAGCACGGCATTGTCGAGCACGATACCGGCGGCGACGGTGGCCATCAGCCAGGCGTTGGAGCCGCGTGCCACGAACGGCCGAACGAGAATGCGTTCGACGACGAGACCGAACAGCGCGCAGACGACGAGCGCCGCGATCACCGCCAGCGGCATCGGCCAGCCGTATTTAATACCAAAGGTGTAGCCGAGCACGGCGCCCAGCATCATCGCCGAGCCCTGCGAAAAATTCACGGTGTTGGAGACCACATAGGTGATGTGGAAGCCGAGCGCGATCAGCCCGTACATGCTGCCAAGACCGATGCCCGAGATGATGGCGGAAGCGAGCATGGGGATTCCTGCAACACGAGAAACGAACGCAATACATCTGACCGATAGCAGTCAGCACATCAAGACTCAGCCGCAGAGTTCGTCATGCCCGGCGGGATGCCGGGCATCCACGACCTCGCGGAACAGCGTGGATGGCCGGGACATCTAGCGAAGCCGCGCTTCGCGCTTTGCCCGGCCATGACGGCCCATTGGCTGTCATTCCGGGGCACGAGCAGCGTCAGCTGCGAGCGAGCGCGGAATCCCGAGATGGCTGAACATTTCGGGATCCCGGGCCTGCGTCACCGCGCCTGTTGGCGCGGCAACGCATCCCGGGATGACGCCTTGGGCGTCAGTTCATCAGCGGCAAAATCTCGTCTCCCTTGAAATAGGTGAAGAGGTAATCCGACGGCGACAGCGCGTCCTGGTTCTCCTTCGAGAAAGGCTTGCTGTAGGACTTGATCAGGCCGTCATATTTGTCGATCTCGTAAAACGCCTCGCGGATCTTCGGGCCATCGGTGGAGCCGGCCTTGGCGATCGCCAGCGCGGTGAGATGCATGGCGTCATAGGCGTTGGCAATGCCCACCGCGGGCGTCACGTCGGCGGCGGACTTGATCTCCGGATACTTCTTCTTCAGCGCCTCGAACACCGCAAGCGACTTCGGACTGGTGTTGCCGGAGAAGCTGAAGGTCTGGATGAAGTGCACCTTCTCCGCGCTCGGGCCGGCGAGTTCAGTGAAGCGGCCGCCCGCGGGGCCCCAATGCGAAATGACAGGCACGTTCCAGCCCATGCGGTCCAGCGACTTCACCACCTGCGCCGAGGGCGCGACATTGGCGACCATGAACAGCGCATCGGCACCGGCATCCTTCAGCCGGGTCAACTGCGGCACCAGATCGACGTCGCCGGTCTCGAATTTCTCGATGCCGGCCGTGGGAATCTTCTTGGCCTCCAGCGCGGTCTTCAGGCCGGCTTCGTTGGATTCACCCCAGGGATTGTTGATCAGGATCATGCCAGGCTTCTTAGCGCTGTATTTTTTGACGGCGTAATCCACCAAAGCGATATCGACCAGCGCGTCGACGGCGGAGACGCGGAACACGTAGTTCTCGGCGGCACCATTGCGGGTGATCGGCGTGCCGGCGGCCCAGACGCCGATGAACGGCACCTTGGCCTGGTTGGCGAAAGGAACAATCGCCATCGACACCGGCGTATCGATACCGCCGAAATAGGCCACGACCTTCTCGCGCTGCACCAGTTCGCGCGCGGCGATCACGCCCTTGGCGGGATTGCTTTCGTCGTCGCGCACCACCAGCTCGACCTTCTTGCCGAGCAGCCCGCCCTTGGCGTTGATCTCGTCGATCGCCAGCGACAGGCCGCGCACGATGGCTTCGCCGGATTTCGCCGACTGGCCGGACATCGCCGCGACGAGGCCCATCTTCACGGTCTCCTGCGCCTGCGCCGGCCATGCAACGGCGAGCGACAGCGACGCGGCGCCGGCCGCGAGCAGCAATCTTCGGGAAAATCCTGGAAATGCCGATGTCATGACGATACCCCTCGAAATGAATGAACTTGCCATTTCCAAGCAAGCGGTATGCCACAGCGTATGCGATTGGAAAGCCTGCAAAATCGCAGATAGCCCCGGCGTCATTGCAGTTTTCTCCGGTTGGCTGCCTAATATCCAGACATTGGCCGCTCAAATCGTATACAATTCATCGTCAGAAACGGATACACATCTGGCATCGGGCTTGCTTGGATAAGCCAACATTTGCCGTTCAGGAGATCACGCCATGCCGCTCGCCCAAGCCGCCCTCACGCCAGCCACCGACGAGACCGCCGAAGCCGCTGGCATCGTTGAACGATTCCTCGTCGCCTCGATGGTGCCCGATCCGGAAACCGCGGCGACCTTCATGGCCGCGGATGTCGCGATCACCTTTACCGGCGGCCGCAAGTTCAAGCATCCGCGCGAAACCACCGGTTTCAACGCGATGCGCTACAAATGGGTGAAGAAGAAGATGGAGCGCACCGACGTGTCTGCGGGTATTGGCGAGACCATCGTCTACAACACCGGCACGCTGTACGGCGAATGGCACGACGGCACCCCGTTCGAAGGCAACCGCTATGTCGATCGCTTTGTCGTGCGCGGCGGCAAGATCGTGCAGATGGATGTGTGGAATGACAGCGCGGAGAGATTGCTGATCCGGAATGATATCGAGGCGTAATGACACTGCCTCATGGTGAGGAGCGCGCCACTTGGCGCGCGTCTCGCGGTCGAAGACGACCGCTCCTCAGGATGAGGTCCGAGGAGGCGAAGTAATTGCCGTAAAGGCGGGGACTGCGCTTACCTCTCCCCGCAAGCGGGGCGAGGTGAAGTCCACGTTCGTGGCAACTACACCATCACCTTCGCTTCTTCGCCGCCTTCACCGGTGCCGCTTCCAGCGCGTAGGGCGCCAGGATATCCTGGATGTCGCGCTCCTTGTGCGGATGCGGCACGATCAGCGCGCGATCGGCGACGGCGTCGAGATGCTGGTCCATCAACGCGGTGGCCCGCGCGGAATCGCCGGAGGCTAGCGCCGCGATGATGGCACGGTGCTCACTGACCGCGCATTCTGGCGAGTGCGGCCGGTTATACAGCGCGAGGATCAGGCCGCAGCGCGAGGCGACTTCGCTGACATAACGCGCCAGCACGGGATTGCCGGTCATCTCCGCAAGCTTGATGTGAAACGCGGTGGCAAGCCGGATCAACAGCGCCGTGTTGCTGCCCTGCGCTTTTTCCTCGGCATCGACATGCGCCCTGAGCGCCTTGATCTGCTCGCGGGTGAGACCGCCGACGAGCTTGGCGACGACCAGCCGCTCGAGCCCGAGCCGCACGTCAAAGATATCGCGCGCCTCATTCCAGCTCGGGGTCGCCACTGCCGCACCGCGGTTGCGGCGCAGTTCGACAAGCCCCTCTGCCGCAAGCCTTCCCAGCGCCGCGCGGACGATGGTGCGGCTGGCGCCGAATTTTTCGCCGATGGCATCTTCGGGCAATTTGGCGCCGGGCTGCAGCGCCTGTTCGATGATGGCGTGCCACAGCGCCTTGTAGATGACGGCGCCGCGGTCGGTCGCAGGGGTGTGAGTGTTCTTTGCCATCGCTTGCGGATATCACCGAAGTACCACGCGTGATTGCCACGTTCTCCGCGCAATTGCAATTTCGCGTGACCCTTCACGTCGCGCGCAATTGCGTCGCGCAACTGGCACCTCGCTTGCATACAAAATACAAGCTGATCGTATAAAGGGACGTCCATGTTTCCAATTTCCGTGAAGACCCTGATGGTGGGCACCGCCGTCATCTGCCTGTCCGCCGCTTTCGCGCGTGAATCGAAAGCCGATGTGGCCGCCTGCCCGTCGCCGATTCCGCTCGGTCTCACCACCGCGCTCACCGGCAATCTGGCGCTGCTCGGCACCCAGGCGCGCAATGGCGCCGAATTCGCGGTCGACGAGATCAATGCCAACGGCGGCATAGCCGGCAAGAAGCTGGCGCTGACCACCGAAGATACCGGCGCCTCCAGCACCGACGCGCTGAATGCGATGAACCGGATTCTCGAAGGCAAGCCGCTGGTGATCCTGAGCTCAATGATCAGCCCGCATGTGTTCGCGCAGACCGAGAGTGTCACCAAATCGGAAACGCCATTCCTGGTCGGCGCCACCAATGCCAAGGTGACGGCGCAGGGCAGCAAGTGGCTGTTCCGCACCCACGTCCACGACGGCCAGCTCGCCGACCTGATTCCGGAATACCTGGTGACGTCGCTGCACAAGACCAAACCCGGCATCATGGTGGTGGCCGACGATTACGGTCTCGGCGCCTCGAAGGGCATCCAGGCGGCGCTGACCAAGCTGAAGGTAGCGCCGGTGGCGATCACCTCCTATGCACCGTCCGACAAGGACATGAGCGCGCAGCTGCTGGAGATCAAGGACAAGGGCGCCGACAGCGTGATCCTGTTCGGCCGCCCGGCCGACGTCACACTGGTGATGAAACAGATGGGCGATCTCGGCATCAAGCTGGTCGTGATCGGCAACACCAGCATCGTCGCCCAGACCACGCTGAACAATCTTTCGGCGACGGAAGCCGACGGCAATTATGCGATCGGCGGCATGATTCCGCAGACCTCGACCGACCCTAAAATCCTCGACTGGGCGAAGCGCGTGCAGGACAAGTACAAGGTGCCCGCCGACAATTTCACGGTGTCGTATTACGACACCGTCTACATGCTGAAGGGGATCATCGAAAAGGCCGGCTGCGACAAGCCGGCGATCCGCGACGCGCTCGCGGCCACCAAGGACTGGAAGGGCATGCTGATCAGCTACCAGGCCGATGCCAACGGCGATCTCGCGCATACGCTCGGCATCTATCGCAACAAGGGCAAGACGCCGGAACTGCTCGGCCCGATCAAAGAGAGCGGATTCTGACTTCCTCATGGGCCAGCTCGTCGTCAACGGCCTGGCGCTCGGGAGCATCTATGCTCTCGTGGCGCTCGGCCTGCTGCTGATCTTCAACACCGTCCAGATCGTCAATTTCGCGCAGGGACAATTGCTGATGCTGGGGGCCTTTATCGGCATCTCCGGCGCGGTGACCCATGAGCTGCCGGTGGCGATGGCATGGATCGTCACCATGGCGGCGATGGCCTTCGTCGGTATCGTCTTCATGGTGCTGGTGTATTTCCCCTTGCGCGGGCGGCCGCCATTCCTGGTGATCCTCACCACCATCGCGATGGGGATCGTGCTGGAGAATCTGGCGCTGATCATCTGGGGGCCGCTGCCGGTGTCGCTGCCCTCCCCGGTGCGCGGCCCGCCGCTGCGCTTTGCCGGCATTGTCATTTCGATGCACCAGCTGTTCATCTTCGCCACGCTGGCGGTGATCCTGCTGCTGCAGTTCCTGATGTTGACCAGGACGCGGTTCGGCATCCTGATGCAGGCCACCGCGCAGGACCTGCACACCGCGCGCCTGGTCGGCATTCCCGTCAACCGCACCATCGCGGTGGCCTTCGCCTTCGGCGCGATGCTTTCAGGCGTTGCAGGATTGCTGGTGGCGCCGATCTTTCTCGCCGAGCCTACCATGGGTGGCAGCCTGGGACTGAAAGGCTTCGTCGTCAGCGTGATCGGCGGCTTCGGCAACCTACCGGGCGCCGTGATCGGCGGACTTTTTCTCGGCCTGATCGAAACCTTCGGCGCGCGCTACATCTCGTCGAATTTTCGCGACGCCTATGCCTTCATCGTCATGATCGCCGTTCTCGTCGCCTGGCCGCGCGGCCTGTTCGGCGAGAAGAGCAGCGAGAAGGTCTGAGGTGAAAAGCCGGATCCCCCTCGCGCTGTGCGCCGCCGTCGTGCTGCTGATTCCCGTGGCGACCCATGACGGCTACGTCATCCAGCTGCTGAACATCGCGATCCTCAACGCCATCGTCGTACTCGGCCTCAACTTCGCAACCGGCTGGACCGGCCAGATCAATTTCGGCCAGGCCGCGTTCTATGGCCTCGGCGCCTACACCACGGCCATCGCCACCAAGGCCGGCCTGCCGTGGATCGTGACGCCATTTCTCTCGGTGATAATCGTGATGGCCGCGAGCCTCGTGCTCGGCCTGCCGACCCTGCGGCTACGAACTTACTACCTCGCCATGACCACCATCGGCTTCGGCGAAATCGTTCGCCTGATCATCGTACACTGGGAGCCGGTGACCGGCGGCACCTCCGGCCTGCGCGCGATCCCGGGGATCAGCGTATTCGGCTTCGGACCGCAGGGCCAGATCCAGCATTATTACCTGCTGGTTGCGGCATTGGCGCTGGCCGCCCTGATCGCGGCGAGAATCCGGCAATCCTCGCTCGGCCGCGCCATGATCGCCACCAAGGACTCAGAGATCGCCGCCGAGCAGAGCGGCGTCGACACCACGCGCACCAAACTGCTCGCCTTCATGATCGGCGCCGTCTATGCCGGCCTCGCCGGTTGCCTTTATGCATCATCCATTCGCTTCATCAGCCCCGACAGCTTCTCCGGCATTCAGGCCGTGCTGCTGATGACCATGCTGATCGTCGGCGGCATGGGCTCGATCACCGGCTGCATCATCGGCGCGGTGGCGCTGACGATCCTGCCGGAAGCACTGCGCTTTCTCGGCCAATGGTATCTTGTGCTCTACGGCCTCGGCGTCATCGCCGTGATCGTGCTGGCGCCGGGCGGGCTGGCCTCGATCGCCTCGCTGATCCCGCGCCGGGCCGGTGCGCGATGACAGATACTCCGATCATCGCCGCGCGCGGTGTGACCCGGCGGTTCGGCGGGCTCGTCGCGCTGGACGGAGTTGATCTCGACGTGCCCCGCGGCATCGTGCAGGCGATCATCGGGCCGAACGGCTCCGGCAAGACCACGCTGCTCAACGCGCTGTCCGGCGCCTCCCATGCCGATGCCGGCTCGATCCATGTCGGCGGCCAGGAAATCTTCCGCCTCAAGCCGCATCGCATCGCCCGGCTGGGCCTCGCGCGCACGTTCCAGAACATCCGCATCTTCACCAATCTCAGCGTGCTGGAGAATGTGAAGGTCGCGGCGGCCTGCAATACGCCGGCGTCCTTGCTCAACATCATGGCGTCGAATACGCGCCACCGGCAAGGCGAGGCCGAGATCGAGCAAACCGCGCGCGAGGCGCTAGACATCGTCGGCCTTGGCGGCCGCACCGAGGACCGCGCCACGCAACTGCCTTATGCGCAGCAACGCCTGCTGGAAATCGCCCGCGCGCTGGCCTCGAAGCCGAGCGTGCTGCTGCTCGACGAACCCGCCGCCGGCATGAACATGACCGAAAGCATGACGCTGCTGGACACCATCGCGAAACTCAAAAACAAGGGCATCACCATCCTGCTGGTCGAGCACAATGTCCGCTTGGTGATGGGCATCAGCGACCGCGTCGCGGTGCTGGATTTCGGCAAGAAGATCGCGGAAGGCGCGCCCGCCGAGGTACAGCGCAATCCACTGGTAATCGAGGCCTATCTCGGCAGGCGGCACCGGCATGCTTAAGGTCGACAACCTCCACGTTGCCTACGGCCATATCGAAGTGCTGAAAGGAATCTCCTTCAGCGTCGAGATGGGGGAGATCGTCGCTTTGATCGGCGGCAATGGCGCCGGCAAGACCACGACGCTGAGCACGATTTCGGGCTTGCTGCGGCCAACCTCCGGCACGATCTCCTGGAAGGGCGAGAATATCCACGGCACTGCCGTCGAAACCATCGTCGGTGCGGGCCTCGCGCATTGCCCGGAGGGGCGGCGTATCTTCCCCGGCCTCACCGTGCGCGAAAACCTCATCACTGGCACGGCCTCGCGGCGCTACAAGAAGGCGGAGGTCGAGGACGATCTTGCTTTGGTGTTCGAATTGTTTCCGCGGCTGAAGGAACGCCTCAAACAGGGCGGCTGGTCGCTGTCCGGCGGCGAACAGCAGATGCTGGCGATCGGCCGCGCCCTGATGAGTCGGCCGAGTCTCTTGATGCTCGACGAACCCTCGCTCGGGCTGGCGCCGATCGTAATCGAGCAGGTGTTCGACAAGATCCTGGAACTCAACAAGCGCACCGGCCTCGGCGTGCTGCTGGTGGAGCAGAATTCGGCGATGGCACTGGAGATCGCGGCGCGTGCCTTCGTACTGGAGACCGGCAGCATTACGCTATCCGGTCCCGCGAGCGTATTGGCGGACGATCCGCGCATTCGCGAGGCATATCTGGGCGGATAGCATCGCGATCACGGTAGCGCGCTCCCTGTAAAGGCCGTCTTACTTGACGTCCTTCAGCAGCACCAGGTTGGCGGCGGTATCGCGGACCACGAGTTCATCCATCGCCTTGGGCTCCATCGGATAGGGCTCGACGCCGAGCTTCTTCAGGCTGGCCTGCATGTCGGGATTGGCCAGCACCCTGACGCCGGCGGCGTGCATCTTGTCGACGATGTCGCGTGGCGTCTTCGACGGCAGGAAGATGCCGAACCAGATCGCGCTGTCGGCGCCCTTCAGGCCGGCCTCACTGGTGGTCGGCACATCCGGCAGATCGGCGACGCGTTTCTCGGTGGAGACCACCAGCGCGCGGACCTGGCCTTCCTGGATCAAAGGCAACGCCGTGGAGAGCGGGCAGAAGTAGAAATCGATCCGGCCACCGAGAATGTCGGTGATGACCTCCGATCCACCGCGATACGGCACATGGGTGGCCTCGAAGCCGCCTGCGAGGCGGAATTTCTCCGCGCTGATATGCACGGCACTGCCGATGCCCACCGAGCCGAAATTGATCGACGCGCCCTTGACCTTCGCCGCGACGAGGAAATCCTGCACGGTCTTCCACGGCCGCGAGGTCGGCACGATCATCACATTGGCGCTGTAGCCGATCATCAGGACCGACGACAAATCCTTGCTGGCGTCATAGGTGAGGTTGGGAAAGATCGCCGGGGCAATGGTGATGGCCGAGGAATGCGCCAGCACCGAATAGCCGTCGGGCTCCGCTTTCGCCACCGTCGCGGTACCCAGCGTGCCGCCGGCGCCGACCCGATTCTCGATCACGATCGGCTGGCCCAGTTCGGCACCGAGCCGCTCGAACACGATGCGCGGCACCACGTCGGTGGCGCTGCCGGCACCAAAGGGAATGGTGGCCTTGATGAGTTTGGTGGGCCAGGTGGTGGTGTCGGCCCGGGCTGCAAAGGACACCAGCACACCCGCCAGAACACACGACCACCGCACGTACTTCTTCATCACTCGCTCCAGTTACGCCATTCGATGGAATGGCAGGCCTGTTTAGGGCCAAGAGCGGAAGCGAAGCAAGATTTGGACCGCCGGCGTCATATGGCCGAAGCTCATCATTCCCAGGCACACCAATTGGTGTGCCTGCGGGCGTGCGAGCGCAGTTCGCGCGAACCCGGAAGCCCGAGATGCTCGACCATTTCGGGATTCCGGGTTCGCTCGCGGCTGTCGCCGCTCGCGCCCCGGAATGACAAAGGGAGAGAAATCAGTTCTTCAGCGCCGTCAGTGCATCGCGGACGTTGGGATCGAGCCCCGCGCCACCGCCATCGAGATGCGCCAAAATCTGCTTGCGCATGCGCGGGTCCCAGAATTTGCGGATGTGGTCGGTAATCCCCGACACCGCCTTGTCGTGGCCCTGGCTGTTGAAGAAGGCGCCAATCTGGTTGGCCATGTAGATCAGCCGGTCAGGCGACGTCGATGATTGCATGATCAATTCCCTGCGCGGCCGCGTCCGATGCGACGCGGTGCAAATGCGTAAAGACTTCAAAGCCGTCGGCACGGGCGACGGCGGCGAGCGTGATGCCGGCGGCCTCCGCCATCCGCACCGCCAGTGCGGTCGGTGCCGACACCGAGACCATCAACGGCGCGCCGATCGCGGCGGTCTTCTGCACCATCTCGACGGAGACGCGGCTGGTCAGCAGCACCATGCCTTCGCTGGCATCGACCTTGTCCTGCGCCAGCGCGCCGGCGAGCTTGTCGAGTGCGTTGTGGCGGCCGACATCTTCGCGCAAGGCGACGATGCCGCGCGCCGGTGTCCAGAACGCCGCGGCGTGCACAGCACGGGTTTCGATGTTGATTTTCTGCAACGACGTAATGTCCTGCATCGCCGCCATGATCTGTTCCGGCGAGAACACCCTGCCCGGCCCGACGATCGCCGCGGGCTTTATGGCCTCGGCAATCGAGTCGATGCCGCACAGGCCGCAGCCGGTGGGCCCGGCGATCTGCCGGCGCCGCGCGCTGATGCTCTCGGCCTTGTCCGGCGCCAGCCACATCCGAAGTTCGATGCCGTCGTCGAATTCGACCGACTCGAACGACTGAATCTCGTCGGCCGATCGCACCACGCCTTCGCTGAGGCTGAAACCGATCGCGAAATCCTTGAGGTCCTGCGGCGTCCCCATCATGACGGCGTAGGTGCCGCCATTATAGGTGATCGCCAGCGCGGTCTCTTCCGGCACGGCGCGCACGCCCTCGCTGGCGCCGCTTGCGCGCCAGACCTGTCGAGGGACGGTGCGAACCGGATCGTGCATATCTACTCCGCGGCTTCCACGAGCGGCGCGATCCGCCGCGAATGGCGGGCCTGCTCGTCATATTCCTTCTGCCATTCCGATGGCCCGTTCGACGGCGAAATCTGCACCGCCGTGACCTTGTATTCCGGACAGTTGGTCGCCCAGTCCGAGAACTCGGTGGTGATGACGTTGGCCTGCGTGGTCGGGTGATGGAAGGTGGTGTAGACCACGCCGGGTGCGACACGCTCGGTAATCAAGGCGCGCAAGGTGGTTTCGCCGGCCCGGCTCTGCAGCCGGCACCAGTCGCCATCGCGCACGCGCCGCTGTTCGGCATCGTGCGGATGCATTTCCAGCCGGTCTTCCTCATGCCAGACCGTGTTCGCGGTCCGCCGCGTCTGCGCGCCGACATTGTACTGGCTCAGGATGCGGCCGGTGGTGAGCAGCAGCGGGAAGCGCGGCCCGGTGCGCTCGTCGGTGGCGACATATTCGGTGAGCATGAACTTGCCCTTGCCGCGAACGAAGCCGTCGATGTGCATGATGGGCGTACCCAGCGGCGCCTTCTCGTTGCATGGCCACTGCACCGAGCCGACTTCGTCGAGTTTGGCAAAGGAGACGCCGGCAAAGGTCGGCGTCAACGTCGCGATCTCGTCCATGATCTCCGACGGGTGGCTGTAGTGCATCTCGTAGCCCAGCGCCTTGGCGAAACCGAGGGTGACTTCCCAATCCTCAAGGCCGTTCTTCGGCGACATCACCTTGCGGACGCGCTGAATGCGACGTTCGGCATTGGTGAAGGTGCCGTTCTTCTCCAGGAAGGTCGAACCCGGGAAGAACACGTGGGCATAGTTCGCGGTCTCGTTCAGGAACAGGTCGTGGACGATGACACATTCCATCGACGACAGCGCGGACACGACGTGCTTGGTGTTGGGATCGGACTGCAGGATGTCTTCACCCTGCACATAGAGGCCCATGAAGGTGCCTTCGACGGCGGCATCGAACATGTTCGGGATGCGCAGGCCCGGCTCGTTGTTGAGCTTGACGTTCCACATCGCCTCGAACTGCTCGCGCACCACGTCGCCGGAGATGTGGCGATAGCCCGGCAGCTCGTGCGGGAACGAGCCCATGTCACAGGAGCCCTGCACGTTGTTCTGGCCGCGCAGCGGATTCACGCCGACGCCGGGACGACCGATATTGCCGGTAGCCATTGCGAGGTTGGCGATCGCGATGACGGTCGTGGAGCCCTGGCTGTGTTCAGTGACGCCAAGTCCGTAATAGATCGCGCCGTTGCCGCCGGTGGCGAACAAACGCGCCGCTGCGCGCAGCTCCTTGGGATCGACGCCGGTCATGATGGCAGTGGCTTCCGGGCTGTGGTTCGGCCGCGCGACAAACGCCGCCCAGTCCTCGAACTCGCTCCAGTCGCAGCGTTCGCGCACGAAGGTCTCGTCGACCAGGCCTTCAGTGACGATGACATGCGCAATGGCCGTGAGCACGGCGACGTTGGTGCCGGGCATCAGCGGCAGGTGGTGCTGCGCCTCGATATGGGCGGAGCGGACGATGTCAGTGCGGCGCGGGTCCACAACAATAAGCTTGGCACCGGCGCGCAGCCGCTTCTTCAGACGCGAGGCGAACACCGGATGGCCGTCGGTCGGGTTGGCGCCGATGATCATGACGACGTCGGTCTCTTCCACCGAGTCGAAATCCTGCGTGCCGGCCGAGGTGCCGAAGGTCGAGGACAGGCCGTAGCCGGTCGGCGAATGGCAGACGCGGGCGCAGGTATCGACATTGTTGTTGCCGAACCCGGCGCGGATCAGCTTCTGCACCACGAAGACTTCTTCATTGGTGCAGCGTGACGAGGTGATGCCGCCGATGGAGTCGCGGCCGTACTTGGCCTGAATGCCCTTGAACTTCGCCGCAGCGAAATTGAACGCCTCGTCCCACGACACTTCGCGCCACGGATCGGTGATCTTTTCGCGGACCATCGGATTGAGGATGCGCTCCTTATGGTTGGTATAGCCCCAGGCGAAGCGGCCCTTGACGCAGGAATGGCCGCGATTGGCCTTGCCGTCCTTGAACGGCACCATGCGTACCACTTCCTCGCCGCGCATTTCCGCCTTGAAGGTGCAGCCAACGCCGCAATAGGCGCAGGTGGTCACCACGGAATGCTCGGGCTGGCCGATCTCGATCACGGCCTTCTCGGTCAACGTCGCGGTCGGGCAGGCCTGCACGCAGGCACCGCAGGAGACGCATTCGGAGCCCAGAAAAGATTCGCTCATGCCGGGCGAGACGCGGCTCTCGAAACCGCGGCCGGAGATCGTCAGCGCGAAGGTGCCCTGCACTTCCTCGCAGGCGCGGACGCAACGCGAGCAGACGATGCACTTCGAGGGATCATAGGTGAAGTACGGGTTGGACTCGTCCTTCGCCATCCAGTGGTCGTTCTCGCAGTCATGCGGCGAATGTGAATGACCGTTCTTGGTCTTGGCGAACACGTGGTTCTCGCCCTCATAGCCATAGCGCACGTCGCGCAGGCCGACCGCGCCAGCCATGTCCTGCAATTCGCAATCGCCGTTGGCGGCGCAGGTCAGGCAGTCCAGCGGGTGGTCGGAGATGTACAATTCCATCACACCCTTGCGCAGCTTCTTCAGCCGATCGTTCTGGGTGTGAACCACAAGGCCTTCCATCGCCGGCGTGGTGCACGACGCCGGCGTGCCGGCGCGTCCCTCGATCTCGACGAGGCACAAACGGCAGGAGCCGAACGCGTCCACCATGTCGGTGGCGCAGAGTTTCGGGATTTGCGTACCCATCTCCATGGCGGCGCGCATGATCGAGGTGCCCTCGGGCACCGAGACGCTCTGGCCGTCGATGGTCAGCGTGACCATCTTCTCGGACTTCGAGCGCGAGGTTCCAAAATCGATTTCATGGATGAGCGACATGGCGATCGTCCTTATTCAGCGGCTTGCAGGCGGGTCGGCGCCGCGCCGAAATCTTCCGGGAAATGCTTCAGGGCGCTCATCACCGGATACGGCGTGAAGCCGCCCAGCGCGCAGAGCGAACCGAATTTCATGGTGTTGCTGAGGTCTTCCAGCACGGCGATGTTCTCGGCGACGCGCTCGCCCTTGCGGATCTTGTCGATGGTCTCGACACCTCGGGTGGAGCCGATACGGCATGGCGTGCACTTGCCGCAGGATTCGATGGCGCAGAATTCCATCGCGAAGCGCGCCTGCTTCGACATGTCGACGGAGTCGTCGAACACGACGATGCCGCCATGGCCAATCAGGCCGTCACGCTTGGCGAAGGCTTCGTAGTCGAACGGCGTGTCGAACAATTCGCGCGGAAAATACGCGCCGAGCGGGCCGCCGACCTGCACCGCGCGCACCGGCTTGCCGGTAAACGTGCCACCGCCGACGTCGTCGATCAATTCGCCGAGCGTGATGCCGAAGGCGACCTCGAACAGGCCGCCGAACTTGATATTGCCGGCGAGCTGGATCGGCATCGTGCCGCGCGAACGGCCCATGCCGAAATCCGCATAGGCTTTTGCGCCGTCGTTGAGGATGAAGGGAATCGCGGCGAAGGACAGCACGTTGTTGATCACGGTGGGCTTGCCGAACAGGCCCTTGTGCGCCGGCAGCGGCGGCTTGGCGCGCACGATGCCGCGGCGGCCTTCGAGGCTTTCCAGCAGCGAGGTCTCCTCGCCGCACACATAGGCGCCAGCGCCGACACGGACTTCGATGTCGAAACTGTGGGTGGAGCCGCAGAGCTTGTCGCCAAGGAAACCGGCGCGCTTCGCCGCGGCGATAGCCTCATTCATCGCGACGATGGCATGGGGATATTCCGAGCGGATGTAGATGTAGCCCTTGGTGGCGCCCACCGCGATGCCAGCGATGGTCATGCCCTCGATCACCACGAAGGGATCGCCTTCCATGATCATGCGGTCGGCAAAGGTGCCGCTGTCACCCTCGTCGGCGTTGCAGACGATGAATTTGCGGTCAGCATTGGTCTCCGCCACCGTCTTCCACTTGATACCAGTGGGAAAGCCGGCGCCGCCGCGACCACGCAGGCCGGAGGCGCTGACATCGGCGAGAATGCCCGCGGTGCCCAGCGTCAGCGCGCGCTCAAGACCCTTGTATCCGTCATGGGCGCGGTAGTCCTCGACCGAGCGAGGATCGACGACACCGCAGCGCGCAAAGGTCAGACGGGTCTGCCGCTTCAGCCAGGGAATCTCGTCTGTGACACCAAGCCGCAGCGCATGCGCATCATTCGCGACCATCGCATCGAGCACAGAAGCAACGTCGTCCTCGGTCACCGGGCCAAAGGCGACGCGGCCTTCGGGCGCCGCAACTTCGATCATCGGCTCCAGCCAGTACAGGCCGCGCGAGCCGGTGCGAACAATCTCGATGTCGAGGTTGCGCTTGCTGGCAGCCTGCTCGAACGCCAATGCCACTTCATCGGCGCCGACGGCGACCGCCCCCGCATCGCATGAGACAAAAATCTTCATCATCGCTGTGCCTCCGCGACCAGCGCATCGATGCGCTTCTCATCGAGACGGCCGACCAGGCGACCATCGAGCATCGCCGATGGCGCCGTGGCGCAGAGCCCGAGGCAATAGATCGGCTCCAGCGTAACCCGCTGATCGGGCGTGGTCTTTCCCATGGCGACGCCGAGCTTTGCTTCCGCGCGCGCGGCCAGCGCGTCGCCGCCGGCGGCCTGGCAGGCTTCGGCGCGACAGAGCTTCAGCACATGGCGCCCGGCCGGCTCGTGTCGGAAGTCATGATAGAAGGTGAAGACGCCATGGACTTCGGCGCGCGACAGGTTGCGCGCCTGGGCGATCATCGGGATCGCCGCTTCCGGCACATAGCCGAAGGCTTCCTGCAGCGCATGCAGGATCACGATCGTGCCGCCCTCCACATCGGACAGGCCGGCGATGATTTCCGCGCCGCGATCGGCATTCCATGGTTCGTAAACTGAGCTCATCCGGATACTCATCGACCTTGTGACTGGAAAACCAATCAGAATTGGAATCGATCCAAAGATCAATAAAGCAGTCTCATGCTGCGATACGGAAAACCCATCGACGGCGGATGATGAAGGCGATGGATTTGAAATGGTTAGCTTGGTTGCGATGCAGCAATTGCGAAGCAGCAACTGGGGCAGCCCTTCACTCAGTCCTCATCCTGAGGAGCGGCGCCTTCGCCGCGTCTCGAAGGGTGGGCGACCAAGCTCATGGTTCGAGACGGCGCCTCGGAAGGCGCCTCCTCACCATGAGGACTGGAGTGATGTGGTAGCTGGAGGAGGACTACGCCTCCAGCGATGGCGCCACTTCGCGGGCGATCTGCACCAGCGTGGCCACCAGGGGCGTCATCGGATCGCGCTGCGGCACGACCAGACCGACGCCGTAGGTGACCACGGGATCGACGATCGGAATCATGCGGACCGACCCCGTCGAGGTCAGGCCAAGCGTCTCGGCAAGCTTGGCGGGCATCACGCTAGCCCAGCGGCCGGTTTTCACATGGGTGTAGAGCACGATGATGGAATTCGAGGTCAGCATCGGCATCGCCTCGGCACCGACGGATTTCAGCGCGCGATCGATGATGCGGCGGTTCTGCATGTCGGGCGTCAGCAGGCACAGCGGCACCTGCCCGACCTCCTTCCAGGTGACCTCGTCGCGGTCACCGAACATGCCATCGGGCGAGGTCAGCAGCCGGTAGCTCTCTTTATAAAGCGGGATCGAGCGGACTTTGCCGAGCGGCTCGTTCTCGATGTAGGTGAGCCCGGCATCGACTTCGAGATTTTCCAGCAGGCCGAGCACGGCCGCCGAGGTGCAGGACACCACACGGAAGCGGACATCGGGATGCCGGGCGCGGAATGGCGTCGTCAATGAAGCCACCATGCCGAGTACGGTGGGAATCGCGGCGATGCGGATCTCGCCGGACAGGCTATCCTTGAGGCCGTTGATTTCCTGCTTCATCGCACGCGCGTCGCCGACAATGCGGCGCGCCCAGTCCAGCGCGCGCTCGCCCTCCGGCGTAAAGCCCTGGAAGCGCGAGCCGCGCTGCACCAGCATGACGCCGAGCATATCCTCTAGCTGCTTGAGGCTGGTGGACATGGTGGGCTGGGTGACGCCGCAGGCTTCGGCGGCGCGACCGAAATGCCGTTCCTTCGCCAGCGACAGCAGCAGTTCAAGCTTTTCAATCAAAGGACGCCCCGCTCGGACCACATCGTGAAGACGGCGGCGCGGCGCGATAATCGCGTGTGTGGTTTTTCATTTCCGCCCCTGCCTCAGCATACGGCGCGGATTGCCAATACCGCAACCTGCGAAGCGGGACGCGGGGAACCGTCTTTCGACGGGCGTCAGCTCGCCATCGCTGAGGCGGCGCCTTATGCCACCCCGAACCGAGGCCGCATCATCCCTAGAGTCGCGGCGCAGCGCCGCTTCTCCGGTCGAGGCCGACAGCCTCGCGAAAGGCTCATCTCGTTAGATACAGATACGTATTGTTCGAACTGCGATGAGCAGTCCGAACACCGAACGTCATCAGCCGAGCCGGCTGATCTGCTCTTCGGTGACGACGCGTTCGACGTTCTCGGTCTTGCTCTTGATGCGGTAGCGCGGACGGCCGTCGGCTTCGATGGGCAAGCAGGAGGTGATCGTGTAAACGCTGCGTTCCTTGACCATCGAGCGGCCCTGCGGGCCCTGCAGCTGGTGGTGGACGTCGTCGTTGATTGCGTAGTTGTGCGCCATTATTCATACTCTCCGCGATGTGCGGCTTTTAGCTACAACTTCCTCGTAAAGCAAGAAAATCTGTAGCAATTTCGGTCAGATAGCACGTCAGGCCTGATATGCAATCAGTGCTAGCTATTGCTACTTGAAATACCGCTGCGACTATTTCGGTCCAACGCTGCCGGTCCCGATGGCAGCGATTCCGAGCCTTTTCAAAGAGATTCAGCGGCTTTCGAGGCGAAAGCGGCGTCAAACCGAGCCGACGTCCCACTAGATATGGATCCAGCATCGGCGGCCAGTGAGCCGCGAATCAGGTTCCAAAACCGAAAAACCACCGGCAGGGCATTGCCGGTGGTTTCGGAGGTTTACATTAAAGTTCGCGTGTCTCCTTGAAGACAGGGCCGTCAAAGGATTTGCCGGCTGCGCCCGATCACAATACATGATTTAGACCGTTGACCACAATACCTTATTTAATCATTTAAATTGGGTTGTGGATGACCTGGGATCAACCGGGTACCGCGATGTGGCTTGGCGCCAGGCCAGCCCTGTGCCGTTCAACCATAGCGCGAAAAACCGCTTCGAGTTGGCGGGTGAAAAGCCGGGTGTCGAACGCGGGGGAGGTCAGGCGATTATCTGACAGTTTTCCTCTGATCTGCGCCAGCCGGTCCGGGTTGGCTGCAAGCTCAATCGCCAGCCGCTCGTAGTCTTCGAGCGTTGCGGTGATCAATTCCGGCAGACGCAGATTGTGCAGAAGGCTCGCGGCCACGCGGCCCGCAAACGTTTCGCCAAGGCAGGTCAACACCGGCAGGCCGGCCCACAGCGCATCGCTCGCGGTGGTGTGGGCGTTGTAGGGCAGCGTGTCGAGAAACAGGTCGGCGATGCGATGTCGCGCCAGATGCTCCGGCACCGGCAGCCGCGCGGCGAAAACGATGCGGTTCGCATCAACGCCGCGCGCGGCGGCCTCGCGTCGCAAGTTCGCCACCGCCGCTGCGCTGTCGTCGAGCAGCCAGAGGACGCTGCCCTTCACCTGCGTCAGGATGCGCATCCAGACATCGAAGACGGCCGGCGTGATCTTGTAGGCGTTGTTGAAGCAGCAGAACACAACTCCCTCGGCGGGAAGGCCGCATTCTTCCCGCGTGAAGGTCTGCGCTGCGATCTCCTTCCTGTCGTCGTTGGCCTGATAGCAGTTCGGCAGCCAGGCGGCCTTCTCGGCGTAGAATGGCCGGTGCTCCGCGGGCAGCACGTGCTGGTCGGCAATGATGTAGTCCATATAGCCGGCGCCAAGCGTACCGGGAAAACCGAGATAGTTGACCTGGATCGGTGCCGCGCGTCGCGCGAACACGCCGGTGCGGTTGTCACCGAAATAGCCGTTGAGGTTGATCAGAATATCGATGCGTTGATCGCGAATCGCCGCCACGGCCTGCGGGTCGCTTAAACCTGCGATATCGATGACGCCTTGCACGGACGCGTTGATACGCTGTCGTGTCGCGCTACCGTCGTCGAAACCGTTATCGATGGCGAAGATGTCGAACTGCCTGATGTCGTGCTGCTCGAGCACGCCGACCAGCAGCAGCGATGTCGCCTGCTGGCGAAACTCGCCGGACAGATAGCCGATTCGGATTTTAGCACCGGCCGCAGACCGCACGGAATCGGACACATAATCATGCGCCGGAAACCGCGACGCATTGTAGAGCATGGCGCAGAGTTGGAGGCTGCGCTCCGAGGTGGCGACGCCTTGCCAGCCAAACGGCTCCGCGGAGAGCTTTCCGGACGCCAGATCGCGCTCGATCTCCGCGATCAGGCGATCTGTCCCGTTCCAGTCGCACAGCAGCATCTTCTGGTGCAGCAGATTGCCTTTCAGCAGCGGGAGATCAGGACTGATCTGCAGCGCGCGGGCATAGGCGTTCGCGGCCTCGTCTGGCCGCCGCATCTGCTGAAAGATGAAGCCGCGGCAGAACCAGGCTTCGACCAGGTCGGGCTGCAGCGCGAGCGACTGGTCGCAAGCGGCCAGCGCCTCGTCATAGCGCTTCAGCTCGGCCAGCGACTTGCTCTTGTTGAAGAATGCCGCGGGATATCGCGGATTGAGAGCTATCGCCTGATCGAAGTCGGCAATGGCGGCGGCGTAATCGCGGAGATCGTTCAGCACCGTGCCGCGGTTGTTCCAGCTTTCGGCATTGCCGGGATTGATCGCCAGCGATTCCGTGAAGCGTTGCAGCGCCTCATCGGGCCGCCCCAGTGCCTTCAAAACGAGGCCGTAATTGTAGAACGTGGCGTCGGAGGTCGCGTTGATGCGAAGCGCCGATTTCAAATACGGCTCGGCTTCAGCGTAACGCTTCAGCGCGACAAGAACGATCGCCAGGATATTCAGCGCCGCCAGATTCTTCGGGTCTTTGCGCAAAAACTTCCTGAAATCACGCTCGGCCTCGTCGAGCCGCCCCTGCTGAAAGGACGAGACGGCACGTTTGAACAGTTCAGCGGCAGTCGCCATTCGCTTGCAAGACCTTCACGTTCCCGGACTCAACAAGCCGGCGTTATAGACGCACGGCGGACCGAGGTCGACAGCAGCGGGGCGCGTCCTGCGCAGGGCGGCGGGCGCAAGCAAAAACCCCCGGCAGTTTCCTGCCGGGGGTCTTTTTTTCAGACGGTGAGCGTCGTCAGACGATCAAGATCAGAAGGAGCGGATCGCCTGGACCGCACCATTGTAGGTGTTCTGGTTTCCGAGGTTGAACACCTGACCGGCGGTTTGACCCGTCGGTGCGGCGACCGACGTGTAGGTGCCGGACAGGCCCTGGCCGAGACGGCTGTAGATGAACTCAGCCGAGAAGGTCAAATCCTTGACAGGGGTCCAAGCTGTCTTGGTGCCGATCTGGGCAACGCTCAAGCTGAAGTTGCCGGTTGCGTTCAGGATACCAGCCGTGATCGGGCTGATCGCAGCAGTGGAAGCTGCCTGAATGCCAAGTCGTCCACCAGCTCCGAAGGCGGCGGCCAGCAACGCATCACCAGCACCACCGTACGAGATCTTGCTGTACGAACCGAACACCGACGTACGCCACTGCGGGGTCCAGTAATGTTCGAACGCCGCATCAACTTGCCAGGCCTTGGAGGTCTGGATGGAACCGCCCGGAGCGAACACGCCATCGAGGATGTAGCCGAAGCCGAGCGAGTTGCCGTTGACGCGCGAGAAGCGCCCGCCGCCGGTGGTGTCAACCGTACCGCCGAACACGTACTTGGCAGCGCCATCCGCGTAGGTGGCTTCAACCAAGAACCTGTCGCCAGTACCGGTGGGCAGCTGGGTCAGGCTGAGGCCTGCGGTGACCGCGTAACCCCACTTGTCGTCCGGGTGACCGGTCAGGTTGCTGTTCGCGGTGTTGAAGCCGGTCGTGATGTTGTGGCCGGCGGCACCGAAGTTGAAGGTACCCCAAGCCTGGTCGACCTTGATGTTGCCGACGATTTCAGGAATGTGATCGCCGCCAGCAGCGTTGCCGAGGAAGGTGTTCGTACCACCGTTCGGAGAACCACCATAGCCAATGGTCAGGAACGGGTTGGCGCCCGGTGCAAGGATGAAGCCAGACGTGTTGTAGACGCCTGCCGTGCGGTAGGGTTGGCCGTCTTCGAGCGAGATCGTGCCCGACACGCCGTTTCCGAAGGAAGCGGTGTAGGCGATCTGCGCGATACCGGTCGCGTTGTTGGAGCCCTGGAACAAGCCGGACGAGATGTTCGGCCGGGCCAGCGTCCACTGCGGGTCGAACTGCGAAACAGCCTTACCCAAGGTGAAGCCGGCGAACTGGATGAACGCGTAGTCGACTTCGACATAGCCACCAGCGATGGTCTCGCGGCCCTGCAGGAAGTCGAACTGGACGTTGGCGTAGGTACGCAGAACACCGTACTCAGTCGCGGTACGCGTATCTTCCGTGAGGTTGAGGCGCTCGCGAGTGGTGAAGTTGTTCTTGGTCCAGAGATTGTTGCCGCCGGCGCCGCCCTGAAGGAACGGAACGTCGTAGCTACCCCCGTTGAACGCGGTATCGAGGCGGATCGCGCCGCCGATCTTGATGCAGGTATCGGTGCCCGGGATGTAATAGAAGCCGGCGCCGTAGAGGGAGCAGATTTTCACGTATTCGACCGCTTTGGCCTTCACCGGAAGATCGGCTGCCTGCGCTCCGCTCATGGCGATCAGACCCGCCGCTGAGCCGAGAATAAGGCTCTTAATCATCGTCATGTTAAACCTCCAAGTTGTTCTTAAAGGGAAGGTTCCGGATCCGCTGGGCGTAAACACCCGAAGATTAGTTCCCCTAGTCCCCAGACTAACCGCCAAGCACTTCGCGTTTTCGGACACACCCGCATAACGCGAGGTACTAAAGCGAACCACTTCAACGGGACGATCGCGGGTTGCCCCATCGCCGTGATCGACAATGCCTGTGCAACTCTTAGAAGCAAAATACTTTATCAACTCATGTAACTTTATCGCGACGCAGTGTGGTTTATCGGCAACAGCGACATATTGCCGGTTGCCTCGTTCAATCAATTGATCCAGTTATGTATTTTGCAAATGTCCGGGAATATCGAAATGGCGGAACGACCGAGCACGACCAAGCGGATGGGGTCGGCCAACGACAGTCAGAAACCGCCAACGGCAGATGTGCACGGCAAGAATCAGGAGATCGTCCGGCAGTTCGTCTGGGACATCGCCTCGATCAACGTCCATCTGGAGGAGATTCGGCATTTCTGGGCGAAGGAACTGGGAATCAGCGGCCCGCAGTGGATGATCCTGATGGCCATCGGCGACCTGGATCGGGGCAAGGGGGTACCGGTCAAAGACGTCTCGGCCATGCTTCATGTCGACCCGTCCTTTGTCACCACCCAGTCCAAAATGCTCGAAAAGAACGGCTTCACGCGCCGGGTACCGTCAAGCGAAGATGCCAGGGTGGTGCTGATGTCGTTGTCCGACAAGGCCAGCAAGAAGATTGCGTTGCTTTCGTCGCGACGCGAACAGCTGAAGGATTTCGTTCTTGCCGGGTTCGATGACCGCACCTTGAAGGAGATTACCGACCAACTGGCAGCGCTGAAGAATCGCCTGGAGAAGGCGACGCTGATGCTGGCGGTGGACGGCTGATCGCAGCGGCGCTGTGGATTTCACGCCGTAGCAACCGGCCTATTTCTTGCGGCCGAGTCGGTCCGCGATCCAGTCGAAGATAAACTCGTTTCCGATGGTCGGGTTATCGAGCTGGGCGTGCGATGCTGCCGTTTCGGATGCAGAGAATATCTTAAGTTCGATCTCCTGCCCGCCGGCGATCAGAGCATCGCAACATTGGGTAACGTGACCGGCGTCAAGCCAGTCATGTTCGCCCAGCGCCACCAGCATCGGGCACCGGATATTTCTCGCGATGCTGCTGCGGCAGAGTTTATCGATGTCATCGGCAAAGTCGGCAGTGGCGGTTCCGCCTGACAGCCGGGTGGCGAGAAACGCCCGCTCGTGCAGATCCCAAATCCCGGCATCGCAGACCGCCGCCGCAAATCGGTCGTCGAACGCGGCACCGCGGGTGGCAAAGGATGCGCCCAACCCATCGCCGAAAATGGCGATCTTGCGCGGATCGACATCACTGCGATCGACCAGATAATCGACCCAGTTGCTGATCGCGGTTTCGATATCATAGCGCCCGAACGCATGATTTGCGGTTCGGCGATATCCCTGGCCGGGAAGATCGACCAAAAGCAGCGACAAGCCTCGCTCATGCGCATAGCGCGGCATCCGGTAGAGGTGTTCCTCCTTGTACTGGTCTGGCGCACCGATGCAGACCACGACCGGCGCCCGCCGCGATCGGCCCGGAGCGGGAAGAAAGTAGCCCTGCAGGGTCTTGTCGTCCGACCACGCAATTTCCACTACCTCGCCCACCGGCGTCACATGCCGCAGATATAGCTGTGAGCACGCGAGCATTTGCGTGAGCGCCGTGTCGCGCCTGACGTCGCAAACCTTCATGAAGGCCTGCGCTGTGCTATAATAGTTAGCCGCGCGTAGCCAGTTGCTCAGCGCCGTTTTGACGTGGCCCCTGGCCAGCGCGATATCGCCGCGCGCCTTGTTGAGGTCAGCCGCTTTTTTCCATTGCTGGTACCAGCTTTCCTCGCAAGCCGGATCGATGCCGCTTGCCGCCAGCAAGCATTCCGAAACCGTGCTGCCGCCCTCTTGCGCGGCGCCGAGCACTCGCATGAACTGGAATGAATAATTCTCGTTCCCGGGCCACTGCATCCAGCCACGAGAATCGTAGAACGGAGCTGTCCTATCGATGGCGATGATTGTCTCGTCCCCCAGTTTTCTTTTATAGTATTGGCTTGTCGTATCGGCGCAATTCATCAGATCGAAAGCGCAAGTTAACAAAGCTGTGCGTCACTCTTCGGCAACTGCACATTGTATTAGTAACTCAATTTTTTAATCGAGCAAAGATTAATGTGACAACACGAATGAATGTTTCGGCCCGAGCAGGCGCGATCGTCAATACATCTAACCAATTGTTGCAGTGCGAAGTGCCTGATACCGATCGAACTACAGTACCGACAACGCGTCCGCATCGATCCAGATCTGTCCATCGGCGGCACGCACGGGATAGCGCCGCAAGGCGCGGCTCGGCCACCCCGGTGAGATTGTACCATCGACAAGACTGAACCAGGCGAGATGGCGCGGGCAATGCAGCTGGCCGTCAGCGATGCGGCCAAGGCTGAGATCGGCCTGCTCGTGCGGGCAGGCGCGCTCGCAGGCATAGAGCTGCTCATCGTCCTTGATGATGAGGAGGTCGACGCCGCCTACCTTCGCGCAAATGATTTTCTGTTCCGTCAGGCGATCCTTGGCGCAGACTGCGACCCACCTGGCGGGATTTTCCTCACCCGCCAAGATAGGCCCGTCGCACATGCTCGTTCTCGATCAGATCGACGCCGGCGCCGGACAGCACCACACGTCCGGCCTCCAGCAGGTAGGCATGATCGCACATCTCCAGCGCCGCGAAGGCGTTCTGCTCGACCAGCAGCACCGTGGTGCCGGCGTCGCGGATCGCGCGGATGATCGCAAAGGTGCGCTCGACGATATTGGGCGCCAGGCCCAGCGACGGTTCGTCGAACATCACCAGCCGGGGACGCGACATCAGCGCCCGGCCGATCGCCAGCATCTGCTGCTCGCCGCCGGACAGCGTGCCGGCCGCCTGCTTGCGACGTTCGGCGAGCCGCGGAAATTCGCCGTAGATCCGATCGCGATCGGCGGCAACCTCCGACGTGTCGGAGCGCAGATAGGCGCCCATGTCGAGATTTTCCGCCACCGTCATGTGCGGAAAGACACGACGCCCTTCCGGGCAATGCGCGATGCCTTTGGTCAGCACGCGCTGCGGGCTGGCGCCGGCGATGTCCTCGCCCTCGAACATCATGCTGCCCGAGCGCGCAGGCACGAGGCCCGAAATCGCACGCAGCGTCGTGCTCTTGCCAGCCCCATTGGCGCCGATCAGCGCCACCAACTGACCGGCCTTCACTGACAGCGTCACGCCTTTCAGCGCGGTGACCTGGCCGTAGGCGCAAACCATGTCGCGGATTTCAAGCATGCTTCGCGACCTCCTTCGCGCCTTGCCCCAGATAGGCTTCGATGACGGCGGGATCGTTACGAATGGTCTCCGGCGCGCCCGCCGCGATGATGCGGCCGTAGTTCAGCACCACGATACGGTCCGACACACTCATCACCATCGGCATGTCGTGCTCGACCAAGAGGATGGTGACACCGCGATCTCTTATGCTGCGGATCAGCTGCACGAAAGTATGGGTCTCCGACGCGTTCATGCCGGAAACGGGCTCGTCGAGCAGCAACATCGAGGGCTGCGCCGCCAGCGCCAGCGCGACGCCGACCAGCCGCTGCTCGCCATAGGACAGCGAGCCCGCGAGATCGTTGGCGCGGGCCTCCAGCCCGATCCAGCGCACCAGCTCGGTGGCGCGTTCGCGTTGCGCACGCTCCGAAGCCCGTGCGCGCGGAAATCCCAAAATGGCTTCAACCAGACCCAGCTTGCCCTGACGATGCAGGCCGATCAGCACGTTGTCGTAGACGGTGTCATTGGGGAAGACGCTGGTGCGCTGGAAGGTGCGGATCAGGCCGAGATCCGCTATCTCATGCGGCTTCAGGCCATTGAGCACCGTGCCGCGATATTTCACCACGCCCTTGGTGGGATCGAGGAAGCCGGTCATGACGTTGAAGGCGGTGGTCTTGCCAGCTCCGTTCGGCCCGATCAGGCTGACGATCTGACCTTCGCCGACCGTGAAATCGAGATCCGACAGCGCGACCAGGCCGCCGAACTGCACGCCGACGTGCTCGATGCTGAGAACGGCTTCAGCCATCACGCGCGCTCCTCGGCAGTACGCTCGGTAACCTTGACGGCCTTATTGCCCTTGGCGCGCGACAGCCCCAAACGTGGCGCCAGCGACGGCACGATGCCTCTTGGCAACACGAACAGGATCAGAATCAGCACGCCGCCATAAGTGATCCACTGCGCCTCCGGCGGCATCACTGGCCGCAGGAAAACCGGCAACAGGCCGAAGATCACGCCGCCAACCACGGGTCCCGCCAGCGAGCCCTTGCCGCCGCTCACCACCATGATCACCATCGTCACCGTGTTGATGAAGGCGAAGACGTCGGGATCGATGATGCGGATGTAATGCGCATAGAGACTACCGGCCGCACCGGCGATGCCGGCGGAGATCACCGCTGCCAACGTCAGCGTCTTGGTGACATCGATGCCGACCGCAACGGCGAGGGTTTCGTTTTCCATCAAGCCGCGCATCGCGCGGCCGAAATGCGAATGCACCAGGCGCGAGATCAGGAAATATGCAGCCGCCGCGACGACCAGTACCAGATAGTAGTTCTGCAACTTCGTTTTCAGAACGAGGTAGCCGAGGCCGGGCAGTCCCACGGTAATGGATGGAATGTTGGTCAGCGCCAGCGGGCCTTGCGTGAGCTCCACCCAGTTCAGCGCCACCAGCCGGACCACTTCGGCAAAGGAGATGGTGACGATGACGAAATACGCGCCGCGCACACTGAACGACAGCCGGCCGACCAGATAGCCGCAGAAGCCGGAGATGATAATCGCCAGCACGAAGCCGACGATCGGCGGCCACGGCACATGCACGATATGGAAATCGCCGACAATGCCGACGTCGAAGCCGAGCGAGGTCAGCGCGCTGACATAGGCGCCGATGCCGAAGAAGGCGATATGGCCTAGGCTGAGCTGGCCGGTGAAGCCGAGCAGCAGGTTCAGGCTCATGGCGCCGATGATGAAGATGCCGGTGGTGATCAGCGCGTTGAGCAGATACGGATCCTGCAGCCACAGCGGCACCGAGGCGAAGACGGCCAAGCTGATGAGCGTCGCGATCTGGTTCATCCGACCCGCTCCGCGCGGGCGAACAGCCCGGTCGGCTTGAAGATCAGCACCGCGATGATGATCAGAAAACCCATGGCGTCGCGATAGCCCGACGACACGTAGCCGGCACCGAGTTCTTCCGCCAATGCGAGGATGAAGCCGCCGATCACCGCGCCAGTGATGTTGCCGAGGCCGCCGAGAATGACGATGGCGAAGGCCTTCACAGCGGCGAGATCGCCCATCTGCGGGAAGATCACATAGACCGGGCCGAGCAGCGCGCCGGCCGCAGCCGCAAGGCTGGAGCCCAAGGCAAAAGTCGAGGTGTAGATCAGGCTGACATTGACGCCCATCAGGGCTGCGGTGTCGTGATCCTGAAAGGTGGCGCGCATGGCGCGGCCGAGTTTGGTGCGGTTGATCAGCATGTAGGCGATGACGATCAGCAGCCCTGCCGCGGCCAGCACGAACAGCCGCAGCCAGGAGACCGAGACCGGGCCCAGCACCAGCGGCGCATCGGGGAACGGGTTCGATACCGACTTCGCCACGCCGCCCCAGATCCACAGCGCGCCGGACTGCATCGCGATCCAGGCACCGATCATCACCAGCATGGTGGTATCGATGTCAGAGCCACGCAGCGGCCGCAGCAACAGCAATTCAATGGCGGCACCGAGCAGCCAGCCAGCGGCAATCGCCACCGGCAGCGCCAGAAAGAAATTCATGCCGAGTTGGTGCACGACGATGAACATCATGTAGGCGCCGAAGGTGTAGAGCACGCCATGGGTGAAATTCACCACATTCATGATGCCGAAGATCAGCGTCAGCCCGATGCCCAGCAGCGCATAGGTGCCGCCGAGGACTAGCATGTTGACCAGATGTTGCAGGAGTTCGTTCAAATCATTCCCTCTTGGTCATTCCGGGATTCGCCACAGACGGCTGTTGCCGGCTGTGGCGAAGACCCGGAATCTCGAGATTCCGGGTTCGCTTGCAGCTCGCGCTGCAGGCGCCCCGGAATGACGTCTTCAAACTCAGAGCGACTTCAGGCCGACCTTGCCGTTGGCAATCTCGATCAGGTAGACGTTCGGCATGCTCTGGCCGCTTTCCTGACCGGCCGGGCCCGACTTCTTGAACACGATGTCGCCGTTCAGGCCCTTGATGTTGATCTCCCACAGCGCGGCTTTGATCGCCGCCGGTTCTGCCTTGCCCGCTTTCTCGATGGCGGCGGCCGCGGTGCGGATGCCGTCATAGCCGCGGAAGCTTTCGGTCACGCCGGCGAATTCGAAACCGCGCTTCTTCCACTCGGTGATGAAGTAGTTGGTGGCTTCGGGGTTCGGGGTTTTCTCAGGCAGCCACGGCAAGAACGTAGTCAGATGCATGGTGTCGTTGGCGGCAGCACCCGCCTGCGCGATGATCTGGTCCGGGTTCTGCGAGCCACCGGTGGTGATGATGCGCTTCTTCAGGCCGATCGCTGCCGCCTGCTTGAAGATCAGCGTGAGCTGATCGACGGCCGTCGTCACAATGATGGTTTCGGAATCGGTCGCCTTCAGCTTGGAGAGCTGCGCGCTCATGTCCTGCGCCGACTGGTCCATGGTCTCGACCTGGCCGATGGTGATGCCCTTGTCCTTCATCATCTTGCCGAAGTCTTCCGCGGTGCCGCGGCCCCAGTCATTGTTGATGACGAGGAAATCGACCTTCTTCAGCGCCAGCTTGTCGACGATCTTGCTGAACGCCGCAGCCTCCACCGCCGACGGCGGCGAGATGCGGAAGATGTAGGGATTGCCCGAGGTGGTGATCTTGCCCGCCGAGGAGGTCTCGACGACCATCGGGATCTCGTATTCAACCAGCTTCGGCATCACGGCCAGCGTCAGGCTGGAGCCCCAGGCGCCCATCATGACGGGCGTCTTGTCACGGGTGATCAGCTTTTCCGCGACCGCAGCGGCTTCAGTCGGGTTGCTCTTGTTGTCTTCGATGACCAACTCGATCTTCTTGCCGAGCACGCCGCCCTTGGCGTTGATCTCGTCGGCAGCGATCTTGGCGCCGTTGACGACATAGGTGCCCGATGCGGCGAAGGCGCCGGTCAAGGGCTCGTTGACGCCGATCTTGACGGTTTGCGCATAGGCTGCACTGTCAAGTAGAGCGAGCGCCAGGGCGATCGCCGGAACAGCTTTGAACGTTCGTGTCATGTGGTTCTCCAATCTAACGCTGTTGAAAACTGCGCAGTCCAAACTTCGCCGTTCCGCCAGGTGCGCAAACGTCGATCCTTCACGCCGGGTCTCCGTCTCGTCCAATGAGCCGGCGGACAAACGTCGCCGCACGCTCACGCAAAAGACCGAAGATCAGCGAAATTCCATTGAGGTCGGCAACCGGCGCCGCCGCTGCGCCTTTACCCGAGAGGCGGCGGTCAAGATTGCCGGCGAACTCCGCGATCAATCGCGCCGCGAGATCGCGCACCAGCCCGCTGCGACCGACCTGCGCCAACATGCCGGTCAGGCTGTAGCCGATCGATAGCTCGACCCGCGTCGCGGCGCCGTCTTCGATCGGCAGCAGCCGATAGCGGATTTCGCCCTGCGTCGAAGAGCGGCTGCGCTGGTCGGTACCGGTGCCGAGGATGCGGCCGGACAGAGTCGCGGGATCGCGCTCGACCCGCGCAGCGCCGTTGAAATTCGCGGTGATCGGGCCGATCTTGACCCGGATCGCACCTTCGACGCGCTGCGGTGTCGGCACGCCGGTCAGCGATGCACCGGGCAGGCACGAGGCGACGGCGGCGATGTCGTCGAACAGCGCGAATACTTTTGCCGGCGGATGGGCGACGCTGAACTGCTGTTCGAGGGTGGTGGACGGGGTGAAATCGGGAATGTCGAGCGGTGCAATCGCGTTCACGGTTTCGGCCGCAGCCGGACGCACTGGCGCAGCCTTTTCCCCGCTCACGCAGGCCTTGTGGCCGGATCCTGCCGGCCCGAGAATCTTGCGGCCGGCATCCGGCTCCGGCGCGATGTCGCGGGCGCGGCGCGCCGAGATCACCGACTGCACGGCGCTGATAATGCCGACATAGCCAGTGCACCGGCAGAGGTTGCCGCTCATGCCGATCCGGATCTGCTGTTCGTCGGCCACCGGCAGCCGCCGCACCAGATCGCGCGCCGACACCAGCATGCCCGGCGTGCAGTAGCCGCATTGCAAGGCGTGCTCGCGGTTGAATGCCGCGCGCAATTCGGTCGCGATCTCGTCGTCATCGAGACCTTCGATGGTGGTGACTTCGGCACCATCGCAGGCGACGGCATAGGTGATGCAGGATCGCGCCGGCACGCCGTCGAGCAGCAACGTGCAGGCGCCGCAGACGCCGTGCTCGCAGCCGAGGTGAGTGCCGGTGAGATCGAGCCTGTCGCGCATCAGATCAGCGAGGCTGGTGCGCGGTTCGACCAGCGCATTGATCGCGCGGTTGTTGACGGTGAGTTCGATGGTGTTCATGCCGCGGCCTCCGCGATCGCCTTGCGCAACACGGCGACATGAATGTGCCGGTCGGCGGCATGGGCGATGCCGGCCTTGGACAGCAACGTGTCGGCCACGCGCGGATCAAAGCGCCTGGCGAAATCGCTGGTGATGCGACCACCGAACAGTTCGGCGGAATCTTCAATAATGATGGGCGCAGCCTCGACGGCGCCGATCACCACGCGCGCGGTTCCGGCCCCGGGATCGATCAGCACTGCGCCGATGGCGTGAGCGAACTCGCCGGTCTTGCGGCAGCTCTTGGCGTAACCCCAGCGCGCCGACGCGGTCATCATGGGCACGCGTACGCTCTCGACGATTTCGCCCGGCCGCAGCACGCTTTCGAGCGCACCCAAGATAAAATCCTTCATCGCAACACTGCGTGTGCCTGCGACGCTGCGAAGCGCCAGCGTCGCACCGAGTGCCGACAGCGCAGAAACCCAGTCCGCGGAGGGATCGGCATGGCTGAGCGAGCCGCCGATGGTGCCGCGGTTGCGCACTGCGCGATAGGCGATGGCGCTGGCGACGCGCTGCATGGCGCCGCGGGTGACGTCGGGAATGCGACCGTCCTCGATGTCGGCATGGGTGACGCAGGCGCCGATCACCAGATCGTCGCCGTTGCGTTCGACATGCTTCAACTCGGCAAGCCCTGCGATATCGACGATCAAATCCGGCGCGACGAGGCGCAGATTCAGCATCGGGCCGAGCGACTGGCCGCCGGCAATGATCTTGATTACGCCATCGGTGCCCGCCATCGCGGCAAGCGCGGCCGGCAGATCGCGCGGGCGTTCATAGGCGAAGGGGGCCGGCTTCATGCCGCCGGCCTTTCCACGTCTCGTGCATCGAGGATGGCTTCGATAATGCGGCGCGGCGTGATCGGCGAATGCAGCAGTTCGACGCCAAGGCCGCGCAACGCGTCGTTGACCGCATTGGCGATCGCCGCCGGCGGCGCGATGGCGCCGCCCTCGCCGATCCCCTTGACGCCAAACTTCGTGTAGGGCGACGGCGTCTCCATATGATCGAGACGCGGCGCCGGCACTTCGGTCGGGCCCGGCAGCAAATAGTCGGCCAGCGTAGTGGCGAGCGGCTGGCCGGCACTGTCGAACGGCATCTCTTCGTAGAGCGCGGTGCCGATGCCTTGCGCGAGGCCACCATAGATCTGGCCATCGACGATCATCGGATTGACCAGCACGCCGCCGTCCTCGACGATCACGTAGTCCAGAATCTCTACATCGCCGAGATCGGGATCGACCGCGACGGTCACCGCGTGCGCAGCATAACTGAACGTGCCGGAATCGCGCTGTGGCTTGTAGCCGGAGGTGGCTTCGAGCCCGCCGGGATCGACATCGCTCGGCAGATCCTGCGGGCGGCGATACCAGGTGTGCGCGATTTCCTTCAGCGTGACGCTGCCGCTGGCGCCGCGAATCTCGCCATCCTGCAATACGACCTCGGCCTGATCGAGTTGCAGCAGCTTGGCGCCGATCCGCTTGGCGCGTTCGCCGAGTTCGTGGCACGCTGTTGCCACCGCGCCGCCGGCCATCACCATCGCGCGCGAACCCCAGGTGCCGGTGGAATATGGCGTCATCGCGGTGTCGCCATGTACGACACGAATTTTTGAGACATCGACCCCGAGCATTTCATGGGCGACCTGTGCCAGCGTCGTCTCCATGCCCTGGCCGTGCGAATGCACGCCGACCTTGATTTCCAATCCGCCATCCGGCGTCAGGCGCGCGGTGGCCTGCTCATGGCCGGGCACCATGGGAATGCCCCAGCCGGCGTAGACCGAGGTGCCATGCGCAGCCTGTTCGCAATAGATCGACAGCCCGACGCCGATCAGCCTCCCATCGGCCTCGCTCTTGCGCTGCCGCGCGCGCACCGCATCGATGTCGATCATCTTAAGCGCACGGCGCATCGCTTCCGGATAATCGCCGCTGTCAAAATGTTTCTTGGTGATGTTGTCGAACGGCATCTGCTCCGGCCGCACCAGATTGCGCAGCCGCACCTCGCCGGGCTCCAGCCCCGCGGCGACGGCCACCGCGTCGATCATGATTTCCAGCGCGAAGCAGACGCCGGTACGGGCAACACCGCGATAGGGCAGGATCGGACACTTGTTGGTAGCCACCGAAAATGTCCGGCAGCGATAGGCCGGCATCTGATACGGGCCGGGCAGAATGCTGACCACCTGCGCGGCTTCGAGGCACGCCGAGAACGGATAGGACGAGTAGGCGCCGGAATCGACGGTGGCCTCGCAATCGATGCCGCGCAGCGTGCCGTCACGATCGGCATAGACGGTGATCTTGTAGTGATGCTCGCGGCAATTGGCGCTGGCGGTGAGATGCTCGCGGCGGTCCTCGATCCAGCGCACCGGAAAGCCGCGCTTCATGCTCAGCCACGACAGGCAGACTTCCTCCGGCAGCAGAATGCCCTTGTGGCCGAAGCCGCCGCCGACATCCGGCGAGACAATTCGTATCTGTCCTTGATCCATCTCAAGGCAATCGGACAGTCCGTTGCGCACAATGTGCGGCATCTGACTGCCCGTATAGAGCGTGAGCTGATCGAGACGATGATCGAACGTGGCGACGACACCCCGACCTTCCAGCGGCGACATGCATTGCCGCGCGGTCGAGATCTCGCGCGTCACCTTGATCGGCGCATCGAGCGCGCTGCTGATATCGAGCTCGAAGAAGCTCTCGAGAAAAATATTGTCGCCCCAGTGCTCATGCACCAGCGGCGAGCCCGGCTCGCGCGCCTTCAGCATGTCATGAACGGCAGGAAGTTCTTCGAGATCGAGGGTAACGGAAGCCGCGATGTCCTCGGCCTCGGCACGCGTCGGCGCGACGCACATGGCTACGAGTTCGCCGACCTGTCTGATCTTGTCGGTAGCAAGAATCGGCTGGTCGGACACCTTGAAACCGGCAAGGCCCGTGATGGCGCGGATCGGCTTGACGCCGACAAGGTCAGCCGCGGTGAACACCACGTCACGATATCGTTCGGGAACATGGATCGCCCTGATTCGCGCATGCGCCACCGGACTGCGAACGAAGGCGACGTCCTGCAATCCGGCGAGCCTGATATCGCCGACGAACTGGCCGCGTCCGCGCATCAGGCGATCGTCTTCCTTGCGCAGCACACGCGCGCCGACGCCCTGCCCTTCGGCAGGCGTCGCGGACGAAAAATCGCGCTCATTGCGCACGGTCAGGCCCCCACTTCCAACTGAAAAGTTGCCGCGTTACGCGGCGACCGCTTGCGGCAGGATCGAGGCGACGGCGTCGTAGCGGGTGCCGGCGCGCAGACAGAACACCGGCTGCAGCAGGCGATCCGCCACGACTTCGGTTTTCTCGTTGTCGCGCAGGATGAAGCGGCCGGGCTTCTCGGCGATCACCGAGACGTCGGCATCCATGCCAACCTTGAGCGCACCGATCTCGTGCGACAGTCCCAGCATCTCGGCCGGATGCGAGGTCACCATCGGCACCACCTGCTCCAGCGTGAGACCGAGCGCCATCATCGAGCTCATCGCCTGCACCAGGCTGAACTTGGCCTGGCCGGCGAAGGGATGATTCTCCTCGTCCTCATGTTCTTCCGGCGTGCCGGCCGGCGCGGGGACATGGGTGTTGTAGCCGTGGATATCGGCGCCCAGCGTGGTCGGCACGATGCCGGCGGCGATCGCCTTCTTCGCGAGGCGATAGGAGAAGTGGCTGCCGTGGCCGACATCGACCTTAAGGCCGCGATCGAGCGCCGCCTGAATCACCGGATGCACTTCGCCTTCGCGATTGACGAAGCCGCCGGGATGCCGCGTGAACGGATGCGCCAGCACGTCGCCGGCACGCAGCAGCGGGATCACGCGCTCCAGGATCGTATCAACATCCTCGCCATTGGTGCCGCTCTCCGGCAAGCCCCAGAGCTGGCCGAAATGCACATAGACCGGCAGGTCGGCGCGGCGGCCGATCTCAGACGCCATCTCCAGCACGCGAATGCCCCAGCGCGCGAAGCCACCGATTTCCGCATGCGCCTTGATGCCGCGCACCAGATCGAGATTGGCCCTGGCAGACTTCACGGTGGCGTCGATATCGACACCGTCCGGGCTGTAGAGGTTGGGATAGAAATGGCCTTCGAGGCCGCCGACCAGATAGGCGGACAGGAAGGCGTAGACGCGGGATTTCGCGGGCTCGGCGATGAAGTGGCGAAAGCCCGGCAGCGTCATGCAGGACGGGCCGCCCTGATCCACCAGCGTGGTGACGCCAGACTGCACGCCGACCATGTCGGGATTCATTCCGAAACGCCCGCTGACATACTGATAGACGTGAGCATGCGTGTCGATCAGGCCGGGCAGCACGAGCTTGCCGGTGACGTCGATCACCTCTTTGGCGCTGGTCGGCAGAATATCGGCCTGCACGGCGGCAATCTTGCCGTTGCGAATGGCGACATCTTTCAAACCATCGATGCCCGAAGCCGGATCGATGACGCGACCGCCGCGCAGCAGCAGGTCGAATGTGGCGCTGATGGACATTTTGCTCTCCTCTAGGTTTCGGCGGGCTCTTGCGGGCCCTCGCCAAAATACGAAGCATACTTCGTATTTTACAAAAGCAAAGAGCATGCCATAAAAGAAATGTGAGCTGTCATTCGCGAGTCGGCGGACGTCGCCGGTATCAGGAGAGCACATTGCCAAGAGCGAAGAAGCGCCGTGATGAGGCCGCGCAGAAACCGTGGCCGCTGCCGCAACGGCCGGGTTTCCTGATCCGGCGCCTGCACCAGATCCACGTTGCGCTGTTTCAGGAGGCCTGCGGCGCATTCGAGATGACGCCACTGCAATACAGCCTGCTGTCGGCGCTGGCGGTGCGCGGAACCGCCGATCAGACCACCTTAGCCGCTGATATTGCTCTGGATCGGACGACCACGACGGGCGCACTGAAGCGGCTGGAAGTCCGCAACCTGGTCGAGCGTCCGGTCAGCGGCGACGATCGCCGCGCGCGAGTCTGCAAGTTGACGCCTGCGGGCGCCGCCTTGCTGGACAAGATCGAGAGCGCCGCCCGTGACGCGCATCGGGCGACGCTGGGCAATCTGACCAAGGCGGAACAGGCCGCGTTCATCGCCATGATGCAGCGCATTGTCGCAGACAACGCCAATCGCGACAGCACTGCCGCCTCACTGGATTGAGCAGCGCACGATCGGTTTAGAGCGACTATAAATTAGTCAGACTGCCTTTAAAAGAGCATCGACCTCTCGCTACGTCATTGCGAGGAGCCCTTGCGACGAAGCAATCCAGTCTTCACTCGTGGTTTCTGGAGTGCTTCGCTCAGAGCAAAGTTGGCAAAGCCAACTTTGCTAGAGCTCGCAATGACGGTGACGCACTGCCCCGCGTTCACAGATCCAGCACCAGCCGGTCATCCGCCGAGCCGGCGACGCAGACCATCAGACTGCGTTCGCGCTCCCTGGGCGACAGCACCCGGTCGCGATGGACCGGTTGGCCTTCGAGCCAGTCCACCTTGCAGGAGCCGCAGATGCCGCCGCAGCACGAGGCGGGAATCTCGATGCCGACTTCGGTAAGCGCCGACAGCATGCTCTGGCCGGGTGTCACCAGGATCTCCAGCTTCGAGCGCGACAGCGCGAGAATGTACGGCTTCGCGTTCGGATCGACCGGCAGTGGCGGCGGCACGAAGCGTTCGATGTGCACGCGGTCCGCCGGCCAGTCGCGCGAGGCCTGTTCGAAGTCGTCGATCATGCTGTCGGGACCGCAGCAGCCTAACCCAACATCGGACAATGGCCGGCCGATCAGTGCCGCGATATCCGGCCGCCCGGAGACCGACGTGTCGTGGATGACGAGATGTCCGGTCTTCAGCAGCGGCGTCAGCAGGCTGGCGAGCGGCGGCGCGCCACGCGAAATCATATGCAGGGTGAATTTCGGACGCCCGATCCGCTTCAAATAGGCCGCCGCCGAGAGAAACGGCGTTACGCCGATGCCGCCTGCAACGAAAGCAAAGCGCGTGACGTCTTCCGGAAGATCGAGGCCGCCGCGCGGCAGCGACACGCCGATGGGATCACCGACCTTGATCTCGTCATGCAGCCTCATTGAGCCGCCACGCCCGGCGTCTTCGCGCTTCACGGCGATCACATAACGCGCGTTGTCGGCTGGATCGTTGCAGAGCGAATAAGTCCGCACCATTCCGCCCGGCAGATGCAGGTCGATATGCGCGCCGGGCCGGAACGACGGCAGCTCCCAGTGATCGGGATCCACCAGCGAAAATATTTTGATGCCGGCTCCGCCGTCCTCGATTTTATCGACGATGGTTTTGACGGTCGTGATCGCCAGCTTCATTGCACGTTCCGCACGGCATCGCCGACGCGCACGGTGCCGCCCTGCAAGATCCTGCAGTTCAGTCCGGAGCGGTTGATCAGCGGATCGAAGATCGCCTTGCCGGTGATCTCCTCGATGTGTCGGCACGGGATCGACAGCCGCGTTGCCTCCAGCAGGGTTTCGCCGAGCCAGAACTGGCGGCCGACAAGATGGGTGAGCGGCACGCCGGCGACGGTGACGTTGCGGCGGTGCTCCTCGGGGCCGAGGTCGATATTGTGGTCGCGCTTCAGCGCCACCAGCGTCTCGAATTCGAACAGCGTCACCTGCCGCCCGTCCTCAGGCTTGTGCGAGTAAAAGCCCTCCTCGCGACCGATCATGTAGCGGTCGCCTTCGATGCCTTTGCCGGCGATCAATTGCAGCTCGGGCATCTCGCGCATTGGCAGGAAGGCGCGCGGCGTGACGTGGAGATGGCGCACCACGCCGGTCCAGCCGGGAATGACCGCGCTGTCGGTGGTGGATGGTGAATTCAACGTATCGAGCATCGCTCATATCCTTCTGCGCATTTGAAAATCGCCGCAGTCCTGTCGTTTGAAGGGATCGCGAAGCGGGGCGACACACGAACGTATCGCCCCATCGCTGTCAGGTCAGTTCCTTGTTCGCCATCTCCGGCGCGACGAAGGTCGCGGTGCCGGTGATCAGCGCACAGACGATCAGGAACACCGAGACCGGCCAGGTGGCACCGCCAGCCCAGGTCATCAGCGAGGCCGCAATCAGCGGGCTCAACCCACCGCTCAGCGCCGCGCCGACCTGGAAGCCAAGGGACGCACCGCTGTAGCGCAGCTTCGCGGTGAACAGTTCAGAATACCAGGGCGCACCGATGCCGAACATTACCATCTGGCCGAAGGAGATGGCGGCCACGATGGTCAGGATCACGATGGTCGGATCGCGGGTATCAAGCAGCCAGAACATCGGGAAGGCGAACAGCGCCGAAAAGATGCAGCTCGAATAGAACATCGTCTTGCGGCCGACCTTGTCGGACAGCCAGCCAAAGAAGGGAATCGAGAAGAGCGCAACAAACGACGCGATGAACGCGCCGTTCAGCACCAGGCCACGCGACAGGCCGAGGCGCGAGGTCGCGTAGGACATAATGAAGACGCCGGCGATGCTGGCATAAGCGATCTCCGAGATCTTCAGGCCGACCGCGGTGAAAAAGGGGCGACGATGATATTTGAAGATTTCCACGATCGGCATTTTCGCGACTTCGTTCTTGGCCTTGAGCGCGCGGAACGCCGGGGTCTCTTCCATGCTGAGGCGGATCCACAGACCGACGCCGACCAGCAGAATGGAAATCAGGAACGGAATGCGCCAGCCCCATGCCAGGAATTCGCTCTCGGGCAATTGCGACACCAGCGCGAACATGCCGATCGCCGCGAGATTGCCGACGGGATTGCCGACCTGCACCATGCTGCCAAGGAAGCCGCGCTTATGCGTGGGACAATTCTCCACCACCATCAGCACCGCGCCGCCCCATTCGCCGCCAAGGCCGATGCCCTGCAGGAAGCGCAGCACGATGAGCAGCACCGGCGCGGCGATGCCGATCTGCTGATAGGTCGGCAGCAGGCCGATCAGGAAGGTGCCGAGCCCCATCACCATGATGGTGATCGCCAGCATCGCCTTGCGGCCGACGCGGTCACCGTAGTGACCGAAGATCGCGGCACCAAGTGGACGCGCCAGAAAGCCGACGGCATAGGTGCCGAAGGCGGCGATCGTCGCCAGCGCTGGATCGCCGGCGGCGAAGAAGACCTTGTTGAACACCAGCGCGGTGGCCGCGCCGTAGATCAGGAAGTCGTACCACTCGACGGCGGTGCCGATCACGCTCGACCAGACGATGCGGCGCAACGTTGCCGCGTCATCGGGTATTTCCACTGTGTTGAATTGTTCTGCGACGGTCATGATCGTTCCTCTCCAGGAAGGGGGTCAAAATTTCGGACGCATATCGTCATTCTCCGCCTCCGGTTTTGGAGGCGTAGTTCGAAAATTCTGGACTTCCGCTGACCTTCAGCCGCCCCAGCGCAGGCGTCGGGATTTAAGGAATCGCTGCAATCGCCGCGATCTCGACGCGGATGGATGGATTGGCGAGGCGGGCTTCGACGCAGGCACGCGCGGGCGATGCGCCGGCCGGCACCCAGGCATCCCACACGGTATTGAAGGCTGCGAAATCCGCGATATTCGGCAGCCACACCGTCGCCGTCAGGATTGACGCCTTGTCGGTTCCGGCCGCGGCCAACAGCGCATCGATCTTGTCGAGCACCTGCCTGGCCTGCGCTTCAACGCCGACGGTGAGATCGTCGGGCACCTGGCCGGCGAGATAGACAAGGCCGCCGTGGATGGTGGCCATACTCAGCCGCTTGCCGGGAATTAAACGCTTGATCATGATGCGACCTTGATGCCGTGACCTGCAATGAACTCTTGTTGCAAAATCCAACATGTTTACTGTTGGAAATCAACGGCACCAAAACCGGCATCTGACGCCTAAACCAGCAAAAAGCCCGAGATGCCCATTGTGTGTGCGTAAAAACGACGATTCAGGCCATCTTTGCCTAAATTATCCTTGCCGATGCTGGAAATATCTGCAGCAATGTTTTCCGAGAGAAACATGCCGGCGGTCACGCGGATGGCATCGAATGGCCCTTTCGGGACCGCCGCGCTTTATCTAAAAGAGCGAACGCGCATGATGGAGACAGGCGTTGCTTGATGTCAGCAGAACCGAGGCGGTGGGTTTCAACCTGCGGCAGCTGCGCTCGGCCAAGGGACTGACGCTCGACCAGCTCGCAACTCTGAGCGAGCTGACGCGCGGTTATATCTCGCTGGTTGAGCGCGGGCTGAAGACGCCGTCGGTCGCCGCCTTGCTGCGTTTGGCCGCCGCGCTCGACGTCAACGTCACCTATCTGTTCGACCCCAATCCGACACCGGCGCCGCGCTACACGCTGTTTCGCCAGCAGAAGCGGAGCGCACCGGTGCAGGAAGGCGGATTCGACCTGCTGGCGCTGGCCGCAAGCCGCACGCAAAAGCGGATGGAGCCGTTTCTGATCCGGCCGCGGCTGAAATCGGCGCCGCGAGCATCGCATGCCGGCGAGGAATTCCTGTTTGTCGTCAGCGGCGGCGTTGCGATCAAGATCGATGGCGAGGAGATTCTCCTCGAGAAGGGCGACTGCCTGTATTTCTCCGGCGAGACGCCGCACGAAGTGCGCAGCCTTGGCCCGCAAAAGGCCGAGGTGCTGCTAGTGGTCTCGGCGCCAACGGAGCGCGAGCCAAAGGCCTGATCAGGAGCGCCAGAGCCGTTCATCGGGCGGCGCGATTTCGGTGACGAGGTCACGGATCAGCACCTTCTTCGGCAATGGCGCCAGCGTCGTCATGCCTTCCTTCAAACGTACGGTGCAGGCGTAATCGACCTTGCCGTCGATCAGCATCATGCATTCCTTGCAGGCATTGGCGTTGATGCAGGAGAACCGAAACGCCAACGACGGATCCGCGCCGCGACGCACCGCGCGCAGGCCATCGAGCACGGACTGGCCGTGTTCGAAGGCAACATCGAAGGTCTCGTGGCGCGGCACGTCGCCGAGCGCGCCGCGCTGGATGTGGAGCGTCGCCTTCATGCCGCGGCCTTTCCGGTAGTGGGCGCAACTTTGTGCAGGCTCATGGCGCTATCCGTTAGACTGACGATCTGATTGACGCACCATTCGTCTTCGAGGCCGAGATGATCGTCGCGCTGATGCGCGCCGCGGCTCTCGGTGCGCGCCAGCGCCGGCACCGCGACGGATTGCGCGACCTGCAGCATGTTGCGCAGATCGAGCCAGTCGACCAGCACCGGATCGAATGCCGTTTCGGAAGATATTGGCCTGTCGCCGATATCGGTTTTCAGTTGCTCGATGGCCGCGATCGCCGAACGCAGCTTTGCATCGGTTCGGAATGGGCCGACGTCGTCGGCCATCACAGCCTGCAACTTGACGACGACCGCCGCCGGGTTCGGCGCATCGCGCCTGGCCGCACTGCGCAGCAGATCCAGCGCCGGGCGCGCGGCTTCCGGCGACCACATCGCCTTCCCTTGCACGGCGCGGCGCGCAGCGTTACGGCCGGCGCGCGCGCCGAACACGAAAGCTTCCGTGATCGCATTGCCCGACAGCCGGTTGGCGCCATTGGCGCCGCCCACCGCTTCGCCGCAGGCATAGAGACCGGGCACGCGCGTCTGCAGCGTCTCGTCGACGCGAACACCGCCCATGTGATAATGCGCGATCGGCGCGACTTCGACCGGACGCTTGGCGAGATCGATGCCGTTGGCCGCGAGCCGGTCCACCACCGGGCCGAAGGCGCGGCGGATCTCCGCCTCGGGCACGTGCTGGAAGCTGAGATAGGCGCCGCCCGCCGGGCTGCCGCGGCCGGCCTCGACTTCCTTGGTGATGGCGTAGGTGGCGAGATCGCGGGTCAGCACATAGGTGCCGTCGCTGCGGCTGTCGCGCGTGGCATAGTCTTCCTCGAATTCGCGCATCTCGGAATTCAGCAGCTTGCCGCCGAGCTTGTAGCGGAACGGATCCCACATGATCGGATCCATGCCGACGAGCCGCGGCGCGAGATGGCCGATCGGGAAGAACTGCACGAACTCCATGTCGATCAGCTCGGCGCCGGCACGCAGCGCCAGCGCATAGCCGTCGCCACCCATGTTGGAGGACGCGCTGTTGCGGCGATACAGTCCGGTCAGGCCGCCGGTGGCAATGATCACCGCCCTGGCGGCAAGCGTCACCGCGCGCCCGGTCGGCAGATGCAGCGCAGTGGCGCCGCAGGCTTCGCCATCGCGCACGGCAATATCGATAATAACGAGATCACCGATCCGGCGAATGCTGTCGGCATTGTTCAGCTGCGTGCGCAGTGTTTTCGACACCGCGGGCCCGGTGGAGAGAAAATCCACATAGGCGCAGCGCGGACGATCATGACCGGGCGCCTGGGCCTGCTTGATGTGGCCATCCTCACGCGCCCAACCGACTTTCCAGGCGTCCATCTCGCGCAACCGCTGCGGGCCGTCCTCGCAGAGCAGCGCGGCGAGCCGCTCATCGCAAAGCCCGCGGCCGGCCGCGAGCGTATCGGCGAAATGATGCTCCCAATGGTCCGGCGTCTGCTCGCCGAGCGCGGCGGCCACCGTCATCTGCGCCATCACCGTGGCACCGCCGCGCCCGATCAGGCTGCGATCAGCGAGAATCACCGACGCCCCGCCGCGCGCGGCTTCCAGCGCGGCGTACATGCCGGCGCCGCCGGCGCCGATCACGAGCACGTCGGTTTCGAGATGGGTGGGCGAGCTATCTTCGGATGCGATCATGCGCTCTACCGGTTCAGGTCACTTCACATCCGTCCGCAAGATCGCCAGCGCGAGCGCCGTGGCGCGGGGAACAATGCTGTCGAGATCGAGCCATTCCATGGAGGTGTGGACGTTGCCGCCGACCGGGCCGAGGCCGCAGAGGGTCGGCGTGCCGACGCTGGCGGTGAAACCGGAATCGGCGCAGCCACCGGCGAATTCGCCGTCGAGCCTGGGCAGGCCGGCATCCTTCGCCGCTGCGCGATAGGCGTCGAACATGATCTTCGACGATTCGCTCTGCACCAACGGCAGGAATTCGCCGTTGATGTGCAGTTTTGCCGTTGTACCCGGCACGGTGGAGGTGGCGATGATGCTCTCGATCGCCGCCATGGTGGTGGCGCGGTCGGCCGGGTTGATGTAGCGCAGGTCGATCTGGCCCTCGGCGTGCGGCGCCGTGGTGTTGACCGACTGGCCGCCGGCGACCAGGCCTACATTCAGCGTGATGCCCTTCACCATGTCGGTGAGCGCATGGATCTGCACGATCTTGTGGGCGAGTTCGCCGATCGCGCTGATGCCATCGCCAAAATTATTGCCGGAATGCGCGGCCTTGCCGGCAATCTCGAAGCGCATGAACACGCCGCCCTTGCGGCTGGTGGTGATGTTGCCGCTGGGACGGCCGGGCTCTGAATTATATACCGCGCGGGCAGCGCGGCCTTCGCGTTCGATCATCGGGCGCGACGACGGCGAGCCGATCTCCTCGTCGGCGGTGATCAGCACCTTGATCGGGCATGGCGCGCTGCCGAATTTGTGGAAGCCCGCAGCGACGAAGGCGTTGATGACCAGACCGGCCTTCATGTCGGCAACCCCCGGCCCATGGGCGCGGGTGCCTTCAATGGTGAACGGCCGGCGCGCCACCTCGCCCTTCGGGAACACCGTGTCGCGATGGCCCATCAGCAGGATCGGCTTTTCGTTGCTGCCCGGCTTCGTCACCAACGCGTGGACGGCGTCGCCGAATACATCATGCGGCTCGCGCCACGCCTCGATGCCGTGCGCGGCAAAATGCTGCTCGAACCGCGCGCCCACCGCATCGACGCCCGGCTTGTCGTAGGAGCCGGAATCAATATTCACGACGTCGCGCAACAGATCGATCATCGGCTGCTTTTGCGACGCGATCCATTCGGTGATCTGCGCTTCGGTGGTCGGCATCATGGTATCCTTGAATTGACGTGTATGGCGGAACGGCGTGCATCCTCCGCCGAGACGGAGGATGCGTCCGGATCATGTCGCCATTGCGGGCATGGTCTTCGACGCTGCCGTCTTCTGCTTCATCATCGCGGCGATATATTCGCCGATCACCACCGTGGTGAGATGGGTGTTGGCGCGGCAATCCGACGGCATGATCGAAGCGTCAGCGACGCGGAGAGCGGCGATGCCCTTCACGGTGCCATCCGGATTGACGACGCCATCGGCGTCGTTGAAGCCGCTCATGCGGCAGCTTCCCGCGGCGTGCTGGATGTCGCCGGTGTCGCGGCGCAGCAGCGCTTCGAGTTCGCCGATCGGCAGCGCCGCGGCCTGCGGCAGTGTCAGATCGGTATCGGTGAGCCGGATCCAGTCGGCGATATCAGCCAGTGCCGGCTTTGTGGTCAGCACGGCGAGGCGCTTCACCGCATCGACCATGCGCAGCATGTCCCTGTCATCGGCGAGCATATTCTCCTCGACGATCGGATCGATCGACGGGTCAATCGAGGCGAGCTTCAGTGTTCCGCGCGAATAGGCGTTGAACAGGCCGGCGCCGATGGCGCCGGGGACGCCGACGCCGCGATGGTTGAAACCGATCAGGATCATGTCGCGCTTGCCGCCATTGGCGAGGCCGGACGAATAGGTCACGCAGCAATTGGTGTGACGCGTGTCCGGATCGGTCGGGCGAAGCTCTTCGCGCAGCTGGATGGTGGCGCGGAACAGCGGGTGATCGAAGAAATGCTTGCCGACCGGCAGGTCGCGTTGCACCGCGATGCCCATCGCCTTCAATTCTTCCGCCGGTCCGATGCCGGACCGCAGCAGAATCGCCGGGCTGTGAATCGCCCCCGCGCACAGCACGATCTCGCGCGCGCTGATCTCAGAGGTGCCCTGGCCCTCGATGTGAACGCGGACGCCAGTGGCCTGGCCATCCTTGATGACGAGGCGATCGACCAGCGCGTGACCGCGGATTTCCAGATTGGCGCGGCCGCGTGCCGGCTCGAGGTAACCTTCGTTGGTGGTGATGCGTCGGCTGTCGCGGCTGTTGATCGGATAGCAGGCCGCACCCTCGCCGTCCGACCCGTTGACGTCGGCGCACCACGGATAGCCCGATGCCAGCGCGGCATCGCGCAACCCGCGATCCACCGGCCCCCACTTCTCCGGCGGCGCGCGATAGACCGGCAGCGGCCCGCCGCGGCCATGCCCTGCTGCGTCGCCGAATTCAAAATCATCCTCGATGACGGAGAACAGCGGCATCACCTCTTTCGCCGACCAGCCGGTGCAGCCATTGGCGGCCCATTCGTCGAACGCGTCGGCGACGCCGCGGATCGCGATCTGGCCGTTCATCATCGAGCTGCCGCCGAGACCCTTGCCGCGCCAGTAGAAGCGCTGGTCCTGTCCCGCCACCCGGCGCGTCAGGAGATTCGGCCACTGCCATTTCTCCTGATATTCGCGCTTGTGGATGATCGGGATCGGATTCGGCGTCTTGACCTCCCAGGGCGCCTCGTCGGCGCGCCAGTCCAGCCCGGCTTCGAGCAGCAGCACGCGCTTGCCGGGATCCTCGGAAAGTCTCGCGGCAACTGCGGCGCCGGCAGAGCCGCCGCCGACTACAATGACATCGTACATGTTGTTACTTCTCGATATTCCAGAAAATCGGGATCGCGGACGGAATCAGGCCGCGCAGGTTGGCGCGATACGCGGCGGGCTGGGCGAACTGGCCCCATGGAATCGCCGGCGCCTGATCGTACATGATGGTCTGGATGTCGGCAGCGATCTTCTTGCGATCGGCTTCGGCGGGAGCCTTGGCGAAGGCCTCCATCAAAGGGGTGATGCGCTGGTCGCACTGCCAGCCGGAGAAGTCGACGCAGTTGAACGCCACCATGACATTGGTCAGTGGCGAGGCCAGATCGTAGCCGCCGGCGTGGACGCCATAGACGCTCCAGCCGTCCTTCTTGGTGCGGCGCGCCAGCACCGTGGCCCAGTCCATCACCTGCAGATCGACGTTGAAGCCGGCAAGCTTCAGCTTCTCGGCCAGAACCTGCGCCGAGATGCGCGGCGCTTCGAGATCGCTGGCCTGCATGACGATGACCGGCTCGCCGGCATATTTCGTAGCCTTCAGCGCCGCCTTGGCCGCTTCGACCGACGGATTGGCCGCGGCTTCGGTACCGGCCTTGCTGTCATAGGTGGTGCCGCAGGTGAAGAAGGTCGCGCAGGGCTGTGCGTATTTGGCGTCGAGACCAAGCCCGTCCATCACTTCGCGCTGATCGACCAGCTTCCACAACACGCGGCGGATCGCCGGATCGTCGAACGGCTTCGCCGCGGCGTTGAGGCGATAGGCGCCGGCGAACATGTTGCCGCCGGTGAAGTTCACCACCTTGACCTTGGCGTTCTTCTCCAGCACCGGCAGCAGATCGAACGGCGCATATTGCATGAAGTCGACTTCGCCGGTCTGCAACGCAGAGGCCGCGGTGGAGCCGTCGGGAATCACACGGATTTCCAGCGTGTCGACATTGACGCGCTTGCCGCCGGCGAGGAAGTCTGCGGGCTCGGCGCGCGGCACGTAATCAGCGAACTTCTTCAGGATCATGCGATCGCCGGTGCGGTGATCGGCCTTGCTGTAGACGAACGGGCCGGAACCGATGATGTCGGTGATGCGCTGGTCGCCGGGTGTCTTGGCGACACGCTCGGGCATCATGAAGGCGACCGGGCTGACCGGATTGCCGAGCGCATCGATCACCAGACCGGACGGCTCCTTCAGCGTCAGCACGAAAGTCTTGGCATCGCTCGGCTCAAGCGAGGCGGTGATGGCGAAGATGCGTCGGCCAAGCGCGCTGCGCGTTCCCCAGCGGCGCAGCGAGGCGACGCAATCGGCTGCTGTCACCGGCTGGCCGTCATGCCACTTCAGGCCATCGCGCAGCGTGAAGGTGTAGGTCAGGCCGTCCGGCGAGACCTTGTAGTCCTGCACCATCTGCGGCTTGATATCGCCCTTGGAATCCTTCGCGAACAGCGTGTCGAACACCATGTAGCCGAAGGTTCGCGAGATATAGGCCGTGGAAAAATGCGGATCGAGCGTGACGATTTCCGCTTCAAGCACCGCGACCAGATTACCGGCGGCATGGGCCGGCGTGAGCGCGGGAGCCGCGACCAGCGCGAGCGAAAACAGCGCGGGAATGAAAGCCTTCAATTTGGACATGGGTGCCTTTTCAGATTCGTGAGAAATAAATAATTGTCGGAGCTGGCGGAACGTGATGGATGCACGGCAAAAGCAGACGCTTTCTCTGGTGATTTTGTCTAGCAATCCCCGTGCCGTATGCGTTGAACAAGTCATGTTGCAGCGACTGCCTGTCGTGCGTTTGCCGATGAGGCCAGCGTCATCGCCGCCGCATCCACCTGCCGATGGCTGTCGTGAAGATGGCAGGCGGCCATATGCGTCCCCGTTGTCGGCTTCAGCTCGGGCTCCTCATTGCGACAGCGGTCGAACACCATCGGGCAACGGGTGTGGAAGCGGCAGCCCTTTGGTGGATTGCTCGGACTCGGCACATCGCCCTTCAGGATGATGCGATCGCGGACGCGGCCGGGATCGGGCACCGGCACGGCCGATAACAGCGCAATCGTATAGGGATGTTTCGGATTGGCGAAGATTTCGCGGCGCGTGGCCATCTCGACGATCTTGCCGAGATACATCACCGCGACGCGGTGGGTCATGTGCTCGACGATGGCAAGATCGTGGCTGATGAACAGCAGTGCCAGCCCGAGCTCCTTCTGCAGATCCTGCAGCAGGTTGACGATCTGCGCCTTCACCGAGACGTCGAGTGCCGACACCGCCTCGTCGCAGATGATGAGATCCGGTTCGGCCGCGAGCGCACGCGCAATGCCGATGCGCTGGCGCTGGCCGCCGGAGAATTCGTGCGGCCAACGGTTCACCGCGTCGCGCGGCAGCCGCACCTTGTCCATCAACAGCGCGATGCGTTCGTCGATGGCAGCGCGGGTGGTGGCAAGACCGAAATTAACGATCGGCTCGGCGATGACATCGCGCACCTTCATGCGCGGATTCAGCGACGAGAACGGATCCTGAAACACCACTTGCACACTGCGGCGCAGCGCCCGCAATTTTCCCGCGGACATGTCGTCGATGCGCTGGCCATCGAGCACCACCTGGCCCGAGGTGACCGGCAGCAACCGCAGGATCGCCTTGCCGACGGTGGATTTGCCGCAGCCGGATTCGCCGACCAGCGACAGCGTCTCGCCACGCGCGATCGAGAACGAGAGGCCATCGACGGCGTAGACCTGGCCGGTGGTCTGGCCGAACAATCCGCCGCGAATCGGAAAATGCTTCTTGAGGTCGTTGACCTCGAGGATCGGCTGGGTCATGCGGCCACCGCGGTCTTGGCGGAGTAGTGACAGGCCACGATGTGGTTGGGAGCCTTGGCCTCCAGCGCCGGCGCCACCGCGCGACAAAGGTCGGTCACGATCGGACAACGGCCGGCGAAGACACAGCCCTGAATGCGATTTTTCAGGCTTGGCACCAGCCCGGGAATTTCTGTCAGCCGCGTCGCTTCGCCATCGAGCGACGAGCCCAATTTCGGCACCGCGCCGAGCAATCCTTGCGTATAGGGATGGCGCGGCTCGCGAAACAGATCGGCGACCTTGGCTTCCTCGACCTTGCGGCCGGCATACATCACCATCACCCGTTCGGCGACTTCGGCGACGACGCCGAGGTCGTGGGTAATCAGCACGATGGCGGCGCCGACGCGGGTCTTGAGGTCGCGCATCAGATCGAGGATCTGAGCCTGAATGGTGACGTCGAGCGCGGTGGTCGGCTCGTCGGCGATCAGCAGTTTCGGATTGCAGGCCAATGCGATGGCGATCATCACCCGCTGCCGCATGCCCCCGGACAGTTGATGCGGATACTCGCGGATGCGGCGCGCCGGCTCGGCAATCCCCACCAGCGTCAGCATCTCGATGGCGCGCTGTTCCGCAGCCTTCTTGTCGAGCCCTTCGTGCAGCCGGACCGTCTCACCGATCTGGCGGCCGATGGTCAGCACGGGATTCAGCGACGTCATCGGCTCCTGGAAGATCATCGAGATTTCATTGCCGCGGATCGCGCGCATCTCCGGGTCGGACAGCGCCAGGAGATCGCGGCCCTCGAACTTGATCGAGCCCTTGATGCGGCCGGGCGGATCGGGGATGAGGCGCAGCAGCGACATGGCGGTGACCGACTTGCCGCAACCGGATTCGCCGACCACCGCCAGCGTCTCGCCGGCAGCCACCGAAAACGACACGCCATCGACGGCGCGGTTGATGCCGTCCGGTGTGCGGAAATGGGTCTGCAGGTTCTCGACTTCGAGCAGCATCGGTGCGTTGTTCGGCATCGTCATACGCTCTTCGCCATGCGGGGGTCGAGCATGTCGCGCAGCCCGTCACCCAGCAGATTGACGGCCAGCACGGTCAGCGACAGGAACACCGCCGGAAACAGCACGATGTAGAACTTGACCTGCCACAGCGCGCGGCCCTCGGCCATGATATTGCCCCAGGACGGCGTCGCCGGCGGGATGCCGGCGCCGATGAAGGAGAGGATCGCCTCGGTGATCATGGCGCTGGCGCAGATGTAGCTGGCCTGCACGATCAGCGGCGCCAGCGTATTCGGCAGGATGTGCTTGAGAATGATGCTCGGCGTCCGCGTGCCGGCGGCGATGGCCGCATCGACATAAGGCTGCTCGCGCAGCGACAGCACCACGCTGCGCACCAACCGCGCCACGCGTGGAATTTCCGCGATGGTGATGGCGGCAATGACGTTGCCGATCGAACCGCGCGTCAGCGCCATCAGCGCGACGGCGAGCAGGATCGGCGGGATCGACATCACGCCGTCCATGGTCCGCATGATGACGGAATCCACGATGCGCACGAAACCCGAGATCAGCCCGATTGCGAGACCCACCACGCTGGCAAGCGTGGCCACTGCAAAACCGACGATCAGCGAGACCCGAGCGCCGTAGAGCACGCGCGAATAGATGTCGCGGCCGAGCATGTCGGTGCCGAACCAGTACAGCAACGACGGCTCGCGGGTGCGCCGGCTGGTGGCAATGGCCGTGGGATCGAGCGTCCACAAGACAGGCGCGAACACCGCGATGAACAGCATGATCAGCAGGATCGCCGAGCCGAAGGCCAGCGTCGGATAGCGCCGGATCAGGCCGATGAAGCCGCGGCGTGGTTTGACGGCGGGCAGCACGTCCGGCAACGCCACAGCCACCGCGGTGCCCGGCGGAATTTCAAAATTGAGCGCGTTCAATAGCGGATCCTCGGATCGACGAGTGTGTAGACGAGGTCGACCGCAAGATTGACCAGTACGAAAACGAACGAGAACAGCAGCACCACGCCCTGGATCACCGGATAATCGCGCCGCAGAATCGCATCGACGGTGAGCCGGCCGAGGCCAGGAATCGCGAACACGCTTTCGGTGACCACGGCGCCGCCGATCAGCAGCGCGATGCCGAGCCCGATCACGGTGACGATGGGCACCGCGGCGTTCTTCAGCGCATGAATAAACAAGATGCCCGGCAGCGCGAGGCCCTTGGCGCGCGCGGTGCGGATGTAATCCTGCTGCAGCACTTCCAGCATGGTGGCGCGGGTGGTGCGCGCAATCAGGGCGATGTAGACGCAGCCTAGCGCAATCGCCGGCAACACCAGATTGGCAAACCAGGGCAACAGCCCGCCCGATATTGGCGTGTAGCCCTGCACCGGCAGCCAGTCGAGCCGCAGCGCGAAGACATAGGCCAGCAGATAGGCGGTGACGAACACCGGCACCGAAAAGCCGAACACGCCGAATGCCATGATGGCGCGATCAACGAACGTGCCGGCCTTCCAGGCGGCGATGACGCCCATCGGTACGGCGATGAAGATGGCGAGAACCAGCGTGACCACCAGCAACGACAGCGTCGGCTCCAGCCGCTCGGAGATCATGGTGCGCACCGGCATGTTGGCGAACAGCGACTGGCCAAGATCGCCGTGCAGGATCTGCACGCCCCATTCGGCAAACCGGATGATGAACGGCCGGTCAAGGCCGAGGCTCTGCCGAATCTTCTCGATTTCAGCGGTGGTCGCCTGATCGCCGGCGATCACCGCAGCAGGATCGCCCGGCGCGAGATAGAGCAGCGAGAACACAAACAGCGCAACGATCGCCATGACGGGAATCGTCGTCAGCAGCCGCTTGAGAACATAGAGAAGCATTAACCCAAAATCCCTGGCGATGTCCGTCGATCCGGAGTGGATGCAAGAACTCCGGGGTCACGTCCATTGCAACGCCCGCGACGGCTTTTGCAACCGAAAGCCGTGCGCACCTGATATGCAAGGCGCGCGCCATCGGTAGCATGCAACGTCGCGAAATCGCCTTATGCCAGTTCGCTGCGGGCTTCGTCGAGCAACTGCCAGACATAAGGCGCGAACGAGCGCCAGGCATCGATGTGGAAAACTTCCGGCTCAGGGCGCGACAGCATGATCGTCGCCTTGCCGAAGATCGTGCGCGTGCACATGCCGACCGGGAATGTCTGCAACGACAGGTCGAGCGGGCAGCCGTGATTCAGGATATAGGCCGCTTGCGGGCCCGACAGCGCAAAGGCGTCGGAGCGGTGGCTGACATCGACCAGGGACTGCGAATGACCGGCCAGCGCCGCCGCGAGGCTGGCGAATAACGCGGCGGGATTTTCACCGACAGCCTGCAGCAGCCATTCGTCAGGGCCGAGCCAATAGGCGGTGCGATTCCCACTGGTTGCGAAACGACACGCCTCCATCGGCAGTGCGATGCCAAAGGCTTGTCCAGCCACGTCGATCGACGATGGCCGGCCGCGAAATACCAGTTTTGCGGCATCGGAAAGCACAGCCAGCCTGGCTGCGGGAATCGCACGCGACGAAGCCGCGAGGCGGCCCAGCGAGTTTTTGCGGATGGCGAGATCAGGCATCGAGCCGCGCTCCCTTCGGATCGTAGAAGATCGGTTCGACCAGTTCGACGGTGATCGGCCCATCCGGCATCGGTACCGACAGCCGCTCGCCGATTCTGGCGCGGCCGCCGCGCACCAGCGCCAGCGCAATGGAGCGATCCAGCGTCGTGCTCCAGTAGGATGACGTGACATGGCCGAGCATGGTCATCGGAATCGGCTGCGCGGGATCGGCGACGATCTGCGCGCCCTCCTCCAGCACGGTCTTCGGATCGACAGTCAGCAAGCCAACGAGTTGCTTGCGGTCGCTCGCCATCATTGCCGGCCGCGCCAGCGAGCGCTTGCCGACGAAGTCCTTCTTTGCCTTGCCGATCGCCCAGCTTAAGCCCGCATCGTCCGGCGTCACCGTGCCATCGGTCTCCTGCCCGACGATGATGAATCCCTTTTCGGCGCGCAGCACATGCATGGTCTCGGTGCCGTAGGGCGTGATGCCGTAGGGCTGGCCGGCGGCGAAGATCGCCTCCCACACCGCGCGGCCGTAGCCGGCGGGAACGTTGACCTCGAAGCCGAGTTCGCCGGTGAACGAAACTCGAAAGAGCCGCGTCGGCACTCCGTAGATCTTGCCTTCGCGCACGCTCATATGCGGCATCGCCTCGCGGGACAGATCGATGTCCTCGACCAGCGGCTCCAGCACCTTGCGGGCCAGCGGCCCCTGCACCGCGATGACGGCCCATTCCTCGGTGGTCGAGGTAAGCCAGACGTCAAGATCGGGCCATTCGGTCTGGATGTAGTCTTCCATCATCGCCAGCACGCGCGGCGCGCCGCCGGTGGTGGTGGTGATGTGAAAGCGGTCGGGCGCCATGCGGCCGACGACACCGTCGTCCATCACAAAACCGTCCTCGCGCAGCATCACGCCGTAGCGCAGCCGGCCCGGTTCGAGCTTGGTCCAGGCGTTGGTGTACATGCGGTTCATCAACTCGGCGGCGTCCTTGCCGACCACCTCGATCTTGCCGAGCGTCGTCGCATCGAAGATACCGACCGCCTGCCGCGTCGCCTTGCATTCCCGCGCCACGGCCGCATGCATGTCTTCGCCCGCCTTGGGAAAATAGTGCGCGCGCTTCCACAGGCTGACGTCCTCGAACACCGCGCCCTGCGCGACGGCCCACTCGTGGATCGGTGTCTGGCGCAGCGGATCGAACAGATCGCCGCGCGACTGGCCAGCGAAAATGCCGAAGGTGGTCGGCGTATAGGGCGGGCGGAAGGTGGTGAGGCCAACCTGCGGCACCGGAATCTGCAATGTCTCGGAGACGAGGCCGAGCGCGTTCATGTTCGAGGTCTTGCCCTGGTCGGTCGCCATGCCGGTGGTGGTGTAGCGCTTGACGTGTTCTATCGAACGAAAACCTTCGCGGATCGCCAGCTTGACGTCCTTGGCAGTGACGTCGTTCTGGAAGTCGATCCAGGCGCGCGTCTTCGACGGGTGGCCGCCATGCGGCGTCACGCCGATAAAGCCGTCGGTGCCGACGCTGTCGGCATGGACAGCGAAGGTGCGGCCGGCGGCGTCCGCAAAACCCGCGGCCTGCGCCGCGCTGACGCCACCCATCGCACCATCGTTCAACACGGTGACGAGATCCGAGATGCCGCGGCAGGCGCCGACGGAACGCTCGCGCTCCACCGAGGTGCCCGGCAGATAGGCCTGCAGCGCCTCGTCATAAACCAGTTTGCCGCGCGACTGCGAAAACAGATGGACGCTCGGCGTGAATCCGCCGGACATCAGCAGCAGATCGCAGGCGATGGTTTCGGATGCGCCGGGGCGTCCATCGGCACCGACTTTTGCAAGACTGACGGAATCGATGCGCAGGCGACCGCTCGTTCCAGTTACAGCGGTCGCAGCGCGGACATCGATGCCGGCGGCGCGGGCGCGATCGATCCATAGGCCGCTCGGCACCGCACGCAGATCGGCGATGGCGGCGATGGTGACGCCGGCCGCCTTCAGATCGAGCGCGGCGCGATAGGCGCTGTCGCACGCGGTGAAGATTACCGCCTTGTCGCCCGGCTTGACGCCGAAGCGATTGGCATAGATGCGCGCGGCTTCCGCCATCATGATGCCGGGCCGGTCATTGTCCGGAAACACCAGCGGCCGTTCCAGCGCGCCGGTCGCCAGCACGACCTCTTTGGCGCGGACCTGCCACAGCCGCTCACGCGGCAATTTCGGATCGGCTTTCGCAAGATGATCGGTAATGCGCTCGCAGAGGCCGAGGAAGTTATGCGGATACCAACCAAACGCGGTGGTGCGCGGCATCAGCGTGACGTTGGCCCGCGCGGCGAGATCGGCCAGCACCTTGGCAGTCCAATCGGCAGCCAACAGACCGTCGATCATCGCGGTCTTTTCGGCCAGCAGCGAGCCGCCCATCTCGGCCTGCTCGTCGCAGACGAAAACCTTTGCGCCGGTTGCTGCGGCAGCAAGGGCTGCCGCGAGACCTGCGGGACCGGCACCGACAACCAGCACGTCGCAATGGGCATAGACCTGGGTGTAACGATCGGCGTCCGGCTGTTCCGGCGCGCGGCCGAGCCCGGCGGCGCGGCGGATCAGCGGCTCATAGAGTTTCGCCCAAGCGGCGCGCGGCCACATGAAGGTCTTGTAGTAAAAGCCCGCGCTCAGAAACGGTGCGAAGACTTCATTGACGGCCCCGACATCGAAATTTAGCGACGGCCAGCGGTTCTGGCTTTCGGCGACAAGACCGTCGTAGATCTCGACCTGCGTTGCGCGCAGGTTCGGCGTGTAATGCACGTCGTCGGCGCCGACGCCGACCAAAGCGTTGGGCTCGTCAGAGCCGGCGGTGACGATGCCGCGCGGGCGATGATATTTGAACGAGCGCCCGACCAGATGCACGCCATTGGCGAGTAGCGCCGATGCGAGCGTGTCGCCTTCAAAGCCTTGATAGTTTGTGCCATCAAACGTGAAGCGAATGGCACGGCGGCGATCGACGCGGCCACCGGAGGACAGGCGAAAGCGGCCGCTCATCGCACATTCTCCTTGCCGTCGGACGTCATCTCGGGCCGCGACTCGCCGGCGGGATAGGTGGTCACGATGGTGTCGCTGATGGTGTCGCGCAGCACGTTGAAGAAGCGGCCGCAGCCATGCAGATGGCGCCAGCGCTCGGCGTGGACGCCCTTCGGATTTGAGCGCTTGTACAGAAACGTCGCCCAGGCCTCATCGTCGAGGCCGGTTGGATCAACCGGGCGCGCGATATGCGCCTCGCCGCCATAGCTGAATTCCAGCTCGGCGCGCGGACCGCAATGGGGGCAGGTGATGAGAAGCATGATCGCAAATCCTGCGCTTAATGGGCGACGGCGGCGGCGGCGGCCTCGTCGATGAGGATGCCGTCGCGGAAGCGTTCGATGGTGAAGGGCGCGTTGATCTTATGCGGCTCGTCCCTGGCGATGGTCCAGGCGAACACGTTGCCGGATCCCGGCGTCGCCTTGAATCCGCCGGTGCCCCAGCCGCAATTCACATAGAGGCCGGGCACCGGCGTCTTCGCGATGATCGGGGAGCGATCCGGCGTCACATCGACGATGCCGCCCCAGTTGCGCAGCATGCGCAGCCGGCGGAACATCGGCACCAGTTCGCAGATCGCATCCAGCGTGTGGCTGGCGATATGCAGCGCGCCGCGCTGCGAATAGGAGGTGTAGGCGTCAGTACCGGCGCCGATCACCATCTCGCCCTTGTCCGACTGTGAGATATAGGCGTGGATGGTATTGGACATCACCACGCAGGGAAACGCCGGCTTGACCGGTTCCGACACCAGCGCCTGAAGCGGATAGCTCTCCAGCGGCAGGCGGACGCCGGCCATGCTCATGATCACGCTGGTATGGCCGGCGGCGGAAACGCCGACCTTTTTCGCGCGAATGAAGCCGCGCGAAGTCTCGACACCTTCGACGGCGCCGTTGACGCCACGGCGAATCCCGGTGACTTCGCAATTCTCGATGATATCGACGCCGCGCGCGTCAGCAGCGCGGGCATAGCCCCAGGCGACTGCGTCATGGCGCGCGGTTCCGCCGCGGCGCTGCAAGGCGCCGCCGAGGATCGGATAGCGCATCGCGCCGATATTGAGCGGCGGGCAGAATTCCTTGCACTCCTCCGCGCTCAGCCATTCATTGTCGATGCCGTTCAGGCGGTTGGCATGAACGTGACGCTTGAAGCTCTGCACGTCATGGATGTTGTGCGCCAGCATCAGCACGCCGCGCGGCGAATACATCACGTTGTAATTGAGATCCTGCGACAGGCCTTCCCACAGCTTCAGGGCGTGCTCGTAAAGCGCGGCGCTTTCGTCGAACAGGTAGTTGGAGCGGATGATGGTGGTGTTGCGGCCGGTGTTGCCGCCACCAAGCCAGCCCTTCTCGACCACCGCGACATTGGTAATGCCGTGCTCCTTGGCGAGATAATGTGCGGTGGCGAGGCCATGGCCGCCGGCGCCGACGATAATGACGTCGTATTCCGCCTTCGGCTCCGGCGAACGCCATTGCCGCTGCCACCCGGCGTGACCGCCCAGCGCCTGTTTGAACAATGAAAACGCGGAATAGTTCTGCATCGGGGCGGCTCTCACCATGAGGGGCCATGCTGCCCGGCCCGGTCTTTTCAGGCGAGCATCGGACAGCCGTGCGGCTAGGACAGAAGCGACATCCGGCCCTAGGCGGGGGTAACCTCGAACAGGCAATGGTCGTGGACGCCTTCGGCCTGGCAATAGACTTCGCGGGCCTTCAGGACCTGCTTGCGGCCGGCGCTGGCGGCAACATATTCCAGCGAACCCTCGAGCCAGGACGCGAACATGTAGCAAACCTTGCGGCCGCTGTTGCGATGCGCCTCGTCCACCATGGCGGAGTTGCGCAGCCGCACATGGGCGGTGCCGGCCTCGGGCGCGACGTCGAGCACCTCAAACTGGCCCCAGCCGCGCTGGGTGATGCGGCGCATGTAATGGTGAAACACCTCGATGCCGTTCATGCCGTGATGCGCGGCTTCCTTCTCGCACCAGAAGTACGCCGAGCGATGCCCGGCCGGGCGCAGCACCTCTTCGAGCTTCTCCGCGCCGAGCGCGGCTTCGACAGCGTAGTGGTTGTTGAGATAAAAGTGCTGCGGCACCAGGATCATCGGCAGCGCATCAACCGACCAGCGGCCGGTGATATCGTCAACCTGGATGTCGATCTGCGGCTTGCCCATGATCAGGCTCCCCACACGGTGCGCAGCAGGTTGAACCAGTTCTTGCCGATCACCGCCTCGATGCGCGAAGCCTTCCAGCCACGCTTTTCCATCGCCGCGGTGAGGTTCGGCCATTCGCCGATGGTACGCAGCCCGTCGGGATTGATGACGTCGCCGAAATTGGTCAGCCGACGCGCATAGCCCTTGTCGTGGGTGATCCAGTCGAAGAATTCCTGGCCGTAGCCTTGAGTGAAATCGGTGCCGATGCCGACATTGCCCTCGCCGCAGATGTCGATGACGTATTCGATCGCCTCGACGTAATCATCGACATTGGCAGCCGGGCCGCGCTTCAGGAACGGCGGGAACATGGTGACGCCAACGAAGCCGCCGTGATCGACGATGAATTTCAGCTGTGCGTCGCTCTTGTTGCGCGGGTGCTCTTTCAAGCCGGCCGGCAGGCAGTGCGAATAGGCCACCGGCTGCTTCGAGGCGAGGATGACGTCCTCGCTGGTCTTGGCGCCGACATGGGAGAGATCGCAGAGGATGCCGAGCCGGTTCATCTCGGCGACGACCTCGCGGCCGAAGTCCGACAGGCCACCGTCCCTGGTCTCGTAGCAGCCGGTGCCGACCAGGTTCTGGGTGTTGTAGGCCATCTGGATGATGCCGACGCCGAGTTCCTTGAACAGGCCGAGATAGCCGATCTGGTCCTCGATCCCGGTGATGTTCTGCCAGCCGAGGATGATGCCGGTCTTGCCTTCTTCCTTGGCCTTGAGGATGTCCGCGGTGGTGTAGACCTGCCGGAGGATGTCGCTGTTCTCGTTGAACCAGGCCTTCCAGCGCATCACATTGCGCATGGTCTCGGTAAAGCCTTCCCAGACGCAGCAGGTGCAGTTGGCGGCGGTCAGGCCACCCTTGCGCATATCCTCGAATACCGGCCGGCCGAAATCGGAAATGATCAGCCCGTCGATGACGAGCGAGGTCTCATGCAGGCTGGCGGCCATGGGATGTCCTTTCGGTGACTTGTCGTCGCTTGCGCATCGCCGGCGGCTGGCGCACAGACGGTGCATCGGTCTGAAGCACGATTGTTCGGCCAGCCCCGGCGGAGCCGATAGGACATTCGCGCCATCGCACTGGGACAAAAGCGCCGCAGGGCGGTAACCGGCGCCTATTAGCGCGGGATGGCGCAATCGTCCAAGTCCAAGCGCGCGTGCGTGCTAGCTGCGGATTTCCGGGAACGCCTAGCGTTCGGTCTACGAACAACCCTGGGAGATCAGCGATGGTGACGATTACCAAACGGGCTTTCGCCGCATTGGCCGCCGTGAGCGTGTTGCCGCTCGCCTTTGGCAGCCTTGACGCCGCTTTGGCCAAGGACAAGGTGAAGATCGCCTTCGTCGGGCCGCTCACCGGCGCGCTCTCCCCGCACGGCATCGGCGGCCGCAACTCGGCCGAACTGGCCGTCAAGCAGATGAACGCCGATCCTAAGACCAAATACGACTACGAGCTGGTTGTGCTCGACGACGAATGCAAGCCGAACATCGGCGTCCAGGTCGTCACCAAGATTGCCTCGGATCGTTCGATCGTCGCCGCGATCCCGCATTACTGCTCGGCCACCGCGATCGCCACCGTCGATATCTTCAACCGCTTCAAGCTGCCGATGGTGGTGTGGGCGGCGGTGCTGCCGGAAATCACCTACGCCAACAAATATCCGGAAGTGCACCGCGTCAGCGGCATCCTGATCGGCCAGAACCGCGTCGGCGCAGAATTCATGAAGGCCCGCGGCTACAAGAAGTTCGTCTCCTTCGCCGACTCCACCGACTACGGCAAGTCGATGAACAAGTACTTCACCCAGTTCACCACCGAAAACGGCAACGAGATCCTCGGCACCTTCGCCGTGCCGCCGGACCAGCAGGACCTCTCGGCCGAACTGACCAAGATCAAGGAACTCAACCCGGAGGTGGTCTACTTCGGCGGCCTGACCCCGCTCGGCGCGCGGCTGCGCACCCAGATGGCGAAGTTCGGCATCAACGCGCAGCTGGAAGGCAATTCCGGCATCATGGGCGACGCTTTCATCAACGCCGCCGGCCCCGAACTGGCCGAAGGCACCGTGACCTTCTTCGACAGCCCGCCGATTTCGAAAATGCCGGGCGGCAAGGCGTTCACCGACGCCTACAAGGCCGCCGGTTACAGCGAGCCGCCGGAAGCCTACGGTCCGTTCGCCTACATCGCCACGCATCTGGTGATGGAGACCATCGAGAAGGCCGGCCCGGATCGCGCCAAGATCACCGCCGAACTCGCTGACGTGAAGGATCGTCCGTCCATCGTCGGTCCGATCACTTTCGACGACCACGGCCAGAACATCACGCCGCTGACCACCAAATATGTCGTGCAGGATGGCAAGTGGATGGTGTGGGAAGACAGCGAGTATGCTGCCGGCAAGCGCAAGCTGAAGAATCTGCCGTAACCAGGTCAACGCCGGAAAGAATCCCATGGGCATGATTGGTCAACACCTGCTGAACGGCATGATGCAGGGGACGATCTATGGCCTTGTGGCCATGGGATTCACGATTTTCTTCGGCGTCATGAACGTCATCAAGTTCTCCCATGGCGACGTGCTCACGCTCGGTGCCTTCGGGGGACTTGTCGCAGTCTGGGCGACGAACTCGATGGGATTGCCGGTCCCGGTGCAGTTCATCGCGGCCTTCGCCGCTGCCATGCTGCTGTCGGCTGTGGCCGGCGCCGGCATCTCGCACTTCCTCATCATGCCGCTGCGCAATGCGCCGCCGCTCAACATGCTGCTGATGACCATGATGGTCGGCACCGTGTTGCGCGAGGCGATCCGGCTGTTTTTCCCGAACGGCACCAACCCGCAGCGCTTTCCCGAACTGCTTCCCTCCGGCGGCTTCAATATCGGCAGCTCGTTCTTCCGCACCGACGCGCTGATCCTGATCGTCGCCGGCATCGCCTCGATCGGCGTGGTGTACTGGATTATCAACCGCACCAAGTTCGGCCTGGCGATGCGCGCGGTCGCCGAAGACGTCGAGACGGCGCGCACCATGGGCATCAATTTCGCCCGCGTGATTCCGCTGACCTTCGCGCTCGGATCGATCACAGCAGGTTTTGCGGGCACGATCTACGGGCTATATTACAGCGAGATCAATTACGGCATGGGGCTGCTGCTCGCCGTGATCGGTTTTACCGCGGCGATCGTCGGCGGCCTCGGCAATATCTGGGGCGCCATCATCGGTGGCTACCTGTTCGCGGGCCTGCAGACCTTCGTGGTCGCGGCGATGCCTTCCATGAGCGACTACAAGAACGTGTTCGCCTTCGTGCTGATCATCATGCTGATCACCTGGCGCCCGACCGGCCTGCTCGCCGAACGCGGAAGCGAGCGTGTATGACCGGGCTTTTCCCTCCTAAACCGGCCGCCGTCTGGCCCCTGATCGCGGCCGTCGCCTTCGCCGCGGCGGCGCTGACGACGCTGGTGCTGATCGAAAACCAGAAGCTGCTCGGCCTGACGCTGGCCGGCATCGCCGCGATCTGCTTTGCCGCCGCGCGGTTCGGCGGGGTCGCCGCGACCGAGGCCGCGGCGTCTGAAAATCCGTGGTTGCTGCGCGGCCTGATCACGATTGCCGCCATCGGCGTGCTTTATGTGCTGCGCGACGACAATTTCGGCCTGCTGATGGTGGCGACGGTGCTGATCTACGCCACCGTCTGCATCGGCCTCACCATCCAGATGGGCTACACCGGCCTGACCAATTTCGCCGCCGCCGCCTTTGTCGGCACCGGCGGCTATACCGCGGCGATGCTCGGCCAGAAGGGCGGCCTGCCCGACCCCCTCGTGCTGATCGGGGGTGGGTTGGTCGCGGTGTTCATCGGCTCGCTGCTGATCCTGCCGGTACTGCGCACCCGCGGCCACTACGCCGCGCTGACGACGCTGGCCTTCGGCGTGATGTTCAACGTCTTTCTCGACGCCAACGAACTGCTCGGCGGACCGCAGGGCCTGAAGATCCCCGGCATCAACCTGTTCGGCTGGGACTTCTCCAGCGACCTGCAGATTCTCGGCATCACCTTCTCGTTCTACGTCAACTACGTGATCCTGACCGGTGTGCTGACAGCGCTGGCGATGATCCTCGCCGGCCTGCTCGACAAGTCCTGGATCGGCGTCTGGCTCGATGTGGTGCGTCTCGACGAGACCGCGGCTGCCGTGTTCGGGCTCAAGATCGGCACCTGGAAGATCCTCGCTTTCACGCTCGGCAATTTCCTCGCCGGCCTGATGGGCGCGGTCTACGCCAAAATGACCGGTTTCATCGCGCCGAGCAATTTCACCTTCGGCGACTCGCTGGTGATGGTGTCGATCGTGATTCTCGGCGGCATCGGCAATCGCTGGGGCGTACTGCCGGCGGCGCTGATCGTGGTGTTGCTGCCGGAGAAGCTGCAATTCATCCAAGAATATCGCCTGCTGCTCTATGCCATCCTGGTGATCGTGATCCTGATCATGCGGCCCGACGGCCTCGTCGCGCGCCGGGTGCGGACGCTGCGCATGGAGGCCCGCTCATGACGGAGACCTCCACCACATCCCTGCTTGAAAGCCGCGGCCTAACGGTACGCTTCGGCGGCCTCTTGGCGCTGAACGAACTCGATATCGACGTTCGGCACGGCGAAGTGCTGGGCCTGATCGGCCCCAACGGCTCCGGCAAGACCACCTTCCTCAACGTCATCAGCGGCGTCTATTCCGCCAGCGCCGGCAGCATCAGGCTCGACGGCGTCGATATCACCACCGCGAGCCCGCAAAACCTGTCCAACCACGGGCTGGCGCGGACGTTTCAGCGCTCGCGGCTGTGCCTGCCGCTGTCGGTATTCGACAACATCGCGCTCGGCGCACAGAAGCGCCTCGACAACGGACTGTGGCACAATCTGGTGCGGCGCAAATCCTTCGCCGCGGAAGCCCGCACGATCGCGGCGGAAGCTCGCGAGCTGCTGTACGTCTTCAATCCCTCGCTCGCCGACAAGCTGTTCGAGCCGGCGATCTCGCTCGGCATGATCGACCGCCGCCGCGTGGAGATTTGCCGCGCGCTGATCGGCAAGCCGAAGCTGGTGCTGCTGGATGAACCCTCCGCCGGCATGACCCATGACGAGACCGACCAGGTGGTGGACGAGATTCTCGGCATCCGGAAATCGCTAGGCGGCCTGACCATCATCATCGTCGAACATGAAATGGGCCTGATCGAGCGCGTCACCGATCGTTGCGTGGTGCTGAATTACGGCAAGAAAATCTGCGAAGGCCGCTTCCGCGATGTCGCCGCCGATCCCGTGGTTCGCGAAGCCTATCTGGGGCAGTCATGACAGGCCGGCTGATCGTCCAGGACATCTTTACGGCCTATGACCGCGCTGACGTGCTGTCCGGCCTGTCCATCGAGGTGGCGCCCGGCACCATCACCTGCATTCTCGGCTCGAACGGCGCCGGCAAGTCGACGCTGATCCGTTCGATCCTGCGGCTGACTCCGCCGCGCGCCGGCTCGATCGCCTTCGACGGCACCACGCTCGATCACATGCAGACCCACGAGATCATCGGCCTCGGCATCGCCTGCATTCCCGAGGGCCGGCGCATCTTCGCCAAGATGACCGTCGAGGAGAACCTGCGGGTCGGCGCCTATCTGGTCGGCTCGGATAAGACGATCCGGACCCGGCTGGACAAGGTCTATGAGACCTTTCCGCGGCTCAAGGAGCGCGCCAGGCAGTTGGCCGGCACCATGTCGGGCGGCGAGCAGGCGATGGTCTCGATCGGGCGCGGCCTGATGACCGAACCGAAACTGCTGATCATCGACGAGCCCTCGCTCGGCCTGTCGCCATTGTTCGTGCAGGAGAATTTCAACGTCATCCGGCGCATCAACGAAACCGGGGTGACGGTGCTGCTGGTCGAGCAGAACGTCAACCAGACGCTGGCGATCTCGCATTATGGCTACGTGCTGTCGCAAGGCCAGATCGTGGTGCACGGCACGCCCGAAGTGTTGGCCGCCGACGCAGAGGTACAGCGTGCCTATTTTGGCGGTGCCCACTAACCGCCTGCCCTACCTCGCCTGCTGATCGCTGGCCCGGATTTTGCTCCGCATTCCTGATCGTTGTGCTTTACTGAGCATGACATCCAGCGTTGACGCGTGAGTACCCATGACAGACCTCGGCTCCACCATCGGTTCCGCATCCGCAAAAGGCGCACGCCGGCAGCTTTCGGTTGGCTTTGTGCTGGTCCCCAATTTCACGTTGATCGCCTTCTCGGCGATCGTCGACCTGCTGCGGCTGGCCGCCGACGAAGGCGACCGCAGCCGGCCGGAACGGTGTTCGTGGAGCGTGCTGGCGCCGGATCTCAATCCGGTCACCGCCAGCTGTGGCCTGCAGGTGCTGCCTTGGGAGACTTTCGATCGGCCGGAGCGCTTTGATTACATCGTGGTGATCGGCGGGCTGATCGACCGCGACTCGACCTATCATCCCAAGACACTGGAATTTCTCCGCGATGCCGCGGCCAAGGGCGTGTCGATCGCCGGCGTCTGCACCGGCAGTTTCGCGCTGGTGGAAGCCAAGCTGATGAGCGGGCGCAAATGCTGCGTCAGCTGGTACCATTTCCCGGACCTGATCGAGCGTTATGGCGACATCATTCCGGTAGCCGACCAGCTGTTTGTCGAGGACGGCAAGTTCATCACTTGCGCCGGCGGCCTTGCGGCGCTGGATCTCGGCGCCTGGATGGTGGAACGCCATCTCGGCCCCGGCCGCGCACAGAAGAGCCTGCACATCATGGTGACCGACTCGGCACGCCCCGCCGCCGGCGCGCAACCGCAGCCACCGAGCGTCGGCACCGTCGACGATCCCCGGGTGCGCCGCGCCATGCTGCAGATCGAGCAGAACCTCAGCACGCCGCAGAAGGTCGAGGACATCGCACAAGGCGTCGGCCTGTCGAAGCGTCAGCTAGAGCGCATCTTCCGAAAAGTGGTCGGCAAGAGCATCCAGGAATTCTCGCGCGATCTGCGCGTGTTCTATGGCCTCTGGCTGCTCGCCAATTCCGACAAGACCATTACGGCCGTCGCCACCGAGAGCGGCTTCTCGGATATCTCGCATTTCAACCGGCTGTTCCGGGCGACCTTCGGCTGCGCGCCTTCCACGTTGCGCCGTGAGGGCGCCGACGCCATGAAGCTGACGATCCAGCGCTGGCAGACCGCGCAATCCAAGATGCTGTCGGACATGCACATCGCCGCGGCGAAAACACTGGCCGATCGACATGCGGCCATGGGCCGGCCAGGCGAGATTGCAGCGCCGATCGCAGCTCTGGCGCGACCACCGCTGCCGGGGATCGATCTGGAAACGCTCGGCTTCCTGCAGCGCGAGCGGCGTCCGTATTTCTGATCGACCACGTGTTGCCGGCGGACGTTGCCAGACACGTCGCCGGGCTCTAGTTTTATCGCGGCGTCTTTGACGCCCACTAGCGCGCTTCAATGATGCAGCGTGCCATAGGCAAGGCCTGCCGAACCCAGTTACAAAGGGGCGGAGGCGTTTGCGACAGAGGGCGGCTCTTCCCACGCATCAATCGTGGAGAACCGCATGAACCTCGAAGCCTACCGCATCGCCGTCGAGCCATTTTATCAGCCCGTCCGCGACGAGATCGCTATCTTCGAGGCGGCCTATGCCGAACGTCTCCCCGTGATGCTCAAGGGCCCGACCGGCTGCGGCAAGACCCGCTTCGTCGAACACATGGCGTGGCGGCTCGGCCGGCCGCTGGTCACCGTGGCGGCGCATGAGGACATGACCGCCTCCGACCTTGCCGGCCGCTATCTGCTCGAACCGCAGGGAACGGTATGGCACGACGGCCCGCTGACGCTGGCGGTGCGCCATGGTGCGATCTGCTATCTCGACGAGATCGTCGAGGCGCGGCAGGACACCACCGTCGTGATCCATCCGTTGACGGACGCGCGGCGCATCCTGCCGCTGGAAAAACACAACGAGATCGTGCCGGCGCATGACGATTTCCAGCTCACGATTTCCTACAATCCCGGCTACCAGAGCGCGGTGAAGGATTTGAAAGAATCCACCAAGCAGCGATTTCTGGCGATCGATTTCAACTATCCCTCGCCCGCGATCGAGGCGGCGATCGTCGCGCGCGAGGCAGGCACGGACGACGCGCTGGCGTTGATCCTTGTCGCCATCGGCGAACGCTCGCGCAACCTGCAGGGCCACGGCCTCGACGAGGGCGCCTCGACCCGGATGCTGATTCATGCCGGCCGACTGATCCGCGCCGGCCTGCCGCTTGAGGCCGCGGTGAAATCGAGCATCGTGCTGCCGATCACCGACAATCCCGATATTCGCCAAGCACTCAGCGCGGCGATCGAGGCCTGTCTGCCGTGAATGATATTTCCACGTCAGCGTCCTTGCAGGTGGCGCGCACGCCGAACGGCGCGATGCACCGGCTCGATCTGCTGATGCGGCAGCGCGAGTCGCTGCGGCCGCTGTTCGTCGCGGCAAGGGACAATCTTGCAGCGCGTTTCGATGCCGACGAACTCGGAGATTGGGCCGAGGGCGTGCTGACACTCGCCAACGTCAACGCCGGTTCGACCTGTCTCCTCGCGTTCTGGAGCATCAGCAAGAGCCAGCCGACGAACGAGGGTCTCTCGCCTTTGATCGCAGCGGCGCACGCCAGCGCCAACATCTGCCGACACGCAGGTTCGAAGGCCGCGACGGCGACGATCGCCGCACTCGTCGTCGCCCGCCGCACGCTCGGGCCAGATACGGCGCTGGCGCACTGGTGGCGCATCATGGAGAATCTGGCGCTGCAGGCGCCGGAGTCGGTCGAAGCCGCGGCGTCGCGGATGGGAGAGATTTTGGCCGCCGGCAATCTCGACGCCTTCGCCAATTTTGTCGCCGCCGGATTGAAGGCATCATCGGGCAACAAACAGCGACGTCTGGCGTTCTTCAGCCTGCAGGAAGAGTTGGCACGCCGCCTCTTGGCACACTCCTCCGGTGGAACCGGCTTCGCCGAAACCGAACGCCCGACAAAGGCCTTCGTAACCGCGCTATGGGGACGTCCGCCTTCGCTGCGAAGCCTGCCGATGGAACAGGGACAGTCGGCGCAACGCCGCGCATCGATCGCCGGGCCGCTGATCCGGCTGCCGGAGTTTTATCGCGGCGTCGCCGATGGCGCTGCGCCCGCGCTGTACCGCGCTGCCGCCGCCCACGCGCAGGCGCATCTGGTTTTCGGCGGCACGCGGTTTGACGTGGGCAAGCTGAAGCCGCTGCAAGTCGCACTGGTGACGCTGATCGAGGACGCCCGCGTCGAAATACTCGCCATGCGCCAGCTTCCCGGCCTGCGGCGGCTTTGGTCGCCGTATCACGTTGCCATACCCTCCGGCGCCGCCACCGCACCGATGTTGCTGGCCCGGCTGGCACGCGCACTGTTCGATCCGGGCCATGTCGATGACGACGGCTTTGTCAGCAAGGGTCGGCGGCTGTTCGAGGCGGCGCTACCCCGCATCGACGATCCCCTCGTCAGCCGCGAGATCGGCATGCTGCTCGGCAACGACCTCGGCCAGATGCGCGTGCAGTTCAACGCGAAAACCTATGTGGTCGAGCCCATCTATCGCGACGACGGGCTCGGCCTGTGGGATTTTGGCGAGGCGGCGCCGGTATCCGACGAAGTGCTCGAACTCACCGTCGATGCGGCGCGGAGCGAGCCGAAGGACGATCCGGATCGAGGTGATGCAGACCCGGATGCAACGGCCGACGACCATGCCACTGGCCGCGCCCGGCCGGTGGCACCGGATCGGCGCGGCAGCGTGATCGCGACCTATCCGGAATGGGATCGCGCGCATGGCGTCGAACGGCCGGACTGGACCACGGTGCGGGAGGTGCCCGCACTGCCCGGCGATCCCCGCATTGTTGAAGCGGCGCTCGATACCGCAGAGGCATTGCGCAGCCGAATCCGGCAGCTCGTACGCGGCGTGCGAATCGGTCGGACGGTGCGGCTGAAGCAACAACGCGATGGTCACGATCTCGATGTCGACGCCATGATCGAGGCCGGCATCGCGCAGCGCCTAGGCCAGGAGCCCGATCCGCGCATCTTTCGCGCATCAACGGCAACGCATCGCGACCTCGCAGTGCTGCTGCTGATCGACATTTCCGAATCGACGCGGGATCGCCTTGCCTCTGGCAGCTCTATCCTCGATGTCGAGCGTCTTGCAGTCGCCGTGCTTGCGGAAGCGATGAGTGCGCTCGGCGATCCCTTTGGATTGCTCGCCTTCGCCTCGAACGGACGCGACGATGTCGAGATGACGAATGTGAAAGCGTTCGACGAAGCCTACGATCGCGCCTGCATCGGCCGTCTCGCGGGATTGTCATCCGGCCTGTCGACGCGGCTCGGCACCGCGCTGCGCCATGCCGGCGCGGTGATCGGCCCCGCCCGCAGCTTCCGAAAACTGGTGATCGTGCTGACCGATGGCGAGCCCTCCGACATCGACGCCGACCCGCTCGATCTCGTCGAGGATGCACGGCGCGCTGCGCTGGGATTGAAGAGCCGCGGTATCGACGGATTCGGCGTGGTGCTAGATCCCCTCGGCATCAGCGCCGCCGCACGCATCTTCGGCCGCGGCAACACCATGCTGGTGCACCGCGCCGAGGATCTGCCGCGCCGGCTGTCGGAACTTTACTTTCGTCTGGCGCGGCGCTGATAGTTTCTCACGACGCGAGAAGCTCCTTCAGCTTGGCATCAATGAAATCGACATCCTTCGGGTTCGTGCCCGGGCCGCCGGCGAAGTGTCCCCAGATGGAAGGAACGGGCACCAGCTTGGCGTTCGGCATATGTGCCACCTCGATCTCACTGTCTGCCACTGGAAAGTAGAGATCGGTCTGCCCAGGCATGACGTAAGTTTTCGCCTTGATGGCGCCGAGCGCAGCCTTGAAATCGCCCTTGTAGATCTCGTTGTCGCTGATGTCTCCGTTCTGCCAGGTCCACAGCATGGTCAGAAGGTTATTGGCGTCCTTGGGCAGGAAGAAGCCTTCCCAGAACGCGACCAGGAAATCCTCCAGGGATGAATAGCCCAACGTCTTGAGATCGAGCTCCGCGCGATAGAAATCCTGCGAGAATCCCCATCCGGCGTACACGCGAGCGGCTGCCCGCAGACCACGCGCCGGCTTGTCGGTGTACCAGCCTTCCTTCCAGGCTGCATCGGCGGTGAGCGCGGCCTTGACGCCCTCCAGAAAGACGAAATTGTGCCGCGAGCATTTGGCTGAACCGCAGAACGGCGCGATCAGATCCATCATGTCCGGATACAGCGCGCCCCAGTGAAAGCTCTGCAGCGCCCCCATCGACCATCCGGTGACCAGACGAATATGTTCGATGCCGAATTTCTCGGTGACGAGGCGATGCTGCACCCGGACGTTATCGTAGGGGGTGACTTGCGGAAACCGCGGTCCGTTGTAGGGCTCCGGCGTGTTGCTCGGCGAAGACGACAGGCCATTACCCAGCATGTTGGGAATGATGATGAAATATTTTTCGGGATCGAGGGCTCTCCCCGCGCCCGCCAGCCATTCATTGTCGTAGTGCTCCCCCGAATACCACGTCGGGTAGACAATCACATTGTCCTTGGCCGCATTCAACGTACCGAATGTCTTGTAAGCCAGCTTGCAGCCACGCAGCGTCGCGCCACGCTGCAGTTTGATATCGCCAAGCTCGTAGATCTCGTAGTCGAGGCTCATGGTCATCCTACATCATTGTTGGAGGAAAACGGCCACACCCGCACCCTGCAGACGTGGCCCGGTCCGATCACGCCGGGCTGGCTGCCTTCTCGCCAGCTACACCCATCGCAGCGAGCGCGTAGTAAGCGATACCCGCCACCACCGCAGCCGAGATTGCGGTCGAGAGTCCCGGAAAACCCTTTTCAACGATGAAGGCGCAGGCCGACCCGATCCCCCAGGCGATGAACGGCGCCGGCCGCCAATCACTGCTGATGCTGGCGTCAGGCCGCAGCAGATACTGATCGATCAGGATGATGGCTCCGATCGGCGGCACCAGAATTCCAAGCAGCGACAACCATTGAATGAAGAAGGCCCAGACATTACCGGCAGCGACGACGATGCCGATGACGCCAAGGATCACCGCCATGATCCGCATATGCGTGCCGAGAATCCGCGACCAGCCTGTCGCCGCGTTATAGAGGCAGTGGGCGCACACCGAGCCGAGATTGACGTAGAGAAATATGAACGCCAGCACGCTCAACCATGCGACTTGCTTGCCTTTGATATAACCAAACATGTTGTCGGCGCCAAACGGATTGGCGTTGGGCACGGCCAGCGCCGCGGTCATGACGCCGCCCACCAACATGGCGACCAGATTGGCGAACGGAAACGCGCTGAATGTTGAGATCAGTGACGAAGCGGGCGTGGGCGCCCAGCGGTTGAAATCGGCGGTCACCGTGCCGGCATCGATGAACAGCGCGATAACGACCGTAAGGCCGACACCCATCGACAAGGTTGCGACGCCGTTGTTGCCGGCATAGTTGAAAATGGCCGAGGCAGTGGTGGTGGACGCCGCGTCGAAGGCAACCCAAAGCCCAAGCACGACGAACAGCGGGACCGAAATGAGCCCCAGAGTTTGCGTGTGTGAATTGTTGCTCTCGCCGTATCCTTCCCAATTTCCCGGGCGGCAGCAGAACCCGCCGCCCGGAGTCATTTTCGTTCATCCAATCAGCGATGCTTGGTCGACTGATTCGGAATGCCCTCGATCGGGCATTCGTCAACGCCCACCGTCGTGCGGGTAAAGGATTCCACCATCTCCCGCGTACCTTCGGGATCGGCGATCCATTTCGAATAGAAGTCGTAGGGGCACGCCGCCACGCCTTTATCGCCTTCGCCGGAAATTGATCATGCCGGTGTAGCCGCGATGCACCAGCTTGAAGAGGTGATTTTCGGACTGGTTGTTGCGGCGGGCGTCGCGGATCAATGATTTCGACAGTGCGGCATACTGGATGCCGTAGTCTTCCTCGCCGCATTCGCCGAGCGTGCGGCCGTCGAAACCGATGATAGCGGAGTGGCCGAAATACGAATACACGCCGTCGAAGCCCGAGGCATTGGCGACGGCCACGTAGACATTGTTGGCCCAGGCCATCGCCTTCGCCATCAGCACCTGCTGGTCCTTGGCCGGATACATGTAGCCCTGGCAGCGCACGATCAGCTCGGCGCCCTTCATGGCGCAGTCGCGCCAGATTTCTGGATAATTGCCGTCATCGCAGATGATCAGCGAGATCTTCAGGCCTTTCGGCCCTTCGGACATGTAGGTGCAGTTGCCGGGATACCAGCCTTCGATCGGCACCCAGGGCATGATCTTGCGATATTTCTGCACCACCTCGCCCTGGTCGTTCATCAGGATCAGCGTGTTGTAGGGCGCCTTGTGCGGATGTTCTTCATGGCGCTCGCCGGTCAGCGAGAACACGCCCCAGACTTTTGCTTTCCGGCAGGCTTCGGCGAAAATCTCGGTCTCATCGCCCGGCACCGATGACGCGGTGTCGTACATCTCCTTGGAGTCGTACATGATGCCGTGGGTGGAATATTCCGGGAAGATCACCAGATCCATGCCCGGCAGGCCTTTCTTCATCCCGACCAGCATGTCGGCAATCTTGCGGGCGTTGTCGAGCACCTCGGCCTTGGTGTGCAACCGCGGCATCTTGTAGTTCACCACGGCGACGCCGACGGTGTCGTTGCTCGAGGAAATATCGCCGTGATGCATAGCTCTCTCCCTTCGGCGGAACGAAGCGTCCGCGCCGATTGTTCGACGATGAAAAACAAAAAAGCCCGACAGATCCTCACGGATCTTTCGGGCTTGCGTCGCCAGTGCCGGACCAACATCATTGGTGATCCAGCGAAAACCGCGCCGGCAAACTAGATTGCCCGGCCGCAGTCAGGTGTAAAACTAAACATCTTTCACGCGGTACTGCAACAATTCATTGGCGTTGATGATCGCCGCCGCCATGTCGTCCATCGACAATCGCTTGGCCATCGCCTGGCGACGGATGCTCTCATAGGCGTCGGTCTCGCTGAGACCCTGCCCGTCCATCAGGATCGCCTTGGCCTTCTGGATGCGCTGGATACCCGACAGCTTGCGTTCCAGCTTGCGAATGCGCTTCTCGGTGTCGCGCCGCTCCAGCCACAGGCTGCGGGCGATGGTGAGATGGGTCAGCAGACCAAACGGACGGATCGGCCGCTCGATCACCGCGACGGCGCCGGCTTCGAGCACCAATTGCAGCGTCGAGGGGTCTTCATAGCCGACGATGGCGATCAGCGTCGGCCGCGGACCATCGTTCGACTTCAGCAGCCGCTGGATTTCGAGGCGCACATCATGCTCGATCGCCAGCAGCATCACGTCGCACGCATCGGGCCAGGATTCCGGCACCGGCCATTGCGCCTCCACCATGCAGCCGATCCGGCGCAGGTGTTCGACCAGGCTGATGCGCTCATTGTCGGGCGGATGCACCACCTGCACCCGCAGCCCACGAAGATCGCGAAGGATCTGAATGGCCATCAGCGTGTCACCGATGGCAGGTCGTCGGCCGACCAGTCGTCGAGGCTCTGCACGACGCAATAGGGATCGGGTTTGATGCGCACGCCGGGATTCCACACCGTCTGGAATTTGCCGTGCTGGTCGAGCCTGGCGATACGCGGCCACAGATAGGCGTGGTTGTTTTCCGGATCGATTCGCACCCTTCCCTGCGGCGCGTCGAATTCGGAATCCCTGAGTTCAGGCAGCAGCCGTTCGGGATCGTCCGAGCCGCAGCGCTTCAGCGCGCGCATCGCCAGATGGACCTGAAAATACGCGGCTTCCGCCGCGGCCGTCACCGGCGCATCAGGGCCGTATTTCGCCTTGAAGTTTTCCACAAAACGCCGGGCTGCGGGGCTCGATGTGGTTTCGAAAAACGGCGCCGCGGTGATGTGGCCTTCGGCGGCCTCGACGTGCATGCCCGCCACTTCGGCCTCGCTGGTGGTGAGGCTGGCGATCGGCATTTTCGCGGGATCAAAGCCGGCGGCGCGATAGGCCTCGTAAAAGGTCGAAGTGCCCGCGCCCACCACGGTGGAAAAGATCACGTCGGGCGCGGTCTTTTTGATCTGCTGGATGACCTTTTCGAAATCCGCCGGGCCTGCCTGCAGGGGGACATAGAGTTCGTCGAGCACCTTGCCGCGGCCCTGCATGACGAAATCCGTCATCAGGCGATTGGATTCGTAGGGATAGATGTAATTCGATCCCACCAGCAGAAAGCGGTTGCCGAAGGTGGAGAGCAGATAGCGCGCCAGTTGCAGCGCGTTCTGGTTGGGCGCCGCACCGGAATAGATACAGCTGCGGGAATATTCGAAGCCTTCGTAGAGCGTCGGATAGAACAGCAACCCGCGGTGGCTTTCCACCACCGGCAGCACCGCCTTGCGGGTGCTCGACATGTAGCAGCCGAACAGCAGGCGGATGCGATCCTGCTGAAACAGCCGCTCTGCGAGGGCGCGAAACTGCTTGGGGTCCGACGCCGGGTCGTAAATGACGGGCTCGATGAGGCGATCGAGAACGCCGCCGGCGGCATTGATCTCGTCGATGGCCAGCAAGGTCGCGTTCAGTTGCGATTGTTCGATCGCGGAGGTCACACCTGTCTGAGAGAAGAGCACCCCGACGCGCCACGCGCTGCCGCTATCTTCACCCGAACTCATGCGACTGATTCATTCCATTGTGTGGGTCCGCTGCGCGCAGCCTATGCGCAGATAGCGGCAAACTCAAACCGCGCCTCCGAAAGCTGCGCATTCATTCGACAGCGAACAAAAGCCTAGGCCGGTAGCGCAAACGGCCCGCCCATTCGCCGCACTGATTTTGACCAGAGGGCCACGTAAACAGCGCCTAATATAGGCGACGCGCTCGATTTGACGGCAACATCGTCCCTTTGTTGACAGCCACATCCCGGCGGTTTTATCCGTATTCATTCGCTCGCGAATAATCTGTTGAAGCCGGCATCGAAGGTGCGGCCGACCTGAGGTGAAGGCATGGACAAGGCAACTCGGATCGCCATTCTGGGCGCGGGTCTCGCCGGGCTTACGGCGGCGGGCCTGCTGCAGCGGGCGGGATTTTCCGTTGCGGTCTACGAGCAGAGCCCGAATTTCTCGCGGATCGGCGCCGGAATTATCCTGGGCGCCAATGTTGCAAAAGTGCTGCGCCGGCTCGATCTCGAACACGGGCTGGCCACCACCGGCATTCGCCCCGATGCGTTCGTCAGCCGCGCCTGGGACTCCGGCGACACCACCTATGAACTGGTTTTCGACGCCGCGTGTGAAGCGCGCTTCGATGGGCCGTTCGTCAACATCCATCGTGCTGATCTTCATCAACTGCTGCAGAGCGCGCTGGCACCAGGCACCATCCGTTTCGGGCACAAGATCGTAGATATCAACGAGACCGCCAATGGCGTGACGCTGTCGTTCGAGAACGGCGCGGTTGTCGAGGCCGATCTCGCCATCGGCGCCGATGGTATCCGCTCGAAGGTGCGCGAAATCATGCTGGGCTTTGAGGAGCCGCGCTTCATCGGCCGGATCGCGCCGCGCGCGGTGTTTCCGGCGGACCGCATCAAGGGCGATCCGATCCGCGACTGCACCAAATGGTGGGCGCCGGATCGCCATGTGCTGGCTTACTACATGACCGCGCGCCGCGACGAGGTCTACGTGATGGCGGCGATTCCGGCGGAACGCTGGGACGGCGACGGCTCGCCGGTGCGCGGCAATCGCGACGAATTCATCGCCGCCTTCGACGGCTTCCATCCCGACCTGCTGCGCGCGGCGGAAGCCGCCACCGACGTCACGGTGTGGCCGATCCTCGATCGGCCGCGCAACGATTGCTGGAGCAAGGGCCGCGTGGTGCTGATGGGCGACTCCTGCCACCCGGTGCGGCCGTTCATGGCAGCGGGCGGCGCGATGGCCATCGAGGATGCCGCTGTGCTCACCCGCTGCATTTCACAGTTCGCCGATCCCGCGACGGCCTTTGCGCGCTACGCCGCGGTGCGGATTCCGCGCGTCGCCGAAATCCAGCGCATCTCGATCGAGAACACCTGGATGCATGGCGCCACCGAGACCGACTGGTTCTTCGCCTATGATCCCTGCGTCGTGCCACTCGCCGCCGCCTGACTCCAAAGGGAATCTTCAAGGAAACATCATGCCCGACTTCAAACCCAGCACCGCGAACGAGACCCGCCCCGATCCGATGATCGCGCGCGATCTGGTCGGCTACGGCGAGAACCCGCCGGATCCGCGCTGGCCCGGCGCCCGCATTGCCGTCAATTTCAACCTCAACATCGAGGGCGGCAGCGAATCGACGCTGGCCAATGGCGATGCGGTGTCCGAAGGCATGCTCAACGACATCGGCGTCCCCACCAAGATCGGCGTGCGATCGCCGCTGGTGGAATCCGTGTTCGAATATGGCAGCCGCCGCGGCGCCTGGCGCGTGCTCGACATCTTCAGCAAATTCTCCGTGCCCGTCAGCGTACTCGGCGTCGCCCGCGCGCTGGAGCAAAATCCGGAACTCGCCAAGGCCTGCGTGGCGCGCGGCCACGAGATCGTCAGCCACGGCTATCGCTGGATCGACTACGCCGACGTCGACGAAGCGACGGAGCGCGCGCATATCTGCCGCGCCGTTGAAATACTGACCCAGCTCACCGGCAGCCGCCCGCTTGGCTGGATGACCGGACGTCCGGGGCCGAATACGCGGCGGCTGATCGCCGAGGAAGGTGGCTTCCTCTACGATCGCGATTCGCTCGCCGACGAACTGCCGTACTGGATCGCCACCGCAAACGGGCCGCATCTCGTGATCCCCTATTCCTATGAGGCCAACGACAACCGCTTCAACGAGAATTCCGGTTTTTCCACCGGCCAGGATTTTTTCGACTACATGCGCGACGCCTTCGACCTGCTTTACGCGGAGGGCGAAGCCGGATCGCCGAAGCTGCTGTCGATCGGCCTGCACGACCGGCTGATCGGCCGCCCCGGCCGCGCCGGCAGTCTGATCAAGCTGCTGCAGCACATGGCGGGCTTCGAAGGCGTTTGGTTCTGCCGCGGCATCGACATCGCGCAGCACTGGCGCACGCAGTTTCCGCCGGGGGCGTGAGCGGTTAGTGGGCGAAGCGCCGCAGCGCCGATGCCGTGCAGCGCGCGGAATTCCGCGGACTCGTGACCCGGATGCGATGCAACGCACCGCCTTTCTTCACCCTCGAGGGGGAGGGTGAAGAAAGAGTTGCGTCGCAGCTCTTCGATGATCTCGGATTCAAATTTCGAACAGCGCAATCCAACAGGACTGTAGGGTGGGCAAAGGCGCCCTTGCGCCGTGCCCACCCTACGCAGCGACGAACTTCCACACCCACGATTGTCATTCCGGGGCGCGAGCAGCGCCAGCTGCGAACGAGCCCGGAATCCATACGCCCGATGGTGGTTATGGATTCCGGGCCCGCGCAAGAGCGCGTCCCGGAATGACAAGGAAGGCGCGTCCCGGAATGACAAAGGAGTGGGTCTCGATACTTTGTCCATTACGGTCCATCACGACTTCCATTCGGCTTCCTGCAGCAGCCGCCAGCTGATCTTGTTGCTCTCGGAACGCGGCAGGCTGTCGACGAAGACCACCACGCGCGGCGCCTTGTAGCTGGCCATCGCGCTCCGCGCCCAGGCGACGATATCGTCCGGCGATGTGGTGACCTTGGCGGCGTCGTGCAGGGTGACCAGCGCCTTCACCGCTTCGCCGCGATAGCTGTCCGGCGTCGAGATGATGCAGCATTCCTTGATCGCGGGATGTCCGTACATGGTGGCCTCGACCTCGGCCGGCCATACCTTGAAGCCGCTGACATTGATCATCCGCTTCAGCCGATCCACGGCGAAGAAATAGCCGTCGCGGTCGCGATAACCGAGATCGCCGGTGCGCAGGAAACGCTTGCCGTCGAGTTCGATGAATGCGCTCGCATTGGCCTCGGGCCTGTTCCAGTAGTCCTTCAGGACCTGCGGGCCATGCACGACGATCTCGCCGGTCTCGTCATTGCCCAGTTCCGCCATCGTGTCGGGATCGATGATCCTCGCATCGGTTTCATGCACAGGGACGCCGAGGCATTGCCGCTTCGGCGCCGCCAGCGGATTGAGATGGGTCGGCGACATGGTTTCGGTCATGCCGTAGCCCTCGACGAAATCGAGATCGAAGCGGGTCTTGAGGCGCTCGGCGACCGCCACCGGCATCGCGGCGCCGCCGCCGGTGATGACCTTGAGCCGGCCGAAACAGTCTTCGCGAAATCCCGCGCTGGACAGCACGTCGACGATCATGGTCGGCGCCGCATTCCAGAACGTCACGCCATAAGTTTCGAACAGTTCCGGGATGAGGTCCTTGTCCCATCGCGCCATCAGGACGAGCGTGGCGCCAACAGAAATCGCCGCGTTCATCGAGCCCTGCATGCCCGCCACATGGAACAGCGGCATGAAGCCGGTCATGACGTCATTGCCGCCAAGCCGATACCACCGCGCCTGCAGCACCGCCGTGAACAGCACGCTGCGATGGAGATGGATGCAGGCCTTCCGTTTTCCCGTGGTGCCGGACGTATAGGGCAGGATGCAGAGATCGTCCGGCGTTGCCGTCATCGCGGCGGGCCGCTCGGCCTGCGCAATAGCCGAGGCCCAGAGATGCCAGCCCGGCGTGGCGGGAAACTCCGCTGGCTGCTGCGTGACACAGGCCGGCAACGTATAGGGCGTACCGGCGGGCACGTAGTCGCGATAATGCGCGACAATGACGTGGTCGAGGCCCGATCCCAGCAGCGGTTCAAAGACCTCGGCGAGGTCGCTGCCGACGATCGCAGTCCTGGCGCCGCTGTCGGAAGCCAGATAGCCGATCTCGGCAGTCTTGTTCATCGGATTGACCGGCACCACCACCGCGTCCGCGCGCATGACCGCATAATAGGCGATGACATATTGCGGTGAATTCTGCAGCGCGATCAGGACGCGATCGCCGCGCCGGACGCCGCAGACGTTCTGCAGATAGCCGGCCATGGCATCGACCTGACGGAGCAACTCGGCGTAGCTCAGGCTAGCGCCGTAAAACACGGTGGCCGGATGATCCGGACGAGCGCGCGCCGCCCGCGCCAGCGCGTCGTACAGCACGCCATCCGGCACCGCGAGATGCCGGGGCTCATCGATGGGCCAGAAGGCGGCAAGATCGGTCATCTCAGACTTCCTGATAAATCGTCTTGTATGCTGTGCGTTCAATCGGGGATCAGTGAGAGCCGTTCGAACGCGCAAATTCCTCGTCTGCGAGGTGCAGCCCGTGGTCCAGCGCTTCCAGAAGCGCTTCGGATTCCGCTTCGGAGATGATCAGTGGCGGCGCCAGAAACAAAGACGTCTGCTCGCCGCTGGTACCGATCACCGCGCCGGCGTCGAGCGCCCGCACCGCGACGCGTGAGGCGATGGGGTTTTCCGTGGTGTCGGCGGCCCAGGAGCGCCAGTCCGGCCCGTGCAACTCCATCGTCCAGTGCAGGCCCTGGCCGGCGACGCGCTTGACGCTTGGATGTCGCCGGGCGATCTCCACCAGGCGCCGCGCATACAGCGTCTCCATCTCGCGCACATGCGCCAGAATGTTTTCGTCCGTCACGGCCTCCAAATAGGCGCTGACCGCGGCCATGCTGATCGGGTGCCCGCGCAGCGTGCCGTAGTTCTGCCAGCTCTTGCCCTTCAGCTGTTCGACGATCGCTTTCGACACCACCACCGCGGCGACCGACGCGGCGCCGCCACCGAGCGATTTGCCCATGGTGACAATGTCGGGGCGGCTCTGGGCGCCCTGGAAGGCGAACCAGCGCCCCGAACGTCCCGCACCGGTCACGACCTCGTCGGCGATCCAGAACGAACCGGCCTGCGCCGCGTGCCGCGCGACCTCGTCCTGATAGCCGCCATCGTAATAGATACCGCCCTGGGTGTAATCGATGATCGTCGCCGCGGTATCCGCCAGCGTGGCCGTGGCATCGACGAGATATTCCCTGGCCGGACGATTGTTGAGCGACGCGCCATAGATCGCGCCGTCGGGCGCCGGAAGGATTTTGACGTCGACCATCGGCGCGGGCTTGCGCGACCCGCCGCTATGCACAGCCAGTCCGCCATGCCAATGCGGCTGCACGGTCATGCTGCGCGACAAGCCGACCAGGCCATGATAGGCGCGCTCGCGGGTAGCCAAGGCGGTCCTTTGGGTGAGCGCCTGACACAGCGAGAGCGCCATATCGTTGGCTTCGCTGCCGCTGATGCAGAAGCGGACCGCGCCGACCCAGTCTTCCTCGCCCTTGAAGGCGGTGCCGATCAGATCCTCGGCTGCCTTCTCGCGCCCGATCCAGGTCCAGCCCTCGTTGACCACCGGTGTGTCCGCAGCCCTGCGGATCGCCTCCACCATTTTGGGATGCCGATGGCCAAGCCCGCCGCCGGTGTTGCTGCCGTCGATGAGGCGGCGGCCATCCTGGAGGTGGAAGTACACGCCCTCACCGCCGACCACCGTCAATGGCACACTGTCGCCGGCATTCAGGCCGGTCCGCAGAAGTCTACTCATCGAAATCTACTCTTTTCAGGCTGCCGCACCAAAACCTCCACCGCCGCACATCTCTATGGTGACGAGATCGTCCTGCTGCAGAACGACATTCGACTTGCCGTCGATCTCCACAGGCTTCCCGTCCCTCGTCAGCGAAATCCGGCAGGTCTTGCCGGGCTCGCCACCCTGCAGGCCGAACGGCGGAATCACCATGCGTTCGATGCACGTCGTCAGATGCATCGATGGCGCCAGAATGCGGTAGGCGCGCACGATGCCATCGCCGCCCGGATACTGCCCGGTGCCACCGGAGCCCCAGCGGATCGCCTGCTGTTCGACGCGGATCTTGTAGTTCGCCTCGATGACTTCGACCGGCGTATTCGAGGTGTTGGCGAGATGCACGCGGGTGGCGGATCCGCCGGCGCGATTGTGCCGCGCGCCTTCGCCGCCGCCATGAACCTCGTACAGCATCTTCCAGGAGCCATCCTGCCGCGGCTCGGCGAAGAACAGCACGCCGGCTGTGGTCGCTCCACCCGCAGACAGCCGCTCCGGGATCACGTCCTTCATCGCGAGAAAAATCGCATCGACGATCCGCATCGAGGTCTCGTGATTGCCGGCCGCCACCGGCGCGGTGAGACCGGGTTCGAAGATCGAGCCGGGGCGGGTGATGATGGTGAGCGGGCGCAGCGCGCCGGCATTCTGCTGCATGTCGCGGCCGCTCATGATGCGGGCGCAATAGGCCACGGCCGATCGCGCGATGAACGAGGTGGTGTTGCAGAAATTCGAGACCCGGTCGCAGCTGCCGGACAGATCGAAGGTCGCTTCATCGCCCTTGATGGTGATCCTGACGTGGATCCGCGCCGGTCTGCCGCCCACATCGCCGTCGTCAAGGTGATCTTCGCCCTCGTAGACACCATCCGGCAGTTCCAGAATAGCTTCCCGCATCTCGGCTTCGGACAGATCGTGCAGCCGCGACAGCGTCGCCAGAAATACCTGCTTGCCGTGCTGCTTGCACAATTCGAGGATGCGGCGTTCGCCGGCCTGGGTGGCGGCGATCTGGCCGAGCAGATCGCCTTCGCAGGCGGCGGGATCGCGGACATTGACCTTGAGGAACTGGACGATGGGGTCGCTGATCCCAAGCGCGGTGGCGATCAGGATCGGCGGAATACGAAGCGCTTCCTGAAAGGTATCGATCGCCTTCGCGAAATAGCTGCCCGGCCAGGTGCCGCCAATGTCCGGCCAATGGGCGAGGCTGACCGCAAAGGCGACGATTTCACCGTCAACAAACACCGGGCGAACCACCTTGACGTCGTTGAGATGATTGCCGCCGAGCGCGCCGAGATTGTAGATCAGCACGTCGCCGTTCTTCATCGTGCCGGCGGGAACGACTTTCAGCAGCTCACGAACCGTGTAGGCCATCGCACCGAGATGGATGGGGATATCCTTACCCTGCCCCACCAGATCGCCGCGCGCGTCCGTGATCGCCGACGATAGATCGCCGGCCTCGCGCAACAACGGCGAGCGCGCCGAGCGCGTCACCACCAGGCTCATCTCCTCCGCCGCGGCGGAGAGACCATGGCGGATCACTTCGACAGCAAATGGGTCGAGCTTCATGATGCGACCTTCGTCAGATAGAGGTTTCCGCTGGCGTCCGGCACGGCCTGCCAGTGCGGCGGGACCACCACGGTGGACCAGGCATCCTCGATGATGGCCGGCCCCGTGACGACGTCGGACATCGAGCCACGATCAACGATATCCGTCATGACGTCATGGGCATCATCGAACGAGCATCGGCGCGCGACGAACGCGGTTCGCCTGGAGTCGGCAGTGGGTCGCCCGACCTGTGTCGTCGAGGGCTGCCGTGCCTGAACGCGGATCGATTCGATGACGCAGCTTTCCGTGGTGGCGTAGCCAAACAGTTCGCGATGCTTCTTGAGAAACTCCTGCTCGAGAATGGCGGCATCCAGCGGCATCGTGAATGGCACCGGGATGGCATCGGTCTGCGCGGCGTAGCGCATCAGCGCGACCAGTTCGATTTCGATCGAGGACCGCGCGATGTCGTTGGCGACCAGCGGCTGCAGCGTCAATTCGACCAGCGCGTCGATCCGCCGCGAGACTTTCGCAACGTCAATTCCGTCGATCGCGGCGCGCAGCGTCTGCTGCTGCAGGAAGCTGAAATCGGCAGTCAGGCAACCGAGCGCGGAAAAGGCGCTCGACGCCGCCGGCACGACGATCTCGCTGATGCCGTACAGATCCGCCAGACCGGCCGCATGCATCGGGCCGCCGCCGCCAAACGCCAGCAAGGTGCAGTCGCGGCCGTCGATGCCGCGCTCCACCGTCACCCGCCGCAAGGCGCGCGCCATGGTCGCATTCGCCACTCGAATGATTCCCAGCGCGGTTTCGTTCAGGCTCAGTCCGAGCCGCTGCGCGATCGGCGCGATAGCGCGGGCCGCGGCCTCCAGATCGATGCCAATCCGGTCGCCCAGTCGCGTTGCGGGATTGAGATAGCCGAGCAACGCATTGGCGTCGGTGATGGTCGGCTCAAGGCCGCTGCGGCCGTAGCAGGCCGGGCCGGGCTCCGATCCCGCGCTTTCCGGCCCGACGGTCAATCCGCCGGAGCCGCAGCGCACGATCGAACCGCCGCCGGCGCCGATCGAATGCACCGCCAGCATCGGCTGGCGCAACGGCCGATCGCCGAGCATCTTGCCGTCGGTCATCTCGGCCTGGCCATCGACGATCAGGCAGACGTCGGTGGTGGTGCCACCCATGTCGAAGGTCAGAACCCGCGACTTGTTGAGCTGCCGGGCGATGCTGACCGACGCTGAGACTCCGGCGGCCGGGCCGGACATCGCCATCACCAGCGGACGACGCTTCACCGCCGCAATCGGGATCATCGCGCCGGCGGAATGAAACACCTGCAATCCCGCCCCGATCGGGAGACGCTGTTCGAGTTCGCTCAGATACTCGACGGCAATCGGCATGGCCGCAGCGTTGAACACGGTCGATGACGTCCGCTCATATTCCCGCGCCTCGGAATTCACTTCATGGGACAGCGACACATGCGGGACGATGTCCTGCAAGCGTTCGGCCAGCATCTTCTCATGGACCGGATTGGCATAGGCATGCAGCAGTGCCACGGCGACGCTCTGCACGCCGGTCTGCTTCAGCCACGCGATCAGACGTTCGATCTCGGCCTCGTCCAGCGCCTTCAGCACCTCTCCTTCGTGGTCAAGCCGCTCGGCCAGCGCGAAGCATAATTCGCGCGGCACCAGCGCTTTCGATTTCGGCGGGGTTTCGAGGCGATACAGATCGCGGCGGCGATACCTGGCGATTTCGAGAACGTCCTCAAAATCCTGCGTCGCGATCAGCGCTACCTTCGGCAGCCGCTCCTCGACGATCGCATTGGTGATCCGGGTGGTACCGTGAATGAAGCGCTTGACCTCGGTCTTCCGCAGCCCGACCGCCTCGATGGCCTCCAGCATCGCCTGCACCGGCGCATGCGGACGCGACGGCACCTTCGCGATCCGCGTTTCCGCGGTGTCGCGCCGGATGGCGATGATATCCGTGAAGGTACCGCCGATGTCGGTACCGACTTCCCAAATCTGATCCAAGAACGTCATTCTTTCTTGCTGCCGCAACGGCTCACTTGCGGCTCAGGTCGCGGAAATCGACCTGGCGGTGGAACCAGTAGGTGTAGCCGTCGAGCTGCGGGACCATCACCGCGTCCTGGTTGGCCTGCCACAGCAGCACCATCGGGGTCTCCTTGACGTATTCCGCGATCATCGCCCTGCCCATCTCGTCATACTTGGCCTGGTCCTGTTCGAACCGCGCCTGGTTCGCGAGCGTCATCACGATCTCATCGTTCCACGAGCTGTAATTCCAGCGCTGGTTGCCGGTGAAGAAGTTGCGGAAGAAATAGTCGGTGGTCGGCAGCCAGGCGGTCGAGCCCTCGGTGAAGAACGGCAGCTTCTTCTCGGTGATCTGCGTCGACATCTGCGCGTCGGGCAGCTTCTGGATGTCGACCTCGATGCCGATCTTGCCGAGCGATTCCTTGAGCAGCGCCGCCATCGGCTCGGTGACCGCCGCGGAGCCGACATTGATGCTGAAGGTGGTCTTGAAGCCGTTCGGGAATCCGGCTTCGGTCAACAGTTGCTTGGCCTTGGCGATATCGGTCGTCACCGGCATCGGCTGCGGGAAGTTGGCGGTCGGCGGCGCGCTCCACGACGCATTGTACAGCGGAAAGCCGCGCTTGAAGATGGCGGCGCTGAACATGTCGTCATAAGGCAATGCTGCGGCCACGGCCTTGCGGACCTTGATATTGTCGAATGGCGCCATCTGGGTGTTGAAAGCGATCATGGTGAAGCCGTTCGACTGCGGCGTCGATTCGACCTTGACCTTGCCGCGCGACTGCAGCGACGGCACATCGCTGGCCTGCAGATCGATGGCGATATCGGCGTCGCCTTTCTCGATCAGGTTGGCGCGCGTGGCGGGATCGGGAATGGTCTGCTCAATGACCCGCTTGAAGAAGGCGAGCTGGCCACCGCGACCGCTCTTCCAGTTCTCATTGCGGCGCAGGATGAGCTGCTCGCCCGGCTTGAACATCTCGACGGTGTAGGCACCGCTGCCGGCGGTATTGGTCTTCAGCCATTCCTGCGCCCACGGATCCTCCGCGGTCGCGTGCGCCTTGGCGAGCTTGCTGTTGAACATCGGTGCCAGCGGCGTGGCGAGGTTGGCCAGCGCCAGGCGGTCGGCCTTCGGCAGGGTGACCGTGATGGTGCGATCGTCGACGACGGCGAATTGTTCGGGCTTGGTCAGCGATCCGGTGCCGACCTGCCCCGCGGCGATGGACTTGGCGCTGACCGCGCGGTCCAGCGACCACTTGATGTCTTCTGCCGTGACGGGCGTGCCGTCATGCCATTTGGCGTCGCGCAGCTTGAAGGTGATCTTCAGACCGTCCGGGCTGACCTCGTAGCTCTCGGCGAGTTCGCCGCGGATCTTGCTGCGATCGAATACCCAGACGCCGTTCTCCTTCTTGCGATCGAACGCCACCAGCCGATCATAGATGCTGGTGGAAACGCCGAACGCCTCACGCGTCGCCCCGGGCGTGGTGGGATCGAGGGTGGGGATGTTGTTGCCGGTCACTTGGCGCAGGGTTTCCGCGCGCGTCTGCGCCTGCGCGACTGCCGGCATGGATGCCAGACACAACACGCCGCTCATCACCTTCAACCAATGCCCGCGATCAGCCATCATCTGCCTGCTTCCTCTGTTGGTTTCAGCCGTCCTGAATTTGTGACAGGTCATTCACTCGGCGCGATAGAGCCAGAGTTGTCGCAAACCGGTAGGCCAGCCAACCGCAAATGTCGCCGCCCCATTCCGGCGAGGTGATCTGCGTTTTTTCCGTGCAGACTTGCCTTTGGAAAGTGCATTTTTGCGAGGGCTCACGATATCGATTCGGAGCGTGCGCGAAGCGCTCGATCTGCCTCGCAATGCTTCGCTTTGCGCCCGAATGTTTCGCAAACCGTTCAGCAAATGACGGTGCGGACAGGATCGCGGTACCGATGGTACTGGCTAATTTGAAGGCGCACGGCGAGTCTGGCGTAGCGACCTGACGGCCCGGTCATATGGCTGATTTATTTTCATCGCCCGGCGAGAGCGACCCGCAATCCGGCCAGTTGCTGATGGCTTAGCAGCTGGGCTGGCACCCCAGGCAGCCGGCGATTTTCGCGATCAGCCGCGCGGCGTCTTCCGCGTTCAGCCGCCCATAGCCGAACACCAACCCCTGCCGCGTCGCCTGCTCCAGATAATTCTGCGACAGCGGCTGGACGTGAATCCCGGCGCGCTTCAAGGTCCTTGCGGCCTCCTCGTCGCTCATCCGCACTTTCAACTGCTCGGTGAAGAAAGCGACGAGATGCAGCCCCGTCGCCGCGGGCGATACGCTGAGATCGTCGGGCATCAGCGCGGTGATCGCGTCCATCAGCGCCTGCTGCCTCGCGGCGTAGACCTTTCGCATTCGCCGCAGGTGCCTCAGCAGATGACCTTCCTGCATGAATTCGGCCAGCGCCAGTTGCCCGATGCCGGAGCTGTGCACATCGATGCGCGCCCGACCCTTGGTGAACGGCGTGACGAAGCGCTCGGGCGCGACCACATAGCCCAGCCGCAGGCTCGGCATCATGATCTTGGAGAAGGTGCCGAGATAGATCACGCGCTGCTCGCGATCGAGCGAACGCAGCGAGGCAATCATGCTGTCCTGGTGCCTGAACTCCGAATTGTAGTCGTCCTCGACGATCCAGACGTTGTTCTTGTTGGCCCAGTCCAATAATTCCAGCCGCCGTTCCAGTCCCATGCTGACCCCGAGCGGATACTGGTGGGATGGCGTGACCACGATCAGCCTGGCATTGGGCGCGCGCCTGATCCCTTCGGATACGCACAGGCCCTTGTCGTCGACCGGGATGGGAATGAGTTTTGCGCCGGCGGCCGTCAAGGCCCATCGCGCCTCGACAAAGCCGGGCTCTTCCACCCACACTTCATCGTCCGGATCGAGAATCATCCGGCTGATCAGGTCGAGCGCGCTGGAGGTGCCCGAGGTCACGACGACCTCGTCCGGCGTGCAAACCACGCCGCGGACCGAACCGAGAAAGTTTGCAATCTCGTGGCGAAGCGCGGCATGGCCGGCGGCCGGAAGGTCGAGGCATTCCACGTTCTTCGGATTTTGCCAGGTCTGGCGCAGCAGCCGCGCCCATTCCTTGAACGGAAAGCCTGAAATATCCGGCGCCCCGGGACTGAATTCGGACTTCCAGTTGGTGTCGTATTCGAAGGCGAGCAGAGATTGCCAGCGCCGCGACATGTGCCCGGCGTCAGGCGCCGCCGGCTCCTGATCGATGGACGTCGGAATCGCAGGACCGGCCGCGGCCTGGGCCTGATTGACCGACGCGACGGTGACGCCGCCGCGCGGCGTCGATTCCAGATAGCCCTCCGCGTAGAGCAGCTCCCAGGCCGTCAGAACAACCGTTCGCGAACAGCCCAGTTCACGGGCGATCTCTCTCGATCCCAGGAACTGGGTGCCAGCCGGAAAAATTCCGCGCAGAATGCCGCTGCGCATATGAGCGGCAATCTGCTGGTGGAGCGCAATCGCGGACGTGCGCTCGAGATGCATCCCGGCGATGGAAATGCGTTGTCGCGAATGCGGCCTTTGTCCATTTGCGAGGGACTTTGCTTTTCCGATAGCCAACTGAAACCTGCGACCTTAGGCACTTGCCAGATGATCCTGACCGACGAACGAATAGCAGGTTCGCTATCTATTCTGAATGGTGCAAATTTCAGCGCGCCGGCCGGACAAATTGGCGGTTTGCCCCCCATGTCGGTCATAAATTTTGAAACTCGACCGACCGAACGTTAACGATGGTGAAGTCCTTTGGAAGCCAACGTGCATTTCAAAGCGTATGCTCCCAGGGCGGGCGACACCAACATAACGCGGCATCACGATGCAAGTATCGCAAAGCGGGAATCCGCCGACTTCAGCTCCACAGAGCGATCAGGCGCGGAAGGTCTGGATCGATTTTGCCCGGGGCATCGGCGTGATCCTGGTCGTGTATGGCCATGTGCTGGGTGGCCTTGTGCGGGCGGACCTGTTCCCGCAAGGGACCCTGGCAAGCTGGATGGACTACACGCTCTACACCTTCCACATGCCGCTTTTCTTCTTTCTCGCCGGGCTGAATGTGCAACACAGCCTGCGGCGCGGCACGAAACCGTTCCTGTTCAGCAAAAGCTGGACGATCGCCTACCCTTACGTGCTGTGGTCGCTGGTTCAGGGCGGCATCATCATGCTGCTCTCGCGTGATGCCAACATCCCGATTTACCCCAGCGACCTGGCGGCGATCTGGTACCGGCCGATCGGGCAGTTCTGGTTCCTGTATGCGTTGATGATTTGCCACGTGCTGGCCGTGTTACTGCCCAACAGAACAGCGATGATCGTCGTGGCAACCATTGGCTTTGCCGCGTTCATGCTGTTGCCGGTCCGGCCTGACCTGTCCCTCACCCTGCATCACCTGCCGTTCTACGTCGTCGGGCTTTACGCGACCCGGTCCGTGATGGCGTGGCAGCCCCGGGGCGGCACGGGCTGGGCAACGCTGATGTTGATCGGTCTGGCATTCGCCGCAGCGGTTGCCCTGGGCGGCAACATTTCCGGCATGGACGCCCTCGGGCTGGCGTCGCTTCCGGCTTGCGTCCTGGGAATCGCCGGGGTGGTGGTGGCGTGCAAACTGCTCGTCGAGAAGCGGCACCGCTGGCTGGCGGCCGTCGGTCTGATGTCGATGACGATCTATGTGCTGCACATCCTTGCCGGATCGGGGATGCGGATCATCATGCTCAAGCTGCACGTGCCGCCGCTGCCATGGGTCTATCTTCTCGCCGGAACGGCCGCCGGGGTTATTTTGCCGATGCTGGCGCATGTTGTCTTGCAACGCTTGAATCTGCTGGCCCCGCTGGGGCTCGCTCCGCTTCCTTCGCGTCGGCCCGCTTCAGCTGTGGCACTCGGTAAAGTCGCAGCCTCGGATTGAACGGCGGTTCACGCTTGCTGCAAGGGGATCGCAAGCTCAGGCATCTGCTCCACGGTCTGATCCCGAGGACAGGCCATGGCGACAAGCATCCAGAATAATGCCGATACCTCGCCGGAGGCGATACTGGTCAGCGGCATCTGAATCAGGATCGCGCCGAACGCCAATGCACCGAGAATAACCCCCTCTCGCGCCGGGTTGCGCCAGGCTGCAGAGGTCGCCCAGAAACCGGCCCACATATAGGCCGCGAGACACAGCAACCCGACAGGGATGCCCATTGTGAGCCAACACGCAATGATCTGACCGTCAACCGGCATGGCACCCGCAACGCCCACATCCGTGACGCTGAAGCCTGCACCTGTCACCATGCTGCCGGGCATGTTCCAGAGCGTGACAAATTCCTCCAGCCTCTCCCCGCCACTGCCGTCGTCGGCACCGCTTCCGAGCGACTGCAGCCGGTCGATGATGACCTCGCCAAATGGCGTGAACATCACCGCGGCGACGGCGGCGCCGGCAATGCCAAGGCCCGTTGTGAGCGCCCGCTTCCGCGTCGACTGGAACATCATGCAAAACAGCAGACCTAGCGCCAACGCGATCCAGGCGGTGCGGTAAAGCGACAACAGCAGTCCCAGTGCCGCAGGAACCATGGCCACCAGCGACTGCCAGCCGGGCCGCAGGAAGCCGACCAGCAGCAACCCCGTTGCCGTGAATGTGGCGTAGCTGGCAGGACCATTCATCGTGCTGAACACCCGCACGAGATAAGGCTTGGGAAGTCCAGCCGAGGTGATGCTGGCATAATTCATCCAGTACCGATCCCAGGGCTGCGGATCGACGTATTGCCAAATTCCGTACAGCCCGGTCAAAGGCAGGATGACCAGGAAAGCGCGCGCCGCGGCGTTAACGAGTTCTCCGCTCGAGTCCGAGCGTTGTTGCAAGGCGATCGCGTACAGAACGGGAGCGGCCCATTTCAGCACGCCGTTTGCCGCATTGAACCAGTCATCCTGAAACATCGATAGCGCTGCACCGTAGGCCACGCAGCCCAACACAATGGCTGGCGGGACCAGCCAGGGATTGCGCGATCGTCCCGACGACAACAGCCCCCACAGATCTGGCACCGGCACCAGGATGAACAGCAGGGGCCCGATCAGCATAATACTCGACTGGTCAAAGCCGGCGGCGACATCGACCAGACGGCGCACAAATGGCGCGAAGGCGAACAGAGCGATCGCGGACTGGACATGCGCCGCCGCACTTTTGCGCCACGCAAACCATCCGGTTACGAGGCAGCCCAGCACGAAAACAGGCCGGACAAGTCCGCCTAGCGCGGGACCTATCACGGCGGTTCCGACGAGCAGCAGCACGGTGGGCCACCACCCGGCGGCAATAACGTCTGCAGCCCAGGATCTGAGTCGACCTTGATTCATAAAGGCAGACTATATCGTTCTGCAGATGCAAAGAAGCCCGCCCCGGTCGGCTGCGACCTATGTCCACCAACCTGTCGTCGATCAATATTGCGATGGCACCGGTTTGCACGCTAGATGCGCCGATAAACCGCTGAGAGACCAAGAATATGACGCCACTCTCTTGTTTCACTGCCACGGCCGTCACGTTCCTGGTTGCGTGTTTTATCCTGTCCGACACCTCGGCCCAGGTGCTGCCCGAACGCGACGCTTGCCTGCCGACAACGTCCGCGAAGTCGCGAGATGGCAATTGCGTTCGATGCAACGCAGGACCGATTTCGACTGGAGCGAGTTTCATCAAGCTTGTCGAGAAAGTCCGCTCCCGGAACGAAGCTTACGATGACGTCGATCGCCGCATCGACGCGGCGAGCAACAACCCGGAGGTCGTCGATCTTCTCAAGGGACGGAATCTTGCCCGCGCGCTGTATGGCTCGGACGCAGATTTCATCGCAGGCGGAAACGCCTCCCGGTGCCTGCAGCCGGACAATCAAGCTGCGCTCGGCCGAGCGGTGGCGTTCCCGTGCGACAAGATCCCCCGGGAAGGTCTGGCTGTTCTGCTCACCGCCGGACAATCCAACATTTCCAACACCGGGACCCCGGATCAAAACACCAGGCAGCTCTACCAGCCGCATAACGTCTTTTACAATTTCAATCGCTTCGACGGAAAATGCTACATCGCCCGCAATCCGGCGCTGGGAACGCCGGGAGATGGAGAGAACGTCGCGGTGCGCCTCGGCGACGATCTGATCGATCGCAAGATCTACAAGAACGTCCTGATCGCCCCCATCGCGATCGGCGGGACCTACCTCGAAGAATGGCGCCCGCGCGGCGGCAAGTACTTCGAAATCGTGCTCGCCGCGATCGCCGGCTTGCGCGACTACAATCTCGAGCCGACCGCCGTTCTCTGGCACCAGGGCGAATTTAACGCATTAGCCTTTGCGACCAACGGCGCCGAGGACGGAACCAAACTGAACGTCACCACGCCCATGAGGGAGGCCGGGCGGCTTTCCTATATCCGGAATTATCTGGAAATCATTGCCGGTATCCGCGCGGCTGACGTCGAGGCTCCCATTTTCATCGCTACGGCCACACGATGCGGAGCAGGACAGGACGAGATCATTCGATCGGCGCAAGCGAGTATCCCGAACCCGTCGCTCGGCGTCTATGCCGGTCCCGACACGGATACGATCGGCGTATCCATGAGACCCGACCGCTGTCACATGACGCATGCCGGCACCGATCAACACGCCAGGATGTGGGCAGATCGTCTTACAGACTATTCGGCGTCTCATTCTGGAAAGCGGCCCTAGATGGGGTGCGCCACGAACGGATAACCGAGTTGCATGACATCACGGGCGCAGGGAATGGCGCGCCGTTCAGAATCGGACAAATTTCCAACGGATAAGATTTTTGCATGCGGATGAAGCAGAAAAATCTGAAACCGCCTATTCGCGCAACTCAACCGAAGAAGAGAGCCTCTTCGAACCCGCGACGAAGGCATTCCAGATGATTGCGTCAGCCGCATGCGCCGATCAGGCGCGCCCGGCAGGAAGAAACCGCTAACTCTTATGTAGGCGCGCGATGGCTCCCGGCATCGACCGCACTCGGGCAATCGACGCCTTCCGGGCTCCCTTGTCGGTCTCAGTTTGGCCGGATCGAGCGTACCGATCAGGCGGCGCGAGACTTCGCCATATGCGCGGCGATGGCGTCCATCAATCCCGGCGACAGGCAATCATAGGGTTCGAGCCCGAGTTCCCTGAGCCGCGCGCGGATGCCGTCCATCTCCGCCGGATCGACGCCGGCCTCGATCACCGACGACACGAACGCCGCAAAGCCCGGCGCCGCCGAGCCGCCTTCCTCGAACAGTTCGGGATGGATGAAGTCGAGGCCGTAGAACGGATGTGCCGTGTTCTCGATGCGACCGTACATGTGCGTGCCACAGACCTTGCAGGCATGGCGCTGGATCGTCGCGGACGCGTTGACGATCTGCAGCTTGTCGCCGTTCTCCAGCACCGCGACATTGTCGCGCGGCACCACGGCAATCACCGCAAAGGTCGCGCCGTCGGGCTTCCAGCACTGCGTGCAGCCGCAGACGTGGTTGTGGGCGACGTCGCCGCGAACGCTGACCTTCACCGGCCTGTCCTTGCATTTGCAGACCAGCGTGCCGCCGGCAAAGGCGCCGGAACCCTTCTTCACGCCATTATCAACCGCGGGGTGGATATGGACTGTCATGGCTCAATCCTCCTGTTTGATTTTCTGGTTGGTTCAGAACACGACGACCGAGCGGATCGACTTGCCCTCGTGCATCAGATCGAAGCCCTTGTTGATCTCCTCGAGCTTGAGGACATGGGTAATCATCGGGTCGATCTCGATCTTGCCGTTCATGTACCAGTCGACGATCTTCGGCACGTCGGTGCGGCCGCGGGCGCCGCCGAACGCGGTGCCCTTCCAGACCCGGCCGGTGACCAGTTGGAACGGCCGGGTGGAAATCTCCTTGCCGGATTCCGCGACCCCGATCACCACCGAGACGCCCCAGCCGCGATGACAGGCCTCCAGCGCCTGCCGCATCACGTGGGTGTTGCCGGTGCAATCGAAGGTGTAGTCGGCGCCGCCGTCGGTCAGCGCCACCAGGTGCTGCACGATGTCGCCGTCGACCTTGGACGGGTTGACGAAATGGGTCATGCCGAAGCGGCGGCCCCATTCCTCCTTGGCGTCGTTGAGATCGACGCCGATGATCTTGTCGGCGCCAACCATGCGGGCGCCCTGGATCACGTTGAGGCCGATGCCGCCGAGCCCGAACACCACGACATTGGCGCCCGGCGTCACCTTGGCGGTGTTGACCACCGCGCCGACCCCGGTGGTGACGCCGCAGCCGATGTAGCAGCTGGTGTTGAACGGCGCGTCGTCGCGGATCCTGGCGACGGCGATCTCGGGCAGCACCGTGAAATTCGAGAAGGTCGAGCAGCCCATGTAGTGATAGATCGGCTGGCCCTTGTGGCTGAAGCGCGAGGTGCCGTCGGGCATCACGCCCTTGCCCTGGGTGGCGCGGATCGCGGTGCAGAGATTGGTCTTCTGGCTCAGGCAGCTTTTGCACTGCCGGCATTCCGGCGTGTAGAGCGGGATGACGTGATCACCGGGTTTCACCGAACTGACGCTGGGCCCGACCTCGCGAACGATGCCGGCGCCTTCATGGCCGAGGATCGAGGGAAAAATGCCCTCGCTGTCAAACCCGTCGAGCGTATAGGCATCGGTGTGGCAGATGCCGGTGGCCTTGATCTCGACCAGCACCTCGCCATGCTTCGGACCCTCGAGATCGACCTCGACGATCTCGAGCGGCTGCTTGGCTTGAAAGGCGACGGCGGCGCTCGTTTTCATTCTAAACTCCCCTTCTCATTTCAAGCTGCCGTCCAACGGGGCGGCGAGAGCATATTGTCACCAGTACACCGGCACATTCCGGACGATCACTTCTTGCCCATGCAGGAATCCTCGGCCTGCTGGGCGGCGGGGGGCTTGTCTTCGTGCTTGCCCGGGCGTACCCGGCCGATGGCGCCCACGGAACGGGCGCGCAGATAGACATAGAGGTCGTCGATGTAGCAGGCGACGTTCGGATTATCGCCGAACGCCGGCATCACGTTGCTATGCGACGCATTGACGTTCTTGCGGCCGCTGGCGACGACTTCGATGAACTCGCCATAGCTCATCGTCTTCGCGGACTCTTTCAGCGCCGGCGCGTAGCTCGAGCCCTCGCCGTCGGGGCCATGACAGACGTGGCACTCCGAATGATAGCGGCGATAGCCGGAATAGGCGTACCAGTCGACGGTGCCGTCAGCCGCCACCTTGAAGGTCGGATTGCCCTCCTTGTCGAGATATTTTCCGTCCTCGTTCTTCACCGCGGCGGGATCTGCAGGTCCATCAGCGAAAGCCAGTCCTCCGAACGCCACCACGGCGATCGCAGCCACCACACACCAAATGCTACGCACGAGATTGTCCTTGAGATGTTTCAGGTCGGGGCGGAGACGCGGCACGAAAGTCCGGCACGTGGATGTCTCCACGCGCCGGAACGATCGCCGTTCGCGTCATTGCGGCAGCGCAAACACCGTCAGCGCTCCGCCGAGCGCGGTGTAGTTGGTCAGCGCCGCATAGCCGCCCACCGCCCCGAGGCCCGCGGTCGGATCGGTCAGGCCGGCCGCGAGGCCGATTCCTGCCCAGCCGCCGACACCGGACAGCACGGCGACATACTGCCTGCCGCCCTGCTCGTAGGTGGTGACGTTGCCGATGATGCCGGACGGGGTCTTGAACTTGTAGAGTTCCTTGCCCGTCTTGGCATCGACCGCCTTGAGGTAGCCTTCCAGCGTCCCGTAGAACACGACGCCGCCGGCCGTCGCGAGGGCGCCGGACCACACCGAGAACTGCTCCTTGTTCGACCAGACGATCTTGCCGGTCTTGTTATCCCAGGCAATGAAATTGCCCATGTGGGATTCGCCGGGAGGCGGATACATCGACAGCGTGGCCCCGACATAGGGCTGGCCCGCGGTGTAGCTCACCTTGAACGGCTCGTAGTCCATGCAGACGTGGTTGGTCGGGACGTAGAACAGCTGGGTCTCCGGCGAATACGCCGCCGGCTGCTCGTCCTTGGTGCCGAGCGCGGCCGGGCAGATGCCCTTGCTGTTGTGGTCCTCGCCGCCGCTTTCGGTGGAGTATTGCGAAACCACCTTGGGGCGGCCGTACGTCGGCGAGCTCTTGTTCATGTCGACGCCGGAGGTCCAGTTGACCTTCGGATCGTACTTGTCGGCCACCAGCAGTTCGCCGGTGACGCGGTCCAGCGTGTAGCCGAGCCCGTTACGATCGAAGTGCGTCAGCAGCTTGCGGGCCTGACCGCCCATCTCCTGATCGCTGAGGATCATCTCGTTGACGCCGTCATAGTCCCATTCGTCATGCGGCGTCATCTGGTAGACCCAGCTGGCCATGCCGGTGTCCGGGTTGCGCGCGAAGATGGTCATCGACCACTTGTTGTCGCCCGGCCGCTGCTTCGGATTCCAGGTCGAGGGATTGCCCGATCCGTAATACACCATGTTCAGAGCGGGATCGTAGGACAGCCAGCCCCATGTGCAGCCGCCGCCGATCTTCCATTGATCGCCCTGCCAGGTCTTGATGCTGGAATCCTTGCCGACCGGCTTGCCCAGTTCCGTCGTCTTGACGGGATCGACCATGATCTGATCGTCCGGACCTTCCGAGAACGCCCGCCACACCTGCTTGCCGGTCTTGAGATCATAGGCCGTGACGTGGCACTGCACGCCGAATTCGCCGCCGGAGATTCCGACCAGCACCTTGTCCTTCACCACCAGCGGCGCCGAGGTGCCGGTGGCGCCCTTGCCGGGATCGCCGTTCTTCACCGACCATTCCACCTTGCCGGTCTTCGCATCGAGCGCAACCAGCGTGGTGTCGGCCTGATGCAGGAAGATCTTGCCATCCGCATAGGACACGCCGCGATTCACCGTGTCGCAGCACATCACCGGAATGACGTTCGGATCCTGCTTCGGCTCGTACTTCCAGACGATCTTGTTCTCGTTCGCCAGATCGAGGGCATAGACGATGTTGGGGAACGGGGTGTGGACATACATCGTGTTGCCGATCACCAGCGGCCCGCCTTCATGGCCACGCAGCACGCCGGTGGAGAAGGTCCAGGCCACCTGCAGCTTGCCGGCATTGGCCGCGGTGATCTGCTTGAGCTCGGAATAGCGCTGGTTGGCGTAGTTGCCGGCCGGCATCACCCAATCCTTCGGGTTCTGCTGCATCTTGATCAGTTCGTCATTGGCATTAGCCGCGCCTGCGGCGAAGGCCGCTATAGCGCCAAGACCGGTCGCGAATAGCACCTTGTGCATGTCGAATCCTCCCACGGTTTTATATTTTGTTAGTTTTCAAGCACGGCCTATCGCTGGGGCAGCCACGACAGCTTCTTCCTCCGGATAAGAGTTCTGGGTCACCGCCTGAGGGAGATCCACTGCTCCATTTTCTTATGCATCCCTATCTCGTTCGGTGACAGGAAACTTGCCCAAGAGAGAAGCATGCTTGTTCGAAAGCGAAGCTCAACGAACTTTTTAGCCTCCTGCGAGCGATTTTCGCGGCGCCCCGCGCGGGTTCTGAACAATACCTGCGCCGCACCATTTGCAGGTTCCCCTTGACGATGCCCAAACTAAATCGGAGGATCGCCAAAAATGAACATTTGGAGGAATGCTGATTCAGCCCAACGGCCGCTTCAAATTGAAGTAAACGATGCTTCATCGTGACCCGCCGCCTCTCGCGGCGCGCAGTCACATTTTGATCTCGAATCATTCGTGTGGTTGGATAATGTCCAATACCGTCCGTTCACTCAGCACCTCCGGACTGGAGCCGAAGAAGCAGATCCAGTATTGGACCGATGCGCTGACGCAGCTTTGCGGCCAATTTGATGTTGATCCTCTGGAAGCCTCGTCGTTAGAAGCAAAGATAAACTATACTACTGTTTCGCGACTAAAACTGTGTCAGATCGAGGTGAGCCAACATCGGCTTGCACATCCCGTTTCACGGGCGAAGACAGGCGAGCATCCCTTCGTCAAAATACTGTTTCAGACATACGGCATTTCTCATTTCGAGCAAAATGGCCGCCGCATCGAGCTCATGCCCGGCGATTGTCTCGCCTATGATGTCTCCTGTCCACATACTATCGTCAGTCCCTCGCTGACGCGGCACGATGTCGTCATCGTACCAACGGAACTGTTGCAGGAGCGCGGGTTCCATTCGGCGAAGATGTCACCATGTAAACTTTCGGCGCGCACCGGTACCGGACGGATCGCATATGACTTTGTACATGCCGCGTTCGGCGAGGCTCCGAAACTTTCACCGCACAACGCGATCGGTGTCGCCGATACGTTGATCGATCTCCTGCTATTGCCTCTTCGCGAAGCTGGCACGGCATCCGATCGCAGCGGTCCGATGGCACTGTATGTACGGGCTCAAGCTTTCATTCGCGAACATTTACGCGACCCAGATCTCAGCATCGACCAGATTTCCGCGGCGTTAGGCTGCACCAAACGCTATCTACACATGCTGTTCAGCGAGAGAGGCATGACCGTTAGCGACTATATCTGGCGGGAAAGGTTGCAGAACTGCCGTCAGGAGCTTGAGGCTCAGGGAGGAAAGACAATCACGGATGTCGCATTTTCGTGGGGTTTTTCAAGCTCGTCGCATTTCAGCCGTGTCTTCCGGAAAAGTTTTGGAATTGTTCCGTCTGCTGTTCACAAAGCCCAGCACGACAGCCTGACACCGGATGTTCCGTGAGAACAAGAGGTTCTTTCGCGCCGATCGCAAGCTGCTCAGTCCGCTCGATCGAAGTCAGCTTTCATTCAAACCCAACCTGACCTCATCTTCGATGAGCTTCCAGATACGATCGACCAGGCCGACAAACTCGGGGGGGGGGGGGGGGGGGGGGGGGGGGGGGGGGCCGCTTCAATTCGAGGCTGCGTAGCCGCGGCAAGTCGATTTTCACCTCTTCCCGGACTGAGCCGGGACGTGCGCTGAACACAATCACCCGATCGGACAGAAACACGGCCTCGTCAATCTGGTGGGTGATCAGAAGGATGGTCTTGCGGCTCTGGCGCCAGATCGATAGCAATTCGGCCTGCATGATCTCGCGGGTCTGCGCGTCGAGCGCGGCAAACGGCTCGTCCAGCAGCAGGATTCGGGGATCGACTGCCAGTGCACGGGCGACGTTGACGCGCTGCCGCATGCCGCCGGATAGCTGATGCGGATAGTGGCTCTCGAATCCCGCCAGGCCGGTCATGGCAACGAAACGTTCGGCGACTTTCGAGGCCGCCGACCAAGGTTTCTTTGCCAGCGTCAGACCATAGGCTTCATCCGCTACGATCGCATTCTTCGCCAAAACGACCAGTTGATCCGGCTTGCCAAGCCAGTGATGAAAACACTGCTGACCCGTACCAACCGCCACGCCACCGTGATCCTGTGCCGCCGCTTCAAGGATTGCGTGCACGAGATCCAGGATGACAAGTCGAAGCAGACGACAAGCTATGAGCGCGGCGTCGCGATGCCTCTGTTTCTCGGTGCTACATCGAAGGTGATCCTCGCCAACCTTCCGGATCGCACTTCAAAATCGGTATATCTTGCCAACGAGGAAACCATTCGCCGCGTGCTGTAAGCCCATGACTGGAAAGCCTTCAAGGAGCAGTTTCGCGACATTCGTCGCGAGGGTTACGCACTCACCGACTCCGAAGTTGCAGAAGGCCGCATCGGTCTGGCGGCGCCGATTTCCGGAGACGGACAGGTGATCGCCGGAATCAGTCTGGTTGCCATTCCCGGCAAGACCGATCGCAAGAAAATATCGAGCTATATTCCAAGCGTTGTGTCGGCCGCCGCGACAATCTCCGCGTCGTTGACGCACGAGATGCCCATCGTCCCACGGTAAAACTTCTGTGGCTGTCCATAAGCCGGTCGCCGCCAATGTCCTCTTTGGGCTGCCTGCTCAACCGGTCGACACAACACAGGCGTTAAATCTCTGCTGGGGTTTCGAACTCCAAGGTCTTACGTGTCCGTTCGTTTAGCCGACGCGCCACTTTATTCAGATGATTTTGAGAATGCGCCGACAAGTCGGTCCCACTACTTGATTGAAATCAAAAGATAATTCATCGCATCGACCAGCGGCGCGATGACATGCGCCGGAGATCCGTCAGATACGGTAGATCGAGCCTGCTTGATTGATCGCAATCCGCCGACGCAGCTCATGGCTCGCATCAACTTCGCACGAGTTCGTTCGATGCCGCATCGAACGTCCACCACTGCCTGCTGCGAAACTATACCGGCTGCGCATAGAATCGAACCGACAATGCACTGGCCCCCCCGAGGCCGGGCTGCCTATTCTCAATCGGACCATCCATCCACACCGGTCGTCAGGCAGACATCGAGCGGCCCGCTGCGCTTTCGTCTAATTGCGCGAGGCTTCCTGAGAGCCTCAACCGAATGACCCCATCGAAAGACGAGAGCACAATGCGGAATTCAGACCAGATCTGGCAGCTTGTCGACAATCACCGTCCGGAATTCGAGGCGCTCGCCGATCGGATCTGGGAGATGCCCGAGGTCGCCTATACTGAGTATCGGTCGGTGGCCGAACACACCCAGATGCTCAACGCGCTCGGGTTCCGGGTAAAGGAGAATCTCGCAGACATCCCGACCGCCGTCATGGGCGAGGCCGGCGATGGGGGGCCTATCATCGCCATCCTCGGCGAATACGACGCCCTGCCCGGCCTCAGCCAAGTCGCAGGCATTGCCGAACACAAGGAAGTGGTTCCTGGCGGTCACGGCCATGGCTGCGGTCACAATCTGCTCGGCTCGGCGGCGATGCTCGCCGCCACCGCGATCAAGGACTGGCTCGCCGCCACTGGCACCAAGGGCCGTGTTCGCTATTATGGCTGTCCGGCGGAGGAAGGCGGCGCAGCCAAGTCCTTCATGGTCCGGGCCGGCGAATTCGAGGGCGTCGATATCGCCATCACCTGGCACCCGGCCTCGATCACACGCGTCGATGAAGCCTCGTCGCTCGCCAACACCCGCATGGACTTCCAGTTCGCCGGCCGCGCCAGCCACGCCGCCGCCGCGCCGCATCTCGGCCGCTCGGCACTCGACGCGGTCGAACTGATGAATGTCGGCGTCAACTACATGCGCGAGCATATGCCCGCCGACGCCCGCATTCATTACGCGATGCTCGATTCCGGCGGCATTGCACCCAACGTGGTGCAGGCCTCTGCCAAGGTTCGCTACGCCGTCCGCTCGCGCGATCTGCCCGGCATGTTCGCACTGAACGAACGCGTGAAGAAGGTCGCCGAAGGCGCGGCCCTGATGACCGAGACCACGGTGAAGATGACCGTCATCAGCGCGGTGTCCAACAAGCTCGGCAACACACCGCTCGAATTGGCCATGCATGACGCGATGCAGCGGCTTGGGCCGGTGCCGTTCAGCGACGCCGACAGGGCGTTCGCCGCCGAGATCCAGAAGACGCTGTCCGACGAGGACATCCAGAGCGACTACCTGCGCGTCGGCATACCGGTCCGCAAGGACACGCCGCTGTGCGATTTCGCCGTGCCCTTCGACGCCCGAGGCGAGTCGATGATTGGCTCGACCGACGTCGCCGATGTGAGCTGGGTCGTGCCTACCGTGGAAGGGCGTGTCGCCACCCACGCGATCGGCACGCCCGGCCATTCCTGGCAGACCGTGGCCCAGGGCAAATCGCCGGCGGCGCACAAGGGCATGGTGCATGCCGCCAAGATCATGGCGGCGACGGCGATCGAAGCGCTGGTCGACCCGACACTGATCGGCCGGGCAAAGGCCGATCTCCGCGAGCGGACGTCGAAGATTCCTTACGTCTGCCCGATCCCGCCCGACGTCAATCCACCGCTGCAGCCGCGGCCCGCCGACCTCTGATTATCGCCTGTCAGGGCAGCGACACCCCGTTCGCTGCCCCACCCCCATCAAGAGGACCGCGACCATGTCTGATCATCGTCCCTCCGTCCCCACCGTGCGCCGCCCGCTCACCGGTCTCGGCTTGTTCTCCTGCTTGCTGCTGGCCTCGACTACCATCCACGCCGCGACGCCGAAGACCGCGTTGGTGATGGCCTGGAACATCGATGCCATCTCGACATTCGATCCCGCGCAGGTCGGCGAAGTGGTGACGAACGAGATCCTGCAAAATACTTGCGACAGCCTGGTCGATTTCGATCCGGCCGACGAACGCAAGATCATCCCGCTGTTCGCCGAGAGCTGGACGGTGTCACCGGATCGCCAGACCATCACCTTCAAGATCCGCAAGGGCGCCAAATTCCCGTCAGGCAACACCGCCACCGCGGAAGACGTCGCGCAAAGCATGCAGCGCGTCGTCAAGCTGAACTCCAGCAACGCCACGACGCTGACCGAATACGGATTCTCCAAGGACAACGTCGACCAGCGCATCACTGCGCCGGACGAGACCACCGTGGTCCTGAAGTTCGACAAGCCCTACCCGACCACGCTGGTGCTGCAGGCAATCGGCGCCAACCGCGTCGCCACGGTGATGGACATGAAGGTGCTGATGGCCAACCAGGTCAACGGCGACATGGGCAACAAGTACCTCGCCACGCATACCGAGTGCATCGGGCCGTACCGGCTGGCGCAGTGGAACGCGAGCGAATCAGTGCTGCTGCAGGCCAATGACAATTACTGGGGACCGAAGCCGACGGTGAAGCGCGTGCTGATAAAGCACGTTAGCGAAGCCGGCACGCAGCGGCTGATGGTCGGCCAGGGCGACGTCGACGTGGCGCGCGATCTGACCCCGGAAGACCTCAAGGACTTTGAGACGTCCAAGGATGTCACGATCGCCAAAGTCCTGAAGCCGCAGTTGTTCTTCTGGACCTTCAACACCAGTGAGGGCCCGTTCGGCAACGAGAAGGTCCGCCTCGCCATGCGCTACCTGATCGACTATGACGGCCTCGGCAAGACCGTGATGACCAATCTCGGCGTGCCGCGCGCCAGCTTCGTCCAGCTCGGCGCTGTCGGCGCCCTCGACGACAAGCAGGGCCAGCCGTTCAAGCTCGACCTCGACAAGGCCAAGGCGCTGCTGACCGAAGCAGGCTATCCCAACGGCTTCACCGCCAAGCTGATCTTCGGCACGCTGCAGCACTCGGCGCCGCTGGCGCAGAGCGTGCAGCAGAACGCCGCCAAGGTCGGCGTCACCCTGACGCTGGAGCGGATGTCCAACGCGCAGTTGTTCGCGAAAGTCCGCGGCCGCGACTACCAGAGCGCGATGCAGGCATGGCAGACCAGCGTGCCCGACGCCCACGGCAACGGCTCGCGGCTGGTCTACAACCCCGACAACCGGCCGGAAGCCAAGCTGACGCAGATTCCGGTGTGGCGCACCGGCTTCCAGTCCAAGGAGCTGAACGACAAGGTCGACGCCGCGCTGCTCGAGCCCGACGTCGCCAAACGCGACGCGCTGTATGCCGACCTGCAGAAGGAATTCATGGCGAAGGGGCCGTTCGCGATCATGTTCCAGATGTACAATATCGCCGTGGTCCGCAACGACGTGAAGAACTGGACCTGGAACGGCTTCCGTACCTACTACGTCCCCGTCACCAAGTAGCAGCGGCAACATGACCGATGCAGCCGGCCTGATGTCGCGCCCATCCCGGGCCTTGGATCGCCAGCGCAAGCTGCTGACCCTGGCCCGGGCGATCGGCAACGGCGCCGTCTCCGTGGCGGCGACGCTGCTCGGGCTGGCGGCGCTGACCTTCTTCATCGGCCACCTGCTGCCGCTCGACCCGGTGATCGCCGTGCTCGGCCCCAACGCCACCCACGATGCCTATGTGGCGATGTACAAGCAGCTCGGACTCGACCAGCCGCTGTGGAAGCAGTTTGCGGTCTATCTCGGCCATCTCGTGCAGTTCGATTTCGGCAATGCCCTGACCACCGGCCGCCCGGTCGCCACCGACATCGCCCGCGTGTTTCCGGCGACACTTGAACTGGCCAGCGTCGCCATTTTGATCGGCACCGGGCTCGGCATCCCCGCCGGCGTGCTGTCGGCGATGTATCGCGGTTCGCCGCTCGATCACATCGTGCGCTTCGTCGGCCTGCTCGGCTATTCGACGCCGCATTTCTGGCTCGGCCTGATGGGCCTCTCGCTGTTCTACGCCACGCTCGGCTGGATCGGCGGCCCCGGCCGCATCGACACGATGTACGAACTCGACCTCGAGCCGCGCACGGGATTCTACCTCGTCGATGCCGCACTCACCGGCGATTGGGCCCTGTTCAGGGATGTGTTCAGCCACATCGTACTGCCCGCCTCGATCCTCGGCTTCACCGCCCTGACTTACATCAGCCGCATGACGCGCAGCTTCATGATCGAGCAGCTCAGCCAGGAATATGTGGTGACGGCGCGGGTCAAGGGACTGTCCTGGGCCCGCACCGTCTGGGTCCACGCCTTTCGCAACGTCGCGGTGCAGGTCGTTACCGTCGTGGCGCTGTCTTACGCCTTCCTGCTGGAGGGCGCGGTGCTGACCGAGACGGTGTTCGCCTGGCCCGGTTTCGGGCGCTACCTGACCAACGCTCTGCTCGCCGGCGATATGAACGCCGTCGTCGGCTGCACGGTGCTGATCGGCGTGATCTTCATCCTACTGAATATGGTCTGCGATCTGCTGTACCGGGTCTTCGACCCCAGAACCCGCTGAGACGCCCATGGCAGACACAACCTCACGTGCCGTTTCGCTGTCGGCCTGGCTCAGGGAGCCAATCCCCACCTCGTCGTGGCAGGCGCGAGCGCAGCAACTGTTTCTGTCGTGGCGGGCGCTGCGCTCCAATCCGTCGGTGATGTTTGGCGGCACGGTCATCATCACGGTGGCGCTCATCGCCATCTTCGCGCCGCTGGTCGCAACGCACGACATCTACGCGCAGGACCTGTCGATCCGGCTGCAGAAGCCGTCGGCGGCGCATTGGCTCGGCACCGACGAACTCGGCCGCGACGTGTTCAGCCGGCTGGTGTTCGGCGCAAGGATCACGCTCTACATCGCCGGCCTGACGGCGCTCATCGCCGCGCCCATCGGCCTTATCGTCGGAACGACGGCGGGCTATATCGGCGGCTGGGTCGACACGGTCCTGATGCGGATCGTCGATGTCTTCCTGGCCTTTCCGAGCCTCATTCTGGCCCTCGCCTTCGTCGCGGCGCTCGGCCCGGGCATCGACAACGCCATCATCGCCATTTCACTCGCTGCCTGGCCGCCCATCGCCCGGCTGGCCCGCGCCGAGACGCTGTCGATCCGCAAGTCGGACTACATCGCCGCGGTGCGGTTGCAGAAGGCGTCGAGCCTCCGCATCATATTTAGCCACATCATGCCGATGTGCATTCCGTCGGTGGTAGTGCGCGTCACCCTCAACATGGCCGCGATCATCCTGACCGCGGCGGGCCTCGGTTTTCTCGGGCTCGGCGCACAACCACCCAGCCCGGAATGGGGCACCATGCTGTCGTCAGCGCGCGAGTACATATTCACCAACGGCTTGATTGCCGCGATCCCGGGCACGGCGATCCTGACCGTCAGCCTCGCCTTCAACCTGCTCGGCGATGGGCTGCGCGACACAATGGATCCGCGTCATGGTTGAACCGCTGCTCCAGGTCGACGACCTCAACATCTCGTTCCACGGCGGCCGCAGCGTGACCCACGCGGTGCGCGGCATCTCGTTTGCGGTCAGCCGCGAGAAGGTCGGCATCGTCGGCGAATCCGGATCGGGCAAGTCGCAGACCGGCCGCTCGATCCTGCGGCTGACACCGAAAGGAGCGCAGATCACCGCGAAGAAGCTCAGCTTCGACGGCATCGACCTGCTCGCCGCCAGCGAGCCGGAAATGCGAAAAATCCGCGGCAAGCGGATCTCGATGATCTTGCAGGATCCGAAATTCTCACTGAACCCCTTGATGCGCGTCGGCCATCAGATCATGGAGGCCTATCGGGTGCACACCCGCGCCAGCAAGGTCGAGGCCCGCGACAAAGCGATGGCGATGCTGGAGGCGGTCAATATCCGCAATCCGGCGCGCGTCTTCGAACTTCTGCCGCACGAAGTCTCGGGCGGCATGGGCCAACGCATCATGATCGCGATGATGCTGATCCTCGAGCCCGACCTGATCATCGCCGACGAGCCGACCTCGGCGCTCGACGTCACCGTGCGCCGCCAGGTGCTGACCATTCTCGATGAACTGGTCACCCGCCGCGGCGCCGGGCTGATGTTCATCAGCCACGACCTCAACCTGGTCGCCGACTTCTGCGACCGCGTGCTGGTGATGTATGCCGGCCGCATCGTCGAGGACATTGCGGCGCGCGACCTCAAGCACGCCCAGCATCCCTATACGCGCGCGCTAATTGACAGCATGCCGCGCCTCGACCGACCGGTGGACATGCTCGCCGTGCCACAGCGCGATCCGGCCTGGCTCACCGGGCCGACGATCCGCGGATCGTCCACATGATGCCGTCGCAGACACTCGCGAAGGATCGCATCCTCGAAACGGTCGGGCTGCATGTGAGTTTCGGGAGCGGGCTGCTGTCCACCGTCGCCGTCGACGACGTGTCGTTCGCCATCGGGCGCGGCGAAGCTTTCGGGCTGATCGGTGAATCGGGCTGTGGCAAGTCGACGATCCTGCGCACGATCGCCGGACTGGTCGAGAGTTACGACGGCTCGCTGCTGTTCGCCAACAAGGAGCTTCCGCAGAAGCGCGACAAAGATTTCTTCCGCAAGGTTCAGATGGTGTTCCAGGATCCCTATGGCTCGCTGCATCCGCGCAAGATGGTGGACAGCGTGCTCGCCGAACCGCTGGCGATCCACGGCTTCGACAATCCGCGCAAGCGCATCGACGCGGTGCTGGAAGCCGTCGGCCTCGGGCCGGCATTCCGGTTTCGCTATCCGCACGAACTGTCCGGCGGCCAGCGTCAGCGCGTGGCGATTGCCCGCGCGCTGGTCATCGAGCCCGAAGTGCTGTTGCTGGACGAACCAACCTCGGCGCTCGACGTCTCGGTCCAGGCGGAGATCCTCAACCTTCTGAAGTCGCTGCGCCGGGAGCGGCAGGTCACCTATTTCATGGTCAGCCACGATATCGCGGTCATCACCCATTTGTGCGACCGCATCGCGGTTATGGCCGAAGGCCGCATCATCGAGGAGATGACTGCGGACGATGTCCGCGCCGGCCGCGCCCGCGAGTCCTATACCCGCGCCTTCCTCGAAGCGAGTGCCGGCTATGTCTCCGCGTCCTGACGAACGATTCATCATGGCGACCGACCTTCCCATCGACGAGGCCCGTCAGGACGAGTGGTGGCCCTCGTCCTCGTGGGCGATGATCGACGACATCGCCGCGGCCGGCTGGTCGCTCGAACGGCTGAACGACGCATTCCACTATGCCGACACCATCGCCACCGACGCGGTGATGATCGTGCAGGGTGGGCGCGAAGTCGCGAGCTGGGGCGATATCACCCGGCGCTTCAATTGCCATTCGATCCGCAAGAGTTTCCTTTCGGCGCTGATAGGCCCCTATGTCGAAGACGGCACAATCGATTTGTCCCTCACACTGGCCGCGCTCGACATCGACGACGTCGAAGGGCTGAGCCCGATCGAGAAGCAGGCGACAATCTACGATTTGCTGACCGCGCGATCGGGCATCTATCACCCGGCTGGCTACGAGACGTCATGGATGCGCTCGATCAAGCCGAAGCGGCACTCGCAGCCACCCGGCACCACGTGGTGCTACAGCAACTGGGACTTCAACGCGCTCGGCACGATCTTCACCCGGCTCACCGGTCGCGGCATCCACGAGGCGTTCCGCGACGCCATCGCGCGGCCGCTCGGCATGGAGGATTTTCGCCACGACGAGGAGCACAAGGACGGCTGGATGGTGCCGGATACGTGCTCACAGCATCCCGCCTATCCGTTCGCGATGTCGACGCGCGACCTCGCCCGTTTCGGCCTGATGTTCCTGCGCGATGGGCGCTGGGGCATGCGGCAAGTCATCTCCGCCGACTGGGTGGCGACGAGCGTTCTGCCCTATTCCGACGCCGGCGCGCGCGGCGCCTATGGATACATGTGGTGGCTAGCAAAGGCCGGCACAGGCTTTCCGGGAGTCGTGCAGCCCGAAGGCAGCTTTTCGGCGCAGGGCGCTGGCGGGCATTTCCTCGTCGTCATCCCGCCGCTCGACCTCGTCATCGTCCATCGCGTCAACACCGGCGTACCCGATCGCCTCGTCGACCGCTTCCAATTCGGCAAGCTGCTTCGCCTCATCCTCGACGCCCGCCATGCCGTGACCCCGCGCTGATGTCGCAACGCCGAACCGCGGACATTTGCCAAGGCCTTCACGTCAAGGCCTTGACGTCATGGCCTTCACTTCCCGGAGACAGATATGACCAGCATTATCGAGACCATCGCGGAGTGGAGCCATTCGGCCAGCGCATTTTCCCCGCTCGCCCGCCGACGCGCCATCGACGCGATCGCCGATACTATCGGCTGCATGGTCGCCGGCGTCGATGACTTTTCGACCCGGGCTGTGCGGCGCGCTGTCGGAGCGCAGATTTCAGCTTCGGGCGGCGAAAGCCCGGTGATCGGCGGCGGACGGGCGCCCGCAGCGATCGCGGCGCTGGTCAACGGCACCGCCGCACACGCGCTCGACTATGACGACAACTTCCATCCCGCGATCAGCCACGCTTCGGCGGTACTTGTCCCGGCGCTGCTCGCCTCCGCCTCGTCGATGAACATCAACGGGCGGGCACTGGTCGATGCCTATCTCGTCGGGTTGGAGGCTCAGGCCGCCATCGGCATCGGCGTCAATCCCTCGCACTACACTGTCGGCTGGCATTCGACATCGACCTGCGGCGCGATCGGCACCGCGGCGGGCGTCTCCCGGCTCATCGGCCTCGACGCCGCCACCATGGCGCGGGCGATGAGCATGGCGGTCAGCCTGGCGTCCGGGATCAAGGGCCAGTTCGGCACGCCGGCCAAGCCGTTCCACGCCGGCATGGCGGCGCGCAACGCAGTCGAGGCGGCCGCATTCGGCAGCGCCGGCCTGACCGGGCGCCTCGATATCCTGGAGGCCGCGCAAGGCTTCCGCGATCTGTTCGGAGGCCCTGACGCCAGCGGTTGGGACGCACTGACGCTCGGGCAGCCGCTGGCGATCGAAAGCGCCGGCGTAATCCCGAAGCGACATCCGTGTTGCGGCTCCACGCACTACGTCGTCGACATGGTGCTCGAACTCCGGGCCATCCACGGCTTCACCGCCGCCGACGTCGCCGCGCTCGATTGTCTCGTCGGCATCGCCAATGCGCGCAACCTTTGCTACCCCGATCCGCAAGATGAAATGCAGGCGCGGTTTTCCATGCATTATTGCGTGGCGCTGGCATTGTCGCAGGACCGGATCGGCCTCGCCGATTTCACGCCCGCGCAGATCGCCCGGCCCGAAATCCGCCGGCTGCTGACGTTCACCACCATGACGGCGCGCAGCCGCGAAGAGGAACTGGCGACAAAGGGCGACCGACTTCCGCACAAGGTCGTCATCCGGCTGAACAACGGTACCGAACTGAAGGCCGAGCGGCTGCATGCCAAGGGCAGCATGGCCGATCCGTTCGACGACGCCGATCGCGTCGCCAAGTTCGCCGATTGCTGCGCCGCGCGGCTCGGCGTCGACGCGACGGCGGAGCTCTACGGCGTCCTTAGCCGGCTGGACGAGCAGCCCAATCTCGATTTCCTCGCGCCAGTGTTCGTCTGACGCTTCAGGCCGCGCCGGCAAGGTGCAGCGTTGGATGGTTTTCGATGCGCTGGTCGGCGTCGTCGATGGCTGCCCAGAACCGCTCGACCGCCGGCCGGCAGCGGGCACTCGCGCGGTAGAGCCGAATTTCGGTGGGCAGATGCCACGACGCATCGCCCGCAGCCACCAACTGGCCGGATTTCAATTCGTCCGCGACGAGGCTCTCGGGGATCCAGCCGACGCCACACCCGGCGAGTGCCATCGCCTTCAGACCGGCGGACATCGCGTTCTCGTAAACCGTAGTCAATGGCAGCGGCCGTTCCGCCAGCAGCTTGACCAGCCCTCGCCCGAAAAACGAGCACGTCCCGTAGCTGAGATAGGAGATCGCCGGCCCGGAGGTGTGGAGAGCATGGACGGGGTTGCCATTGGCATCGGGAACCGAAACCGGAATGGCCGCTTCGGTGCCAAGACAGCGGTGCGCGAAGCGCTCGGGATCGATGTGGGTCGGAACGTTCGGATGGGCGTAGGTCAGGAAAAAGTCGCTCTCGCCGTCGAGCAGCATTGCGACTTTGCCCGCAAAGCTCGAGCGCTGGTCGCCGAACCGGGTCTTAAATAAATGGCCGCGGCCCTCCAGTCGTCGAATCCAGTCCGGGAAGAAGGTCAGCGCCAGCGTGTTCAGCGTGGCAAATGTCAGCACCTCGGCGGTGATGGCGTGCTGATGCCGGATGTCGCGCCGCGCGCCCTGGATGAGCCCGATCATTTCCTCCGCCTTGGGCAGGAACGCCTTGCCCTCTGCGGTGACACGGACCGGATAGGTGCTGCGATCGAACAGGGGAACGCAGAGCCAGTTCTCCAGTTGTCGTATGCGTCGGCTCAGCCCCGACTGGGTGACGTTGCGTTCATGGGCCGAGCGCGAGAAACTCTGTGTCGCTGCGAGGCTCAGGAAATCTTCGAGCCACTTCAACTCCATGACTTCCACTCCATGACGACCTCTTCTCTCCAATTCCCGGCGCGGCGGGATCGCGGCGGTGAGCCTGCCTTTCGCTTCTGCAAGAGACGCGCCACTCGTGGGCGCGCGACGGGGTGCGCCTGCGTGCCGCCGATCCGAGATCGGGATTGCCCTCAGTGAATGATCTGCTCGAGGAACAACTTGGCGCGCTCGGATTTCGGATGATCAAAGAAACTGTCCGGCTTGCCCCACTCGAGAATTCGTCCTTCATTCATGAAGACAATCCGGTCTGTCACCGCGCGCGCAAAACCCATCTCATGGATGACACACAGTATGGTCATCCCTCCTCGGCGAGCTTCTTCATGGTCTTCATGCACTTCCTCACCATTTCGCGGATCAAACGATAACGTAGGCTCGTCAAACAGCATCACCATCGGCACGCACCGCCGCCCACATCGCGGTCCTGTGCCAGAAGGATGGATTGCTCCGATCTAAGCCACCTCGCGCTTGGCCACGGTCCGGTCGAGTGCGCCGGCAACGCGGACGCGCACGCGCAGCGAGTTGCCAGGCAGGTAGGCGATCGGCATGTCCTCGACTTCGATGGTCTTCAGGCTGGCGGGATCGGCGCCGGCGGTGACCGCCTTGCGCTCGGCAATCTGCAGCGCCGCCGCGATGGCATCGTCGCGGCTGAGATCGCGGAACACCTGATCGGCCTCGCCACTGACGCGCGCAATCGCGGCGCCGACTGCATTGGCGCAATCGCCGAACGGCACGCGGATGGTCTCCGAAACACCGGCAAGTTGCTCCGGCACCAGGAAGGCGCCGCCGCCCACGGCAATCAGCGGCGCATCAGCCGCCTCGGTCTTCATGCGGTCGATGTTTTCTTCCAGAAGCCTCCTGGCATCGGCGAGCGCCGCGGCGATCAAGTCCTTCGGGATCGACGTTGTGCGGGAGCGGTCGCCGATGTCGAGCAGACCGGCGGCGACCGCGATATCGGTCGCGGTCAGCTGCGTGCCTCCGAACACCATCGCGTCCTCGGTCAGGCGATAGCCGACGCTGAGCGGGCCAACTTTAGCGGAGACGGCATCGACATGACTGCCGCCGCCAAGCCCGATCGACAACAAGTCTGGCATCCGGAACAGCGTGCGCACGCCGCCGACCTCGACCACCGCATTGGCCTCGCGCGGAAATCCGTGGCGCAACTGGCCGATATCGCTGGTGGTGCCGCCAACATCCACCACCATGGCGTCTTCGCGCCCGGATAGATGCGCCGCGCCACGCATCGAGTTGGTTGCACCGGAGGCAAAGCTCATCACCGGGAAGGCAATGGCGGTTTCGGCCTGCATCACAGTGCCGTCGTTTTGCGTCAGGAATAGCGGCGCGTCGATACCGCTCTCGGCTATCGCCTTGCGGAAGGCGGCCACCGTTTCGACCGCGAGGTCATGCAGCATGGCGTTGAGCAGGGCGGCGTTCTCGCGCTCGAGCAGGCCTATCCGCCCCAGATCGTGCGACATGGTGACCGCGACGTCCGGGCAGATTTCCTGGAGGATGTCGCGTGCGGCGACCTCGCAACCTGGATCGAGCGGCGAGAAAATCGAGGACACCGCTACCGAGCGGAGCCCGAGATCGCGGATCCGCCGCGCGGCCGTGCGCATGCCGGCGGTATCGAACGGCATGATCGGCCGGCCGTCATAATCGTGGCCGCCTTCGAGCATGAACGTCTCGCCGTGCACGCGCTCGGCCAGGTCCTTCGGCCAGTCGCAGAACGGCGGCAGCGACGCGCTCACCGGCATGCCGATCCGGATCGCCGCGACCTTCATCAGGTGGCGGCGCTGCACCACGGCGTTGATGAAATGGGTGGTGCCGATCACCACCGAATCGACCGGGCCCCGCGCTGCGGGATCGGCGCGCAGCGCCTTCAGGGCGTCGAGGATGCCGGAAGTCACATCCAGCGTGGTGGGGCGCTTGACGGCGAAGATCACCCTGTCGCCATCGAGCAGCACGGCGTCGGTGTTGGTGCCGCCGACGTCAATTCCAATGCGTCGCATGACGTTACACTCCTGCGCCAGCGCGCTCGTCGAAAACCGAAAGGAAGTCCAGGTCGTAGCCGAAGGCGCGCGGGCCGACGAATTCGAGGCCGCGCGGGCTGGTCAGGACGGCAGGGGCCTTCAGCGCCACCACGGTGACGCGTTGGCCGTAACGGACGGTCTCGGTGCCAACCGCATGGCCGGAGAGAGTCTCAAGCACGCAGATCAGGTCCGGACACATGGCCACCGCCTCGCCCTCGCGCCAGGCAACGATCCACTCGTTCTGGAACGACAGATCGAGCCGGCTGCCACGGTCGGCGTCGATGCCCTCGACGGCGATGGAGCCGCGCAAAAAACCCTCCGTGGTTCGGCGGGCGACGTCGACCACCTTGCCGGTAAATAACCGCTTGCCGCCTTCGCTGGCCAGCAAGGCTGCGATCGGATCGGTGTGCAGCCGGTTGGCTTCGCGCACCAGCCCGCCGATCCGGATCGCGGCGGTGGTCGTGAAATGAATGCCCCAATCCTTGACCTCGCGGCCGGTGCGCGGCGCCTTGCAGGTCGATGCGATCGAGCCCATCTCGACACAGATCTTGCGGCTCGCCCGCTCCATCCATTTCCAGCTTGGCACTTTCGTCACGATCGCCTCGATGCCGCGCGGATCGTACAGCGTGCAGGGATAGGGTTGCAGCCCGCCGATCGCTACCGAGGTCATCTGCGCTTCGGGGAAGGCGCGTCCCATGCAATCGGCGTCGACGACGGGGATGCCGAGATGGGCCGCCGCCATCAGCGCCTGGGTGCCGTTGCCGCCCCCGATCTCCACCGACATCACGGCGCGGAATTTGAAGCCGCCGAATTCCTGCTGCATCTCTACAGCGCGGGCGATGTTGCGGCTGTCGGCCAGGCGCTCCTGACCGACCAGTGGCGCGCCCATGTTGGAAACCACCGCGACGTGGTCGTCGTCGTCGAGGTCGAGCGGCGACATCAGTTGCACGCGGTGACCCTGCGCATAAAGCTGGCGGAGGTTGAGCAGGCCGAGATAGGGACTGCCGCCGCCGCCGGTGCCGAGGATCCAGGCGCCGACGGCGAGGGATTCGATATCTTCGAGTGTGATCTCGGTGAGAGGAGCCGCGCTCATGCCATCAGTTCCTCAATGACGCGCGCAGCGGCCGCGATGGCCAGGATTACCGGGCCGTTATAGGCCTGACGCACCCGTGCCTTGTTGGTGCTGGTGTAGCCCATGCAGTCCATCACCACGAGATCCGGGGACAGCGTCGCCATTTTTTGCGCGGCCGCATCGACGGCTTCGTCGTTTGATCCGGGTTGCATCGTCACGCCGACGACTTCGATATGCGCGCGCTCCCACTTCCGGGCGATCAATGCGGTCTGCGCCGGCAGCGGCGAAAAGATTCCGAGCCGCCCCTTGGGCAGTACCGCTTCGACCAGCTTGTGCAGCACGGCCGAAGGCAGAATCACCAGGCCCTCGGGCGCCAGGTTGGGAAACTTGCCGGTGCAGGCGAGCATGGCGATCTTCACGCCTTCGCTGGCGAACTTGTCGATCTGCATCGCCGCCCGCGCCTCCACCGCTTTCTTGCTGATGGTGACGCCATCGCCGTTCGGCAGCAGGGTGAACAAGGTGTCATAGCCGTCGACGGGTGGAATCGCGTCGATCTCGTCGCGCGTCATGCCGTCGAGCGCGCCGCGCAGGTCAATCTCCAGTCCGGGCGACAGTACAGCCGCGATTTCGTGGGCGACGGAAGGTCGCGGGCTCTGGCCGATCACGACCACGCCCATGCGTTGTTGCTGCATGCTATCAGTCCCTCAAAATCACGATGTCGGATGGAGTCCAGCGCAGCGCCACCGCCGCGCCGGCCTGGAACAGCTCGTGCGAGCCGTTGTTGGGTTGCTGCGCCAGCAGGCGCCGGCCCGCGGCCTCGATGCGATACAGCACCGAACCGCCCTGAAAGTTGACACTCTCGACGATGCCGTCGAGGCAGTGCCCGGTCGGTGCGGCCAGCACGATCTTTTCCGGCCGCAGCGCGATCGACAGCGGGCCGGTTGTCCCGGGTTCTTCCGCAAGCTCGATCGACAGGGCGCGATCGACCTGCAACACGCATTTGCCGCCGTCGCGGATCACCTCGCCGCGGAACAGGTTGGTGTCGCCGATGAAGTCGGCGACAAAGCGCGTACTGGGCCGATCGTAGATGTCGGAGGGGGTGCCGATCTGCTCGACCTTGCCGGCGTTCATTACCGCGATCCGGTCGGACATTGCGAGCGCCTCTTCCTGGTCGTGGGTAACGAACACCATGGTCAGGCCGAGCTTGCGCTGCAGTTGCTTCAGCTCGAATTGCATCGACTGTCGCAGTTTCTTGTCGAGCGCGCCGAGCGGTTCGTCGCATAGCAGCACGCGTGGTTCGATGACGATGGCGCGGGCCAAAGCGACGCGCTGTTGCTGGCCGCCGGAGAGTTGCCCGGGACGGCGATCCTCGTAGCCGACCAGCTCGACCTGGGCCAGCGCGTCGGTGACCTTGCGGGCAATGGTGGCGCGGTCCACGCCGCGCATACGCAGCCCGAAGCCGACGTTTTCCCCGACCGAGCGGTGCGGGAACAGCGCATAGTTCTGGAACACCATGCCCATGTCGCGCTTGTGGGCGGGCACATGGGTGACATCGGCGCCGCCGACCTCGATGATACCTTCCGTTGGCGTTTCGAAGCCGGCGATCATCCGCAACGTCGTGGTCTTGCCGCAGCCCGACGGGCCGAGGAGGGAGAAAAACTCTCCCTCCCGGATGCTCATGTCCACCGCGTCGACGGCGCGGGTGCGGCCGTCATACGTCTTGGTGACAGCGATAATGTCGATCCCAGCGCTCATGCCCGGAAGATGCGGTTGACGCGAGCATCGATCTCGTCCTTGCGCGCATTGTACCACTTCCAGTCCGGCTGGATCAGCTTGGCGACCTTCTCCGGCGTCGTCAGCAGCTTGTCGTTGTACTTGTCGTCGAGCTTCACCTTGCTGTTGGCGGGCGAGTACCAGACCGACTCCGCGAGTGTCTTCTGCACGCTCGGGCTCAGCATGTAGTTCACATAGGCATTGGCGAGTTCGCGAACCTTGGTGCCCGGCGTCAGCGAGAGGACCTGTTCGAGCGCGAGAACGCCCTCGGACGGCGTGATGAAGGTGGTCGGCTGGTTCTGGCCATCATAGCGCAGGATGCCGGAATCGTGGATCACCGCGATGCCCACTTCGCCTGACAGGATCATCTTCTCCATCATGCCGGTGAAGTCGACGAGCTTCATCGGCTTGACTTTCTCCAGCGCCGCATAGGCAGCGTCGAGGTCGGTCATGCCCTTGCCGTAGAGCGCTCCGCTCATCATCAGAAATGCCTGGCCGAGGCTGTTCACCGGAATGACGTATCCGCCGCGCACGCCGTCATAGGCCTTGTCCCAGAGATCCTTCCAGGACGTGACCTTGCCGTAGCCCTTGTCGGTCCGCATGCCAAGGCCGATGGCGCTGGTGAAGATGCAGACGCCGACAATCTTGTCGCTGACGGCGTAGGGATAGACATCGGCGATATTCGGAACCTGCTTGGGATCGATCTTCGCTTCGACAATCCCCATCTCCAGAGCCGCCCATTGCTCATTGGAATTGGTGTGCAGCACGTCGTAGACCGGGGCGGAACGCGAGCTCGCCTGCAGCTTGGGCAGGAACGGCAAGGCGGTGTCGGTTTCCACCTTGCACTTGAATTCCTTCTCGAAGGCGGGGATCAGCTCGGTGGACATGGTTTGCCCCCACTTGCCGCCCCATCCGGTGATGCGCAGGGTTGCGGCGTCCGCGCGCGCGACATGGGGCGCGGCGATCACGCCGACACCGGCGGTTGCGGCCACGGCGAGAAACTGGCGACGGTTCACGGGCTTGCGGATGATGGTCACGGAACGATCCTCTCTCCAGGAATGACAGTCAGAGCTCGGCGTACGATCTGAGCCCGACCGTGCGGTCGAGCCCGATAACGACCAGCACGGCAAGCAGGATCGAGACCACCGAGGCGGCGCCGATCGTTCCGTCCAGATCGAATTTCAGATAGTTGAACAAGGTGATCGGCAGCGTCTCGTGGCCGGGTGAGACCAGGAACAGCGACACCGGGAATTGGTCGAAGGAGACGATGAAGGCGAACACCGCGCCCGCCATGACGCCTGGCTTGGTCAGCGGCAGCGTCACTTCAAAATAGGTGCGCAGGGCGCCGGCGCCGAGGTTGCGGGCGGCCTCTTCGAGGCGCGTGTCGAAATTCTGCAGCACCGCCAGTGTGGTGCGCACAACATAGGGGATCGACACCAGCGTGTGGCCGAGCACCAGGCCCCACATTGGTCGACCCACATCCAGCAGCACATAGGTCTGGAACAAGGCGAGGCCGGTCAGAATCGCCGGCAGCATCAGCGGCGACAACATGATCGCGGTGATGACCCGCTTGCCGGGCAGGCCACCGCGCACCAGGGCGAGCGCCGCGCTGGCGCCGAACAGGGTCGCTGTGATCGTCGTCATGACCGCGACCTCGAGACTGAGCTGCAAGGCGTTCATGAAATCGCGCGAGGCGAAGAACTTCTCGAACCAGCGCAGCGAAATGCCTACCGGTGGAAACTGTATATAGGGCGTCGGATTGAGCGCGAACACGAACACGATGGCGATCGGCGCCAGCAGGAACACCACCACCGCAACATTGAAGGCCAGGTAGCAGAAGCGGCCAAGCCGCAACGAGAAGGGGGCCGAGGTCATCGACGCCTCACTGCAGGTCACGCTGGCCGGAGATCATGCCCAGGATGCGGTTATAGGCAATGATCAGGACCAGCGAGATTGTCAGCAACACCATGCCGAGCGCGGCGGCGAAGCCGACGTTGAAGCTCGACGATATCTGCTGATAGATCAGCATCGGCAGCGTCATGATCTGGAAGCCGCCCATCAGGATCGGCGTCACATAGGCGCTGATCGCCAGTGCAAACACCAGCAGTGACCCGGCCAGAATACCCGGCAGGCTGAGGGGCAGCGTCACTTCGAGGAAAGCCCGCAACGGCGAGGCGCCGAGGTTCTGCGCCGCGTGTTCGAGCCGTTCGTCGATCCGCCCGATCACACCGACCAGGGTCAGAACCATGTAGGGGATATAGATATGCGTGAGGCCGAGCACGATGCTGAACTCGTTGTACATCAGCGGCAGCGGCTTCGAGATCAGGCCGAGCCCGGTAAGGGTCTGGTTGATCGCGCCCTTGTCCGACAGCAGCGCCATCCAAGCAAAGGTGCGAACCACGATGCCGGTCAGCATCGGGGTCAGCACCGACATCATCAGCACGGCATAGGCGGTGCGGCCGCGGATCCTGGCCATCCAGTGCGCCAGCGGATAGCCGATCAGCAGGGCGGCCAGGGTGGTGAGCAGGCCGATACGCAACGTGGTCCAGATCACCTCGAAGTAATACGAGTCCGATAGAATCCGCTGATAGTACTTGGTCGTGAAGGTGACATTCGGCTGCACCACCGGATTGCCGGAGAGCAGGCTGATCAGGGCCATCAGCCCCATCGGCAGGAAAAAGAACAGCGCGAACAACAGCGCGCTCGGCGCGATCAGCCAGGCGATCGGGGTGACACCGGTGCGAATTGCATTCATCGTGCTGCTGCCTTGCGCGCCGGCACGTCGTCGTCCAGCGCAAGCCACACCGGATCATCGAACAGCCGGCCGAGCTCCACGGCCATGGCGCGCAGTGTCTGCCACAGCCGCGCGCGCTCCTTGGCCGAGGTCAGCTGGCTCGGATAGGACAGCGCGACACCGATCGTTTCATTGGTGTCGCCGCTGCTGACCGCGAAACCGAGCGAGCCCACACCCGGCAGCCATTCGTCGCTCGCAGCCGAATAGCCGGTGCGGCGAATCTCGGCGATGCGCGTCATGAGTTCGGTGACATTGCGTGGCGCGGTCGGCGAGACGACCGGCAGCGGCTTCGGCAGGCCGGCGCGGATGTCCGCATCGCTCAGGCGCGCCAGCATGGCCCGCCCGTTCGACGTCGCAAAGGCCGGCGTCCGCACGCCGGGTGGCGAGACCACCTGAAGCGGATTGGTGCCCGGGACGACGCGCAGCACGACCTGCTCGCAGCCGTCCAACACCGCGATATAGCCGGTGTGGCCGGTCGTCGCGCAGACCGCGCGCAAATGCCGTTCGGCGATAGCCATGAAGTCGTTCTGGGAGCGATGCAGCCGGCCAAGTTCAAACACCAGCAGCCCCGGCCGGTAACGGCGGGTCGTGGAATCCTGCTCCAGCAGTCCGCATTCCTTGAGCTGCCGCAGCAGCCGCGAGGTCGAGCTCTTCGGCTTGCCGGTGAGCCGGATCACATCGGCATTGCTGATCTCCGGCTGCTGCGGAGAGAAGCAGCGCAGGATCTCTATGGCGTTGTCGAGGGCACTCATGGCTGACGCTGCTATCCCAACAGTCTCATAAAATGGAACCGTGTTGTTAATTGTGGAACGGTGGCGTGAGGCCGTCAATTGGCAACGCCGCGGCAATTTTGGACAATCCGCGCTGAAAATTCGCGCAACTGACTGAAAATTGGATTGCCCAGCATGCTTGGAAAGCAATCGCCCGATCGGACGGACGGCGCGAGAGTGCGGCGGCAATTGGCCCGGTCACACCATCGGCAAGCGGACTTGAGCCGGCGCTTCAGTAATTCATTCAAAACTAAATTCGAAGCAGGCCCCGACGCTGCATTCCAGCAGCGTCGGCGGCGGCTCAGGGGATGGGCATCACCGCTACTTCTCGATCAGGCTCTGAAAGGCGAGTGGCTTGACGGAGATTGCGCCGATAAACGGTCGGTCATGCGCCAGGATCACGAAGTAGGCGGCAGACGCCACCAGCACATAAAGATGTGTTGCGACCACCTGCATGCGTAGCGAATGCGTGTTGCAGATAGTAATCGCCGTCAGGGCCGACGTCGAAATAATGAACATCGCGATCCATTGCGCCCAGGTCGTGCCGGCATTCGATGCCGCGAGGCGGGCAAGGCGAGCATGGCGGATTTCCAACAACTGGTTCAGCAGCGGCGCAAATGTTGCGAGCTGGCCAAGCGATACTTGCTGGCTGGAGAGCCGTTCGATCATATCGACAAGAATTTTCTCGGAACGGTCGAAGACCGGGTCCTCGATAGTCCCGCCTTTGGCCATCTCGGGCCAATCGATCGTGATGACGCTCGTCACATAGGCCCGTATGTCGTTGCGTATTGTGGTTTGAACCTCGGTGGGAAGACCCGCGACGAGCACTGATGCATTCTCCAATGCGTCAGCTTCGCGATGAACGGTATTGCGTGCGTTGAGCGCATCATTCCAGATTCCGGCAGCAGTGAATGCCACGATGAGGGCAAAGATCGTGGTGCAGGCCCCGATAATCGAATCGCGGATCGGCAGCATCTCGGTTGGCGGGAAGCCGGCCAGGTGAACGCCTGCGCGAACCGCGCCAATGAGCAGCCAGCAGATCGCAAGGCTGATGAGAAAGACGACGACGAACATTTGCGGCAGCGGCAGTTGATGAAACAGAATGAACATTGCGACGTCTTCTTCCTGTATTTGTTCTTGTCACGGGACAGAATGCCTCTTCTTCCCACAACGCGTTGGCATCACATTCATGGATTGGAGTTCGTTAACAAAGTCGCTGGTGTCGTGCCCTTTGTCCGCGCCGGGCGTGATGCGCAGCGGCGCGGCCGGCATGACCGAATCCTGAATATTACCAAGTGTACCGCACCACGCCCTTGCCGGCGTGGCTGCGTGTCACGCTGGAGAATTCGCCTTCATAGGTGGCCGCGATAGAAATGCCGCTGCTGAACGTCATTTCGGAAGAGGCTGTGGTCAGCGCGGAATCACGCGCTTGCGCGGCCCCATTCACCACAAAGCTGGCGCCGGGGAGCGACTGGAACGTCGCAGCGACAGCTCGATCCGTGCTGTAGTCGTGCGCCCAGGCCGCGCGCCCGCGCAGGGTCAGGGTGGCATCGCCGACCGCCCAGGATCTGTCGCTGCGCAGGCCGAGTTCGCTGCGCGCCGCCGTCACGTTCTTTGAGGTGTAACTGAGTGCAAACATATTCGCACCGGAGAGGGCACTTTCGGCATAGGCCGGAAGATCGAAGTTCGTCACCTGCGCGGCAACGTAGGGTGTTAGCCCTACACCGCCTAGCCACGGCACGACACTGCGGTTGCCCGCCTCCACCCGCGCCGAGAACGCGTTGGTATTGAAATGGGCGCGCAACTGATCGATGCCGGCGATCGTGACGGTCCGGTCCGTCGTGATATCCTGCCAGCCATAGGCGGCGGCAGCGGTGACATAGGCTGAACCCGCGCTATGACGCACGAAGGCGCCAGCCTGGAACAGATCCGATCGGCCGGAGCCAAGACCATTCGACAGGCTAAAATTGGTGCCGCCACCCGCAAGCGCAAAACCGGCCATGGTTTGCGGCGACAGCCAGTAGTCGGCCCCCACAGCCACACCACCGATGCGGCTGCTGGCTGTGTTCGATCCGGCAGCGGCATTGCCCTCAGTGGTCTGGCCGCCACCGAAGCCCGCGGCCCACACATTCCAGCGCGCTTCAAACGTCGCCGCGCGCGGGACAGCCTTGGTGATCATGCCGTAGGCGTCACGCTCGGAGCCGGTGCGCTTGCTATCGGTTGCAGCATAGGCGTTGAACGCAACAGTCTCGCCGAACGGCGTGGCGCTGAGCGACGAGGCGCTGCCGCCGCGATTGCCGCTGAAGGGATCGGTGATCACGCCCATGAACTGCGTCATCGCCTGGATCGTGGTTTGCTGCACACCTGTTCCCAGCTCACCCGAGACCTGCGTCAGGCCCTCCGGCGACAGCGCACCAAACGCCAGCGAAATACCGCCATTGGCATCGAAGTATTTGTTCAAACTGTTGGCGACGTTCTGCTGGTTCACATTCAGGCCGGACATGCTCAGCGTCAGATCGAGATAGACGTTCTGAAGGTCATAACGGAGGGTCGACGTGAAAGCGGAAGGCAGGTCGCTGTCGATCTGTCCCGCAAAGGTGCCATTGATGCCGCCCGCCGCATTCACGATCGTATACTGCTTCGTCACATAGGAGCCCCGGTCAAAGGTCGCCCTTACCGTCGCCCCGTTCAGCGTGGCGATGCCAGTCACGTTAGTCCGGTCGGCATTGGCCCCCGAGACCTCCACCATGTAGCTCGACGCCGCGGCGAATGAGAGATTGCCCTGCACGGTCAGAAGCCCGATCGAATTGCCCGGCGCGAGCATCCCGCCCGCGTTGATCTGCGTGTTGCCGACGATTCCGTTGCCGCCAAGCGCTGCGCCGGAACTGACGCTCACCAGCGAGGAGGATGCGATCGAACCGTTTACGCTGAGCCTGCCGGCCATCACATCGGTTGCGCCGGTGTAGCTGTTATTGCCATTGAGGCGCGTTGTGCCCAAGCCGTCCTGTGTGAACGATCCGGTGCCCGAAATGGCACCAGCGAGCACGACCTCGTTTGCGCGATTGACGATCAAGGCACTGTTGTTAACCACGTCGCCGAGTATCGAGCCTGTGGTACCGCCATTTCCCAGTTGCAGCGTGCCGGACGAAACGGTGGTGATGCCACTGTATGTGTTGTCGCCGGTCAGGATCGTTGTGCCCGTACCGGTCTGCGCGAAAGACCCGGTGCCAGAGATCGTGCCGCCGAACGTGTAGCTGTCGGAGCGGCTGATCGCAAACGTGCCGTTGTTGGCGACATCGCCGGCGATCGAGCCGGCTGCGCCGCCGTTGCCCAATTGCAGGGTCCCGGCGGAAATCACGGTGCTGCCGCTGTAGCTGTTGTTGGCGGTCAGAATCGTCGTGCCCGTACCGATCTGCGCGACGGCGCCGGTGCCGGAGATCGTGCCGCCAAAAGCGTAAGTGTCGGAGCGATTGAATGCGAAGGTGCCGTGATTGACGACGTCACCGACGATCGAGCCTGTGGTGCCGCCATTGCCCAATTGCAGCGTACCCGCGGCAATGGTCGTGCCGCCGCTGTAATTGTTCGCGCCGGTTAAAGCCAGCGTGCCACCGCCGTCCTTTGTCAGCGCGCCGGTGCCGGAGATCCCGCCGGACTCTGTAAAGGTTGTGCCGCCGTAGGTGTAGATCGTACCGGCGCCACTGATCGTCATGACGCCGCTAATGGTGATATCCGCGAACGTCGCCAGGGCACCGCCGCCGGACAGGCTGATCGGGGATCCCGCTGAACCCAGATTGTCGCTGGAAACGATGGCGAGGGTGCCGCCCGAAATCACCGTGCCGCCGCCATAAGTGTTGTTGCCTGTCAGCAGGAGCAGACCGGTGCCGGCTTTTTCCAGAGCACCCGCCCCGGTGATGATGCCCGCGAAGAGCGTATCGCTGCTCTGATCGACCGTCAGCCGGCCGTTGCCGAGCGCGATCTCGCCGCCAAAGCCCAGCAACAAGCGCATCGTCAGATCGTAGCCATTGAGATCGAGCTTGCCGCCGGTGAATTCGTAATCCGTCGCGTTCGGCAATGCCCCGCCGGCATCCGCGCGCAACGTACCTGCCGTGATCAACGTTCCGCCGGACCAGGCATTCGCACCCGACAGCGCCAGAATGCCATCGCCTGACTTGATCAGGCCACCCGCACCTGAGATATTCCCCGATGCGCTGAGTGTCGTGCCGACGTCAACATTGAACTCGCCGGTACTCAGCATCGATATACCGCGCGTGGACGTGATGTTCGCTGTGGTATGGAGTAGGCCGTTATCGAAAGTCAGTACGCCGCTCGCCGCACCGAGATTCGAATCCGAAGAAATCTGCAACGTGCCGCCGCTGATGGTCGTGCCGCCGGTGTAAGTATTGGTGCCGCTGAGGATCAGCGTTCCGTCGGCAGTCTTGTTGAAACCGCCTGCGCCGACCATCGGCGCGTCGATCGTCGCAGTTTCACCGGCGAGAACGCGGAGTTCGGCGATGCCATCCAGACCATCGAGTCCGCGCAATCGCAACGCGCCAGGCGTCCCCGTGTCGGAGACGATGGTGTAGGCACCGCTGACGAATTGCAGGCCGACAATTGATTGCTCACCTTGCACCGTGACCGTGCCACCCGGCCCCAGGAAGACGCCGTAGCTGGCGCCCCAGCCGGCCGGTACCGTTCCGCCCAAGTCGAGCCAGTTGAAGTTGCCGGAATTCCACACGCCGCTGCCGGCGCCGGTGCCCGTGGTGCCGCCACCCCACAGCTGAAGAACATTCGTCCCGTTGGAGCCGACCACGAAATCGACGACGTTGGCCCTGCTGGTATCGACCGAATAGACGACTGGAAACGGGCCGGGATCAGGCGGCGTCGCGCCGATCGCCATGCCCGCCCCGGACAGCGCGCCGGTATAGGTCATCATGCGATAATAACCGATGCCCGGCTCGCCCGTATTGGTGATGTTGAGCGTCGTGTTGTTCAGCGCAAGGTCGCCGTTGACAGCAACCGTCGCAGACGTGGTGGATGACGCGCCGGTCGATGAATGGCCGAGATTGAAGTCGAACGCGCTCCCGGCCTGCAGGACCAGATCGCCGTTCACCGTGAGAGACTTCACACTTGTCGGCGCCAGCGTTCCGCCGGCGTTGATCGTCGTGGTGCCGACCGAGCCGCTGCCTTGCAAACGGCCGCCCGCATTGACGGCCAGTGTACCGCCGAGACTTCCCTTCACGGAAAGCGTGCTGTTGGAAACATTCGTGCTGCCGGCAAAGCCGCTGCTGTTACCGGTGAGGATCGTCGTGCCGGCCAGGAAGTTGATGGTACCCGCACCGGAGATCGTTGGCGCGAACGCATAGTCGCTGCTGGTGTGGTTGAAATTCAGACTTCCAGAGCTGGATCCGAACACGACATTATTCTTGAGTGTGCCGGGCGCCACCGCCGCGGCGTTTGGCGCGGCGCCGATGTTCAGCGATCCAGAAACACCGGCAAAGGAGGGATTCCCGATCACGAAGCTGCCGCTGTCGCCAACGATTCCGGCGCTGGCGCCATCGGCAACCGTCAGGCTGTTACTGCTAAAGCCAGCAATACCGATCGACGCCAGCGCCTTCAGGCTCGAGCCAGCCCCCGTCACGGTGACGGTGGCCGAGCCCGTATCGCCGAAGCCGATTTGCATCTGGCGGCTATCGACAACGCCGCCATTCTCGATCGTTAACGCACCGCCGACATAGGTAGACCCATTGACGCTCAAACGCGATCCAGCCCCATCGACGGTCACGGCATCTCCCGAGCCGGCGATCGAATTGGGGCCTGAACCGATGGTCAGATCCCCGCTGACTTTCACGCTGCCGCCATTCTGGATCGTAAGCGTATCGTTTCCGTACCCGCTCACCGACATCGATCCGGCCGTCCACACCGAGCCTGAACCCGTCACCAGGCCGCCCGCCTGGGACCCGAGCGCAGAGCCGATGATGGCGTTTCCGCTCGTCAGCCTGGCACCCGATGCCAGCACCAGTGTGCCGCCATAGATGCCGGTGTCGCCCGTGAAGGAGGTCGGCGTGCCCGACAGAGTCCAGGTGCTCGCGCCGGTCTTGTTGAAGATCGAGAAGCCCCGATATTGGCCGCCCAGGCCTGACAGATCGAAACTGGCGTTCTGGTCGCCGCCGAAAATCAGCGTCGCGTTTGTGCCAGCCAGAACATTGCCAGTGATTTGATACCCATTGTGCAGTTCTACAGTGTTGCCGCTGCCGCTGAGCACGATCGCCGCGCCGTTCGGGCCCGGTTGGAAACCTTGGCTGCCCCCGCCCCGAACCTCTCCCGCGATCGTGAGGGACGTGCCGGCGCCCGTAACGCTGATACCAGAACCGCCGGAGCCACCGAAAGCGCCCGAATCCGCCGCCCCCGAGCCGCCGAGGCCCCCCGTCACCTGCCCTCCATTCAGAACCGTGATGTTGGCCCGACCGTCAACAAAGATGCCCGCGCCTCCGGTGGCGCCAGACCCATTTCCATTGATGTTGCCACCGGCGCCTCCAATCACGGTTCCGCCCACCGAGATATCCGCCGAGCCAGTCACATGAACGCCGTCACCGCCCGTGCCGGCGCTGCTCCCGTATGCCGTACCGCCAGCGTCACCGCCTTTGCCGCCCTGCGCGCGGCTATCGGATGAGATCGTGATGACCGTGCTGCCGCCGCTCGTTGCATCGACCTCAATGCCCGCGCCGCCGCTGCCACCGCTGCCGTCAGTCCCGGGGTTACCGTTATTGGCGTCCGGCATGTTATAGCCATAGGACGAGCCGGGAGGACCGCCGCCGCCAGTGCCGCCGCTGCCTCCATCGCCACCTTGGGCGATCGTCCCGTAAAGGTTGATTTGCCGGCCATACACCGAATAGAGACCGGCGCCTCCGGAGCCGCCATTGCCTCCCGAGCCGGCGTTACCGCCGTCTCCGGGGTACCAGCGCCCCGTCGTCGTGCAGATTCCGTTACCAATGCAGAACGTGGTCTCGTAGGCACCCGAACCCGAACCGCCATCACCTCCGTTTCCGCCCCGACCACCATTGCCGCCCTGCAGCACTGCGTCAGTGATTGTGACAGCGAGATTGGGCGGCGGGATGTAGCTAAAGCCACCGGACGGAGAAAATGACAGCTGCAGGCCAGGAAGGGCGAGCCCTGCGCCGCCGCCGCCACCGCCGCCGCCGCCGCCGCCGCCAGCTCCGTTATGCCCGAACAAAGGGTCTCTATAGGAATTACCTCCACTCGCCCCGTTTCCGCCGTCACCGCCATTGCCGCCCGTTAAACGGATCGTCTGGCTCGCAGTCAGCAGTGCGCCGGAGAAATCCAGGGCAGCTATCCCGCCGCCACCGCCGCCGCCGCTGCCGCCATCGTGACCCGGCGTGCCATTTTCTCCCCTGGATGGTGAACCGCCCGGCCCGGAGGAAGTCCCGACATTCCCCTGGTATTCGGGCGGAACGGAGCTGAGAAAGGATACGTTACCGGTTGCATACGAACCATCGCCCCCGCCATGACCGTTTGCTCCGCTTCCTCCCTTGCCGCCGATGCTGCCGTCCGCCGCCGTGGCATTCGCCCCGCCACCGCCGCCACCGCTACCACCGACATATTCATGGGTGGAACTTCCTGCGCGTCCAACACGAGGCGGGCTTGTCCCGTGCGCACCGCCAGTCCCCCCGCCCCCCCGATTGAGCGATCGCCGGGCGGATCGGGACAACGATCGCGCACAGGGCGACAGTCGCCATCAGGGCTGCGAGCACGCGCGGAAGGACAGGCGCAGATCGATGCAGACTCGCCACGAACAGCGGCGACCCGTGCGGCCGTTCGCTTTGCGCGGCCAGCCCATGCTTGGTTGATCGCGGCATGCGCCTCGACTTGCTGCTGCTCGAATTCAGCCCCATCGTGTCCCCATCATCGCTTCAGCACAGGCCCCCTCAAGGCCCGGCCGGCGCGAGTTCAGCCGCCAGTTCGCGCACGCCGCTGCGCAACCCCTCGAACATCGCGAAGTTGACGCGGCTGGCTGCGACGAAGATTCCCAGCTTGCGATTGGGCGACAGTACCACATAGGTCATGAAGCCGCCGATGCCGCCGCTCTTGCCGAGCAGCAGCGGCACGCCGTCTTTGGCCGGGCTGACGATCCAGCCGAGGCCCATGCCCTGCGATGTTGTGACTTCCACGCCGACCGCGCGCTTCAGGCCGTCATGCGGCCGCCACAGCGCATGCGCGAGAGCAAGCGCTGCCTTCGACTTGTCGTCGCCCGCCAGATGCCAGCGCATCCAGCGCACCATGTCATCGGCCGTCGAATAAACGCCGGCACTGGCGTCCATGATATCGGGCGCCTCCCAATTCGGATCGGGATGATTGAACGGATCGAGGCCGACCATCAGCCGCGGCTTTTGCTGATCCGACAGATGCAGCGTCGTGTCGTCCATGCCGAGCGGCGCCATGATCCTGTCGCGCAGCAGATCGCGATAGCTTTTGCCGCCCGCCTTCACCAGGGCTTCACCCAGCAGCCCGAAGCCGTAGTTGGAATACATAGCTGTCGTACCCGGCGCGTAAGCCGGCGTATTTTCGCTGAGCCATTTCCAGTAGTAGTCGCGCCTGAAGGCGAGAAACGGATTGCCGCCATCGTCCTTCACCTGGGGATCGCGAAGTTCGCGCGGCAGCCCGGCCGAATGGGTCGCGAGATCCAGCAGCGTGACGGGTTGATTGTCGAACGATTTGAGCGTCACGCCTGAGGGGGCGTAACGCGATAGCGGATCGGAGAGACCGACACGCCCTTCCGCCGCCATGGCGGCCAGCAGATCGGTGGCGAATACTTTCGAGACCGATCCCAGCCGGATGATCGATTTGCCGTTCGGCTCGACCTTGTTGCCCGGCGCCGTTTCGCCATAACCCTCGACATAGGAGTCATCGCCATGCACGACGGCGATGATCAGCCCAGGCGCCCCCGAATTCAGGAACATGGCGACGCCCGCCATCGACGCCGCATCGCGCAAGGCAAGATCGTCCGACACCGCTGGCGTGGCCACGCCGAATGACAGCGAGGCCATCACGGCACCCAGGACTGCCCGTTTGCTCAGTCGCATATCGTTAGTCCAATGCCCTTCGACGCGGACCTGGCGCTTGCGGGAAGCTGCCAACGATCGCGGCGCCTCGCGGCAAGCGCGACGGCGACACCAACCATCAATGACGCGATGACCTTCACAGAAATTCCCCAGCTTACTGCTTCGCCCGTGACAAACGGTCGCTCATCATCGAATTACTCACAACCAAAGATCGACGAAGCGACACGCAGGTTCGACGAGTGACATAGCGCCGTTCGCAGGTGTTGAGTGAAAGTCACACCCGAACTACAAAATCTCTGCGCGCGTTTAAGTGTAGTAATTTATTAACTACTGCGCGCGAGCGCATTAATACTCCCGCGAATCGGTACGCGGGGCCAGCGAGGTGCCTGTGTATTGCACACGCGATCGAGCATCGTCGATGAATAAATGGATTCCAGGAATCGATACGCACTTGTCCGCAACGACAGAACGGGAGCGATCAGATGCCGAGCCGCATCCGCAACTCGGTGCGACCGGAGCGTGACACGGGCCAAGGTTCGGTCATGTGGTTTAATCGCAACTGCCACGCACCGCCGGGGCGGCGCTCGACATCGCGAACAAACTGATGATTGACGATCGCCGTACGATGGATTCGGAGAAACGATGCTTGCGGCATGAGGCCCAGCCATTGAATCAAAGGCCGCTGATCCAGCACCATCGATCCGTCCGCAAGCCAGACCTCGGTGTAGTCCCTGGATGAGCGCAAGCCGACGATGGATGCCAGTGGCGTGCCACGCACACCACCTTGCCTGCGTAAATAAATCAGCGATTCGAAATGGTCTGGCGTCTCGTTCATGGCCTCGCCGGCCTGCACCCTGTCATGGCGCGCGGCAACGATAAGATCGGCGCACCGAAACATTTCATCCACCTCGATCGACCAGCGGCGCGGCGCGTGCACCGAATCGAAGCCTATGCAGCCGACCAGTCGGCCACCTTTGAGGAGCGGCACTGACAGAACGCTCTTGTTGCCCTGACGCAGCAACTCTGCACGCAATGGCCCCGCGGTTCGTGGCAAAGCTTCCACATGGTTGATCATCACGGCCCTTCCGACAACCAGGTATTGGTGAAGCCATCCGATCATCGTCACGGGAGCGTTTTGCAAATCCTGCACAAACGACGGCACGCCTCGCCGCCTCCATTCGTGGGTATTGCGGAAGCGCAGCAACTCAGCGTCGTATTCAAACATCCAGGCACGATCCGCACCGGCGGCCTCGCCGGTCACCTGCAAGATTAGGGAGATCGCCGCATCCACCGGCTGCCGGAGCAAAAGCATGGCAGCACCGAAGACCCAATGTCCTTCGGGTGCCGCCTTGTCTTCATCACGCGCGAGAACTTCCCAGGGGCGGACTGTATCGAGAGGCAATGGCGATGCTCGGGGCCGGAAACATGCCAATAGATAACCTAACGATGGGCTAATCTACAACGGCGCTTCACTGGTGCCCAATCAGCGGTAGCAAGTAGAGTTTTCACGTTACTAAAGTCGATCTCTGATAATCAGGGCAGCGCTTTACGCCCGCTTCTTGCCTGAAAATCAGCAAGACGCCTTAATCGAACTCCCAAAATCTAATCACCCGGGCGTATCCCATAGAAGCAGCAAGTCTGAATCGAATGCGATCCGGCACTATCAACCGTCATTTCCACGGAGATGCGTGCGCTCCTCCGATCGACGACGAGAATGATCAGATCCATCTCAACGATCCGTCAGGCCGAACAATTTCTCAGCGACCTTCTCGCTGACACGAAGGAACAACCAATCGTTGCCACACGACTGCTTTTCGCGGTTTTATTCCAAATGGTGGCAATTTGGCGCGCCACTCAGAATAAACCCGCGAACTCTTATATAATTGAAATTGTTATATAATTTATAAAGACGGTGTGATCTTTGAATCCTACCAAGCGCCGCCGGTCGCTTTCGACAGGAGCGCTGGTGCAAACTTAACGGCCCCACCTCGAACGATTGTCCCGTCGGCACCACCTGGACCCGATAGGTCACGCGCCCCTCCGTCCGTTACAACTTGATGTCGGCTTTGACCAACACGCGATGGCTTTTCGGCGCCAACATCTCCTCCAAGGCCTGCAGAGCGGCGACGCCGCACGCAGTGTCCTGCTCGCCATTGCCACCGCTCAGACCGATGCCGCCAACGACCTCGTCGTCTACGACGATCGGAAAGCCGCCGACAAACACCGCGAACTTGCCCTCGAAGCTCCACTGGATGCCGAACGCCTCATTGCCCGGGAGTGCCGGGCCATTCGGCGCTTGATTGAACAGGTGCGTCGAACGCTTGTGTCCCGCCGCGGTGAAGGCCTTATTCCATGCGATCTGTGGACCGGTAATCCTGGCGCCGTCCATTCGTTCCAGCGCAAGCGGATAGCCGCCCTCATCCACCACGCAGACCGTCTCCAGCACACCGATTTCCCCGGATTTGCGAATGGCGGCCGCCACCATGTGGCGCACCTCTTCCAGTTGCAGCTTGAGTGATTTTTTCATTTCGTTATCCCAGCGTTTCTCGTATTGGAAGGTAAACCGTGCCCTGGTCGATCGCCGATCAGCAGCCGCGATAGACCGTCTTGATCTGTGTGTAAAATTCCAGCCCTGTGCGGCCCGACTCCCGAAACGTCGAGGTGCTCGAACGCTTGAAGCCGCCGAACGGCGCGTTGATCAGATTGCCGGTCGTCGTGCGATTGATCTTCACCGTGCCTGACTCGATATCGTTCGCGAAGTCGTGCATGTAGCGCGGATTGCGCGTCGCGATCGCGGCGGAAAGTCCGTATTCCGTGGCGTTGGCCATGGCAACCGCATCCGCATAGCTAGCTACTTCGATGACGCCAATCACCGGCCCGAAGATCTCTTCGCGCGCGATCCGCATGTCTTGTGTCACATCGGTGAAGACGGCTGGCGACACATAGTAGCCGTGATCGTAACCGGGACCGGTCAGACACTCGCCACCACATAGCAGCGTTGCTTCGCGTTTGCCGATTTCGATGTATCCCAACACCGTCTCCAATTGACGCGCCGTCGCCAACGGGCCGATATCGTTTCCTGCGATCATACCGCTGCCGATCTTCAGTGCATTCACCCGGGCAACGAGCTTTTCGGTGAAGGCGGCCCTGACCTCCTTCATCACCAGCACGCGGCTGGTTCCAGTGCAGGCCTGGCCGCTGAGCGAGAAGCCACCCTTGACTGCCAGATCAACCGCCTTATTGAGATCGGCGTCCTCCATCACGATCAGCGGATTCTTGCCTCCGAGTTCCATTTGCGTGCGGGTCATAAAATTCACGGACCGATAGATCTGTTCGCCAGCCGCGGTCGAGCCGGTGAAGGAAATCGCGCGCACGACGGACGGTACCGTGATGGCCGGACCGACATCGGCAGCGTTTCCCGTGATGAAGTTGAGCACGCCTTTCGGAATTCCCGCGGCGACAAAGGCCTCGGTGAGGCGATAGCCGCTCAGCGGCGCGTCCGACGACGGCTTGAACACGAGGGTGTTTCCGGTGATCAGCGCGGGGGCGATCTTGCGCGCTGGAATCGATACCGGAAAATTCCACGGCGTGATGACCGACACGACACCCAGCGGCTCACGCTGCGTATAGACGACCATGTCGCCATCGTCATTAGGGTAGATTTCGCCGGTGAACGACTGACCCTCGACTGCATAGAAGCGCAGCGTCTGAGCCGAACGCGATATCTCGTCCTTGCTGAGATTGAGCGCCTTGCCCTGTTCCCGCGTGAGCTCCTCGGCGAAGCGTTCGACGTTCGCCTCGAGATAATCCGCCGCGCGGTTCAATATCTTCGCCCGCGCGGAGATGGAGGTGTTCTTCCAGCTCGCAAAAGCTGTCGATGCTGCGCGCACAGCAAGTTCTGCGTCTGCAGAACAGGAGGCCGCAAAGCGACCAACGATGTCGGTTGTGTCGGCCGGATTGATGTTGTCAAAATGCTCGCCGCTCTGGCTCGCACACCATTCTCCATCGATGTAGTTCGTGAATTGAGCGATCTTGATCCGCGCCGCAGGCGCGCGCGCGAGTGATGCTGCGATGTCAGCCATGACTACTTCACCTTTCTTTAGCTCCAGAACAGCACGGCGCAGAGCGTGGATACGCCGAGGCCGACCAGCACCGGCATCAGAAGTGCACGGACAGCGTCAAGTACATGCACCCGTGCAAATCCGGCCACCGCAATCAGCGACGACCACGCGATCAGGGTGCCGCCGCCGGTCCAGACGGCACCCATCTGACCGACAGCGCACAGTGTCGTCACGTCAAGCCCGACCGTCGGCCCAAGCGCGCCCGCAAGCGAGCCGGTCAGCGGCAGGCCGGCAAAGCCGGAGCCATCAATGCCGGTAATCATGCCGACCACAAGGACACCAAACGCCACGAGAATGTGGCTATGCGGAATCCATGCCTGTGCGGACTGGATGAGGTCGAACAACAGCGGCGACGCCTGCCCAACCGGGACGTTCAAGATGCCAGCGGCGAGGTCACCGCCCGCCCCCATGAAGAAGAAGCCGGCGATCGGCAGAACCGAGCCCATCGCCTTGAAGGCAAACACGAAGCCGTCTGTAATGTGGTCGGCGCAGACGTCGAGACTTTTGCGCGGGCCTTCCGCCGCGATCGTCGCAAGGATCATGAGTGCCGCTCCCATGCCACCGACGAGCGCCGCCGCATCGCCACCCTTAAGTTCGGGTAAGCCCGCACCGGCACTAAGTTTGGGAAGCACCATCACGGCAATCACTGCGGCAAAGCCGACCGGAGTGAGGATGGCAAATAGTTTCGACCAAAAGACGAAGCGGTCGCTAAGGGGGGACAGATCCTTCCCAGCCCGTTCGTCTGTGGCCAGCGAATGTTCATAGCCGGTACCGCGCGCAAGCTCGGCCTTGTCGAAGCTGCCGGCCGCTTCCAGACGCTTGAGGTCGCTATCGAGGGACTGCCCCTGCCAGCGATTGAGCAAGGCCTCGCTTGGCGAACGAATGAGCTTGCGGATGGACAGATAGGCGAGCAGCAACGCAATGCCGCCGGTGATGAGCGACAGCGACAGCGCGCGGTCCGCCACTGCAGCGGCGCTGATGCCTGCCCCCGCCGCCTTTGCGCTGATTCCGGGCGCGACACCGATCACGTAGTCCGATGAAAGCGCCATGCCCTGGCCGGCGATGGCGATTGCCATCGCCCCGGCAAGCGGCGGCAGCCCGGCGACGATCGCAGCCGGCAACAACACGGCCGATACCAACGGCACTGCCGGCGTCGGCCAGAAGAACAGTGAGATGACGTAAGTCACGGCGGAGAGGATGAAGAAAGCGATATGCCCATTCGTCATCACCGCGCGAAACGGCTGCACCATGCGCACGTCCGAGCGCAGCACCTTCAGCGCGTTCAGCAACGCTGTGATCAGCGCGATCACGAGGAAGATGTTGAACAGCTCCTTGGCCGCGACAAAGCTGGCATTGAAGATGCTGCCGAGCGCGCTGACCGGACTGTGAGTCCACGCCAGGGCGACGGCGAATGTCGCGATGATCGACGGCACGACGACATTGGCGCGCAAGATCATCGTCAGCACGACGGCCGCGACGCCAGCGATATAGACCCAATGCGCAGCATGAATGGCGACGTGTTCTGGCATGGCTCCCCCGAGACCAACTGAGCGACTGCGACACGAGATATCGCAGATCTGATGCGCGATATTTGTATACTATGATCCGTTCAACAATGATAAAAGGCAAGCATTTTGCCTTGGATATCCGCTCCAGAATGCCATTTTTTGCCGCATGATGTGGAATTTTTGGTCATGTTGACAGCTTTATAATTTTGTCCATAGTATACAATTATAACCTTCGAGGGACGGCACGGCGAGTCACATGCCAGCCGCATAAACAGGAGCGCGACGATGGCCGAATTGATGAATCATGTGGAACTCCGGACCGCACTGGAAAATGCCATCAAGGGCAAGAGTGCCAACAGGGCGCCGTTCAGCGTCGCATGGGCAAGCGGCAAGCTCAGCCGCGCCCATCTCGGAAAGTGGGCCGAGAATCACTATCACTACGTCGGCCCGTTCGCGGACTACCTGGCTTATATCTATGCGCGGATGCCGGAGCGTTACACCGAGGCCAAAGACTTCCTGCTCGCCAACATGTATGAGGAGGAAATCGGCGGTGATCGCCATACCGACTTGCTGATCCGCTTCGCAGAAGCTTGCGGCACGACGCGCGAGCGTGTCGTCGACCCCGACAACATGACCGCCACCACGCGTGGACTGCAGAGCTGGTGTTATTCGGTAGCCATGCGGGAGGATCCAATCGTCGCGGTCGCCGGCTTGGTAGTTGGCCTGGAATCGCAAGTGCCGTCCATCTATCGCAAGCAAACGCCAACACTGCGTGAGAAATACAAATTCACCGACGAGGAAGTTGAATTCTTCGACCTCCACATCGTCTCTGACGAGATTCACGGCGAGCGCGGCTATCAAATCGTTCTTGAGCACGCCAATACAGTGGAGCTGCAGCAGCGCTGCCTGAAGATTTGCGAGATTGGTGCGCAGATGCGGCTGCTCTACACCACCGCCCTTTACTGGGACTACGTTGCCCAGGACATTCCGATAAGCGAACTGGAGATAATCGAGCGCAAGGTCCCACAGGACGAGCGCGAATTGCTTCAGGCGTGATGAAGTGCCAACGGTCATTCTTCATCGCGATGGCAAGACCTACCAAGGCGAGGTCAATGAGAACACAAATCTCGTCGTGAGGGCGGGCATTAAGCAGTTTCCCTATCCCAACCTGCGTTACGGTTGCGGAATGGGGAAATGTGCCAAATGCGCTTGCCGCGTGCTCAAGGGAGCCGAACAGCTACCTCCGCCCAACTGGAAGGAAAAGAAGCAGTTGGGCGCTCGACTGGACGAGGGCTACCGCCTGCTTTGCCAGATCTGGCTCTATCACGACATTGAACTCGAGCAGGACAAGACCGCGGTCGAGCCCTTGGGGCTCGCTGCGTCGTTATAAATCCTTGAACCAGCCCCGGTATGGCGCTGTCACCAATGATTGGGAAGTAGGCCATGTATGTGATCCTGACGAGCAAGCCCGGACAATTCAGAACCGAAGCCATCGCGGGTCTGCGGCCTCTGGAGGCCTACGACTATCTGTTCTACGGGCACACCAAGGCCCAATTCGTCATCGCTGAGTTGCTTGAGGAAAGCACCAAGGTCCGCGTGATTGAGGATGAGACCGCAATCATCAACGACGTGCCGTCCAAATTCCTGGAGAAATTCGCGACCGTCGAACTCGCATTCAGTGAACTCAAACATCTCACGACGTTCGGACATATGGATACGGCCCTACGCAAAACATCGCTGGCTGCGTGCTAGACCGTTCGCCTGATTCGGTGGCGACATGATCCAAATCACATTTCTGACTAACGGCGACAAGACGGTCAGCGCGCCCACGAACAGCAACCTGCTGCGCGTATCGCTACGCGAGCAGGGAGGCATTCCGTTTAAATGCGGCGGCGGGCTATGCGGTACCTGCAAATGCAAGATCGAGAACGGCATCGAGCACACTGACGCGGTGAAAGCCAAGGAGCGGAAGCACCTATCGGACGAGGACCTCAAGGCTGGCTATCGGATGGCTTGCCAGACATTCCTGAATGGCGACGTCAGTGTCTCATGGGTGCCCTTGGCGGACCGAGGCAAGGCGATAAAGCGAACAGGACCGCCGGCAGCTGACGGAACTACCGCTGCGGGAGAGGTCGACATTGCGGGCAGATGACCCGTGCTATTGCTACAGGCACCCGTGGCCGGGGAGCTCCGACTGCTGTCGCTTCCAGACGCGATCGAGAGAATCGAGAATTCTGATTTGTCATTCACTCACATCGCTATTGCAAGGTTTGGCACGATCGAACGCACCGTGGTTCGAACGCGCGCGAAGCGACTTCCGGGTTCGATTCTCTCCGGCATAGCTGGCCAGGATCAGGCCAAGGTAACGGCTTGGCCGGGCAGCGACGACATCTTGCGCCAGTTCGTCTCATTCGGCGATTTACTCGTGCTCGATTGAGCGCCGGCGGCGTCGCTCAACCAGAGCGACCTGCCGATGCGGTGCCCGGAAAGCACGCCACGGTTTTGAGCGTCGGTGTCCTGCTGCCCCGGCCTGATGGTATCGACCTTGCGCGAAATATGCGGGGATGATCATCGCCCGCCCCAGCGTGCTGTTGAATCCGTGATTTCGGAGGCTGCTCGCGTGGTCGCGCAAGAGGAAAACCGGAGCAACATGATGGCATATGGACCAGATTCCAGTACACTGGCCGAGGCAGTCCCATCTCACCGTCAGCATTTGCCGAACATGAGCGTTCGTCATCATATGCTGTGGAAGTGGCGATCAGCTTCTGAAATAGGTGAATCATGGCGTTGACAATCCGAACACCGAAACGTCGTCTAGGCGAGGAGCATTCTCCCCTCCATGACCGCGTCATCGCGGAGCTTCGTCAGGCCATTTTGTCGGGACGGTTGAAGCCGGGCGAGCGTTTGGTCGAGGGCCGGCTGGCCGATGAACTGGGGGTGTCGCGCAATCCCGTGCGGGAGGCGATCCGCGCGCTGGCTTCGGAAGGCCTGATTGAGGTCACGGCGCGGCGCGGCGCGGCTGTTGCGACGATGACAGAGAATGAGGCGCGCGAGACCATCGAGGTCCGGGCCCTCCTCGAAGGTCAGAATGCCAGACTCGCGGCGCGGCGACAGGATAAGGAAATCATCAAGCGCATCCAGTCCGTCTTGAACAAGGGGACGGCTGCGGTGGCAGCCAAACGATTTGACCAGCTTTTCGATCTCAACCAGCATTTCCACCGTGAACTTGCCGCGGCAGGTCAGAACACAGTGCTCGGCGAGTTGCTACAGAAGCTAAGGGAGCGCACCGCCATGCTGTTCTCGCCCACAGATCCGGGGCGACAGGCTCGCTCTTGGGAAGAGCACGCCGCGATCTTGCGCGCCATTGTCGAAGGCGACGAACGTGCTGCGGCAACCCTGGCGGCCGAACACGTGATGCGCGCCGGAATGGATTTTCTGGTTGGACTCAGTATGGACGAGGGCGCGCCCCTGCTTCCACTTGTCAAGGCAAAGGCTGGACAACGTGAGCCAGCGGCGCGAGCAGCGCCCGCACCACGCCAACCAGACGGCCGCAGCCGCGATGCCGTCGACAAGCCTAAGCCGGGTAAGCGAAAGGCGTCATAACAGCAACGATCGAGCCCGACTCCGTCGAATCCGACCGCCACCTCGCTCTCGAGACCCTGTTTAGGCTTGACCTGATTCCGAGAGCCAATTTGACGACGGCATTCCAGCTCTAGCCGGCTTTCCGTGCGGCCACCGTGCTCGCACCGCGATCAAGCGCGGCAATGGCCTCATCCACAGTCTGAACATCGCCAAAGATCGAATAGAATGTCGCCAGCGAGGCGTTGTGCTCAGCGTCCGAATAGGTCGCAAGCGCGTCGGCAACCATCGTCACCTTAAAATTCAACATCATGGCGTCACGCGCAGAGCTTTCGCAACAAATGTTGGTGGCTGTTCCGCCGATCAGCAGCGTATCGATTCCACGCTCGCGCAAATAGGACGAAATATTTGATGATCCGTCGATGAAGGCACTGAAGCGCTTCTTGACGATCTGGCCGTCCTCCGGGCGCGCATCGAGCTCGGACCACAGGGCGTGCCCTTCATGTTCGATATCCATCGTGGCGTAGCGCAGATCCCTGCTTTCGGGCGTCATCAAGTGATCGTGCATCACGCTCCAGCTTTCGCGCGTGCCGTTGGTGGCGTTCCTGACCCAGACCACATGACCGCCTCGCTCGCGCAGCGCGGCCGCCATTCGATTGACGTTCGGCACGATCGCCCGCGCCTGGGGAACCTCCCCCATGAAGCCGGGCTTCATGAAATAGTTCTGCATATCGATAATGAGGAGGGCAGTATTTGCAGGCTCGATGGCGTCGAAGGGATGCGGGCGGCCCACGCGCTTCGTCACACGCGCGATCAAGTCAGACGGCATCGAGAGTATATGCACCGGCATTTCTCCTTTTTTGCAGCGACAGGATTGTCGCACGATCAAACGATACAGCAGCGCAAGCGCAGATCCAGGCTTGATGAAATTATGAGCGAGGCGTGCATTAAGTTTGCCCCTGCGACTTACCGCATCTTGGTATACTGTATGTAATCAAACATAAACAAGATGGCCTAAGCTCGATGCGCTTGGCAATAGGCGCCGATCAAAACATGCCTCGACTTGACGAACGTACATGACAGCCGGCAAGATCATGGGCATCAATTAAGTATACAGTATTCATTTTTATCGCCGACAATCAGGGAGAGAACGACGTGTCCGATCGTTTCATCAAGCTACTTGTTTCGACGACATTTGCCATCCTCTTCAGCTGGCAGGCCCAAGCTGCCGAGCCTATCAAGGTCAAGCTTGCCGAAGTGATCCGCTCGCAACTCTACGTTCCCATGTATGTTGCACTAGCGAAAGGCTTCGCCGCGGCGGAAGGGCTTGACGTTGAGCTCGTAACGGCCAACGGCGGCGATCGAGCAGGTGCTCTGGTTCTATCCGGCCAGGCCGATTTTGCGTTGGCCGGCCCGGAGGTGGCTATTTACATCTACAATGGAGAATCCGCCGACAAGCCCGTCATTTTTTGCGCACTCACCGCGACTGACGGTTTCTTCCTGGTTTCGCGAGCAAAACTCGACAAGTTTGACTGGTCGATGCTCAACAACAAGAAAATCATCGGCTGGCGTCCCGGCAGTACGCCGGAACTGTATCTTCAATATGTGATGACGCAGCGCGGCGTCGATGCGACGACGATCGGCGGTATCGTCACGAATATCGGCGTTCCCGCCCGCGATGGAGCCTGGATTTCAGGTGCTGGCGATTTCGGTATCTTCATGGAGCCAAATCTCAGCAAGCTGGTGAAATCCGGTGAAGCGCATGTGATCACCTCGATCGGCAAAGAGGTAGGCCGGGCCGACTACACCGTGTTTTTTGCCAAGCGCAGCTGGCTCGCGAAAAATGCCGCGACAGCGCAGAAATGGACGAACGCGGTCGCCCAGGCCCAGGCCTGGGTCGCGACGGCGAGCGACAAGGATATCGCGGAGACCATCGCCCCCTTCTTTCCCGGACTTGGCCCTGATGAAAACACGGCAGTCGTGAGCCGCTATCGCGGCGCGGGCGTGCCGATCTGGGCGTCCAGCCCCGCGGTCGATGAGGCGGGGCTGGCCAAGGCACAGGACATCATGGTTCTCGGCGGCGTTCTGCCGGCCGACAAGACCGTGCCTTACGACAAGATTGTGACCACAACCTACGCCGGCAGCGCAGCGACGAAGATCGTCGGCAAGTGAGATCATCATGACGGAACTCACCGAACCGGACGTGCAACCCGCCATAGCGATCCGCGATGTCACGCTGAACTACTTTTCGCCGGAACGCGAAACCCTTGCATTGTCCAACGTGTCGCTCGAGATCGCCCTGGGTGAATTTGTCGCCATTGTAGGATCGTCAGGATGCGGCAAGAGCACGCTGCTCTCGCTTATTTCCGGACTGATGCGGCCATCGCGCGGTTCGATCCAGATCTGCGGCAAGGACGTCACTGCGCCCTCACCGCGCGCCGGCTACATGTTTCAGAAGGATACGCTGCTCGAATGGCGGACTGTGCTCGACAATGTGCTGCTGGGACCGGAACTCCTCGGGATCGAGCGAAGAGCGGCGCGAAATCGCGCCGAGGACTTGTTGAACCGCTACGGCCTCGGCGAATTCCTGCACAGCCTGCCGAGCGAGCTTTCCGGCGGCATGCGCCAGCGCGCGGCCCTGGCGCGGACGTTGTGTCCGGATCCTGATCTGCTGCTACTGGACGAGCCGTTTTCCGCACTGGACTACCAAACCCGTCTCGCGCTGTCCGACGAGATCGCGGCGATTCTTACGGGCGAGAGGAAGACGGTTGTCCTTGTGACGCATGATATCGGCGAGGCGATCAGCATGGCCGACCGGGTCGTCGTCATGAGCCGACGGCCGGGGCGCATCAAATCGGTGCATCGTATTGCCTATCCGAGCTTTGGGCCGGACCGGCCGACTCCCTTTCAGGCGCGCAAGTGCCCTGAATTCGGCGCTTATTTTCAACTCATTTGGGACGAACTCGACGTCCACCATGTGCAGTAGGAGCAGCGGATGGCTATTGAAACAATCGCGACAGCCGCGCAGACCGCTTCATCGCCAGCTATCCCCACGCAGAGCGGAGCCTACAGGAAGTATTTGCGCGAGCTGCGCCATCGCACACTCATCGTTCAGGCATGGCAGTTCGGCCTCGTTGCCGTCTTTCTCGTCGTGTGGGAAATCGCACCGCGCGCTGGGTGGATCAATCCGATGCTCACCAGCTATCCTTCGGCCGTAGCTCGGACTCTGCTTGTCATGCTGCAGGACGGCAGCCTTGTCATGCACAGCTGGACGACGCTCAGCGAGATCATGATCGGATTTTGCGGTGGCATGGCGCTTGGTCTTTTATGCGCCGTTGCTCTGTGGTCGTCCCCATTCCTGTATCGCGTACTGGACCCATTCATCGTCGTGCTCAACGGCGTCCCTAAAATCGCACTGGTGCCGATCTTCTACATCTGGCTTGGTGATACGGCTTCGATCTATGCCATGGCGATTGCCGTAAGCGTCTTTGTCACCATCATCATGCTCTATACCGGCTTCAAGGCCGTCGATCCGGATAAGATCAAGCTGGTTCGATTGTTCGGTGCATCGCATCGGCAAGTCCTGTGGAAGATCGTGCTGCCCGCCAGCGTTCCAACTATGATTTCGACCCTCAAAGTCAATGTCGGACTGACCCTGGTTGGCGTCATCGTCGGCGAGTTCCAGGCCGCAAAAGCTGGTCTTGGATATTTAATCACCTACGGAAGCCAGATCTTCCAGATGAACCTCGTGATGACAGCCATCGTTGTCCTCGCGGTGATTTCCTCGGTGCTGTTTATCGCGATCCAGACACTTGAGACGATCGTGCACCGGCGCAGCGGCTCACTTCGCCCATCGAGCTGACAAGGTCACGGTCGCCCGCTTCACGATCGCGTCTCGCTGCACCAGCCAACATGAACGCATCCCGGCTGACGAGCGCTGCCGCTGCGTGCTTGAATGCGGCGTCAGCAAACGGAAACGCCGAACAACAGGATCGATATAGTCGCCCGCAAGGCCATATCAGCGCCGCCGTCGATACGAACATCGACTCCGAGGACACCATCAGGTTGTTGGATCAGCCGACAACATCCGAATGCCCCTGGATGGAAATCCTAAAAAGCCCCACCGGCGTCAATAGGCCGCTCAGAATCATTCGGGCCATTTATTGGAAACTCTATTACCGAGGAGAGGTTCGCGGTTTTATTCCAAATGGTGGCAATTTGGCGCGCCACTCAGAATAAAACTGAGAACCCTTATGTTATTGAAATAGATATATAATTTCGATTGAATACCTCATGTGATCCTCGCATGCGCTCGAATGGACAGCAGCCAACCCCGTTTGGGGGAAGAAGCGTTGCGGCGCTCGCGCACTCTACCACCGACAGCGCGGGCATCCTGACTATCTCGCGATAGAGTTGGTCACCGACAATGAATTGCAGCTGGCGGATGGGAGACCTATGTTGGTTTATAATCACGCAGCCGCCCATCGCACGGCGAGAGTCTGCAGGAAAGACCTCACGGTGGATGGCTTGCATTTTGCACCGGAGGTTACGTCATGTCCATTGCTCCCACACTCCAGAAATACCTAGCCGCTGAAAACATCCAATACGAGGTGATCCCGCACGAACTCCGCATGACGTCCACAGGCACGGCTGAGGCTTGCCATATCTCGGGCGATCGCCTCGCCAAGGGCATCGTGTTGCGGCGCGACGGTGAATATATGCTGGCCGTCTTGCCCGCATCGCATCACCTCCGCCTGTCGGACCTGAGGACAACACTCGGTGACAATGTCCACATGGCCGATGAAGCCGAGATCAATCAGCTGTTCCGTGACTGCGCGCACGGTGCAGTTCCTGCCGTCGGCAAATGCTACGGGCTGGATATGATCGTCGACGACAGCATCCAGGCGCAGCCGGAGATCTATCTGGAAGCTGGCGATCACGAGACGCTGCTTCATATGGGTCACGCGCAGTTTGCGCGCCTGATGGCCAATGCGCAGCACGGGCGCTTTAGCGCGCACGACTGAGGATTTGTCGGTCGTATCGGACAATCCGCGGCGTCCGTCGCTGTCCCGAATGGGAAAATCATACCGCTGCTTAACTGTTCATGCGGCGGTACAGTACTTCTTTATGTCTCATGATGTCTCATGCCCTGAATCGAACTCGTCCTCGAAACGCAAATGCTTAACGCTGCGGCCACGGCGCCGCACGAGCTTCATTCCGGAGCGTGGCGGCAACAGCGACGGCGTTTGTCTGGTCCGATGGCGTATAAATGATGCTTTCTTTTTGAGGCGCTGCTGCTGTCGCACCCGATCGGTTGTATAGTTGAGAAAACGGGGGCTGCACTGCGTTGCATCAAGTGTACCTGAAACCCAGTAACGGAGGTCCACCATGAAAGTCAGAGACGTGATGCACAAGGGTGTCGACTGGGTCAGCCCCAACACCCCTGTCACCGAACTCGCGAAATTGATGCGGGGGCATGACATCGGCTGCATTCCGATTGGGGAGGACGACCGACTGATCGGGATGGTGACCGACCGCGACATCGTCTGCAAAGGGCTTGCGAGCAACAACTTCGATGCTGGCCGCGCAATGGCGCGCGATGTGATGACTGAAGGCATCCATTGTTGCCGGGAGGACGATGACCTCGCAAAGGCGGTGCATCACATGGAGAAGCTGAAGCTCCGCAGGCTGCCGGTGATCAACAAGAGCAAGCGGATGGTCGGCATCATCAGTCTGGGCGACGTCAGCCATTCTGCGTCCGGTGATTTGCTGTCCGAGTGCGTCAAGAGCGTTTCGGCCCATCACTGAAACATGGCCGGCGCTCCTCTTGCGATCCGGCGGAGGGGACTTGAACGCGGGCCAGTCGGCACGATAGCGGAGCAGCTCGATGACAGAACTTTGCCCGTCGAGTTCAGCGATGACGAAGGCCGTGCCTACACGGTCGCGTCCGCAGGCGGAGCGAGGGCGTGGATCGAAACTGCGAAATCCGGGACAACGAATACGGTCCCAACATTATGCAAACGCCTTGTTCGCAGTTTTATTCTGAATGGTGGCAATTTGGCGCGCCCGAAAGGATTCGAACCTCTGACCCCTAGATTCGTAGTCTAGTGCTCTATCCAGCTGAGCTACGGGCGCGTGCCGTGGACATGGGAGGACGCGGGGCCCGCCGATGTCGCGTGCGTTTCGAAACGGTGGTTTGCGAAAGCGCGCCATAGCTACCGGCTCCCGTCGGGCTTGGCAAGCGCCCGAATGCCGGTTTTGACACCTGTGCGTCAAACATCGATCGCGGCGGCGAAATCGGATGAAAAAAGCCGCGGATTGCCCGCGGACGACCGAAAACCGGAGCGAAACACCGGATCAGGCCGAAGCGCGCCTAAACGGTGCCGCTCCCGGGGCGCTCAGGCCCGGGCGCGTTCGCTGCGGATACTGTGCAGTTCCACCGGGCGATCCGGCATGGTGATCCGAAAGGTGGCACCCAGCGTGCCCTCGACCAGGTTGATCTCGCCGTCATGGGCGCGGACCAGTTCGGCGGCGATCGCCAGGCCGAGCCCGCTGCCGCCGGGGCGCACCGAGCCCTGGAAGGCCTCGAAAAGGTGGTCACGGGCCCGCTGCGGAACGCCGGGGCCGGTGTCCGACACTTCAAGAATGGTCACGGAGCCCTCACGGCGCCCGGTGATGCGGATCTGCTGCGGGGCGGCGTCGCTGTACGGCTGGCCCTCCAGCGCCTGGGCGGCGTTGCGCACGAGGTTGAGCAGGATGCGGAACAGTTGGTCGGGATCGGCATCGATGGTCAGCCCGCGCTCGATGGCGTTGATCCAGCTGATCGACGCATCCGACGCGAGGCCCGCGGATTCGCGGACCTCGTTGACGACAGGCTCGACGAGAATCATTTTGCGGTCAGGAGCGGCTTCCTGCGCCCGGCCATAGGACAGCGTCGACTGGCAGAACGCGATGGCGCGCTCCAGCGAGCGCATCAGTTTTGGCGCGAATCGCTGTACGCGCGGATCGGGCACGCTGGCGAGTTGATCCGACAGCAGCTGCGACGACGCCAGCAGGTTGCGCAAATCGTGGTTGATCTTCGACACCGCGAGACCAAGGGCAGCGAGCCGGCTCTTCTGATGAAGCATCGACACCAGATCGCGCTGCATGTCGGACAATTCGCGCTCGGCGACGCCGATCTCATCGCCGCGCTGGCTCGGCACGATGATCCGCGACGAACTTTCCGGATTTTCGTGGAATCCGACCAGATTGGCGGTCAGATGCCGCATCGGCCGGACAAACAAATAATGCAGCGCCAGATAGACCAGCCCGGCGGTAAGGATCGCAAGCCCGAGCGACACCAGCACCAGATTGCTGGAAAACCGGTACATCGCCTGCCGCAGCGGCAATTCGTCGATCACGACCTCGATGAACTGCGCGCCCCCCGGTGCCGGGCCGATCACCCGGATCGACTGGTTGCCGGTTTCCAGCATGACTTCGAACGTATCGACGATCGCCGACCACACCGTCATCGCACGCATGTCGATGTCATGATCGATCTGTGGCGGCAGGTCGGCGCTGGCCAATAGCCGGCGCTGCTGGCCCATCTTGATGGCGACAGCGCGTGCGCCGATGCTGTGGAGAATCTGCCGCGACAGCGATTCCGGCACCATGCCCGATGGCGCGGCGGCCAGCACCAACGCCGCCGTGTTGGCGGCCGCAAGCCTGTCGTTGAGCCGGTTGAGCCTGAAATTGGCGATGGAGGGCACGTAGATCAGCACTTCCGCGATCAGCACCAGCGGAATGGTCAGCAGCAGCAGCTTGCCGGACAACCCAAACCGGCGCAGCGGCCGCGGCCGATGCGCTGGTTCTACGGGCTTTTCGCTGGCCGCTGACACGATATTGGCCTCCGATCTCACGACGTAACGCTGCGCTTTACCGAGATACGGGTCAAATGACGATTCGACGCATTATTTTAGCATTCATTTCAGCTCTTCCCGCCGCACGCCGGACAATTGCGTGCAAAACGGCAAATGGGGCGTCACCAACACCCTGAAAACACCGCAGATATCGGTATAATCCAGCCATGATGCCAATTTCGGCGATCGCCCAAGGTCATACAGGGCAAGATTGACGAAAACAGGACGCTCCCGTATAAGCCCGCCAACTGTCCGCGATGGCCCGGTCTTGACCGGGGCGGCTCACTTGGGGCCGGACACGGCTCATTTGGGCCAGCATCTTTGGACTTATCTCAAATTACCTCGGCGAATTGCCCGGTCAGCGGAGAACGACCCGTGAAGCGGACTTATCAACCCAGCAAATTGGTGCGCAAGCGCCGTCACGGCTTCCGCGCTCGCTTGGCGACCGTCGGCGGCCGCAAGGTTCTGGCTGCACGCCGTGCACGCGGCCGCAAGCGCCTCAGCGCCTGATCGGGCCACCCCGAGATCTCATCATGGATCGGTTGCGGCAGCGGGCGGACTTTCTCGCCGTTGCCAATGGGCCGCGGATGAACAGCCCTGCCTTCGTGCTGCAGAGCCGGCGACGTGACGACGACGGCCCGATCCGGGTCGGCTTCACTGTGACCAAAAAAAACGGAACCGCCACCGAGCGGAACCGGATCCGACGCCGGCTTCGCGAACTGGTGAAGCGCGTCGATGCCGTATCCATGCGACCCCACAGCGATTATGTGCTAGTCGGCCGTCGTGTCGCGCTGAACCGCGACTTTGCGACCATGCTCGACGATCTCCGCTCGGCGCTGCGACGCCTCGACCGGCAGCCCTCGAAAACGACCGTGACCTGATACTTCCAGCCTGCGACAAGCGCGCAGCCGGCCGCCGAAGCCGCACCCGTATTTGAATGACGAGACCTGAACGATGACCGACAATCGCAATACCATCCTCGCCGTCGTTCTGTCCGGCCTGGTGCTGCTCGGCTGGCAATACTTCTTCAACATCCCGCAGATGGAGAAGCAGCGCCAGCAGGCCCAGATCCAGAGCCAGTTGGCGAACCCGACCGCCCAGCCCGGCGCCACGCCAGGTAGCACCCAGACCGGCGCCGCCTCGCCCGCCGGCAGCGTGCCCGCCAACCAGCCGGGCTCCACCGCCCCGGTCATCAGCCGCGACGCCGCCATCGCCTCGGCCCCGCGCATCAAGATCGACACCCCGCGCGTGTCCGGCAGCATTTCCCTGAAGGGCGCGCGCATAGATGACATCGCGCTGACCAAGTTCCGCGACACCGTCGACCCGACATCGCCCGCGATCGTGCTGTTCTCTCCGTCCGGCACCGCCGCGCCCTATTACGCCGAATTCGGCTGGGTCGCCGCCGCCGGCTCGAACGTCAAGATTCCCGATCAGAACACCCAGTGGGTGCAGGAAGGCTCAAACGCGCTGACGCCGACGTCGCCGATCACGCTGAAGTTCGACAATGGCGATGGCCTGACCTTTCACCGCACCATTTCGATCGATGACCGCTACCTCTTCTCGGTCAAGGACGACGTCACCAACATCGGCAATGCGCCGGTGACGCTGTATCCGTTCGCGCTGATCTCGCGCCATGGCACGCCGCACGTTGAAGGCTATTACATCCTGCATGAAGGCCTCGTCGGCTATCTCGGCGACCAGGGCCTGCAGGAATACGGTTACAAGAAGATCGACGACGCCAAGGAGGTGAACTTCAAGGTCACCAATGGCTGGTTGGGGATCACCGACAAATACTGGGCCTCGGCGCTGCTGCCCGACACCAATGCGCAGCTGCAGGCGCGGTTCTCGTCGAAACTCACCGGCACCCTGCGGACCTACCAGACCGACTATCTGCAGGACGCGCAGACCATCGCCATCGGCGGCACCGGCACCGCCAACGCCCGGCTGTTCGCCGGCGCCAAGGAAGCCGGCACCGTCGGCATCAACTTCCCGCTCGCCATCGGCCTCGGCGGCTACAACCAGCAGCTCGGCCTCAACCATTTCGATCTGCTGATCGACTGGGGCTGGTTCTACTTCATCACGAAGCCGATGTTCCTGGCGCTGGACTGGTTCTATCACCTGGTCGGCAATTTCGGCATCGCCATCCTGCTGGTCACCGTTCTGGTGAAGCTGCTGTTCTTCCCTCTGGCCAGCAAATCCTACGCCTCGATGGCGAAGATGAAGGCTGTTCAGCCTCAGCTGGCAGCGCTGAAGGAGCGCTTCCCCGACGACAAGATGAAGCAGCAGCAGGAGATGATGGAGATCTACAAGAAGGAGAAGATCAACCCGATCGCCGGTTGCCTTCCCGTCGCCCTGCAGATCCCGGTGTTCTTCTCGCTCTACAAGGTGCTGTTCGTCACCATCGAAATGCGCCATGCGCCGTTCTTCGGCTGGATCAAGGATCTCTCCGCGCACGATCCGACCAACCTGTTCAACCTGTTCGGCCTGCTGGCTTTCGATCCGACCCAGCTTCCGGTGTTCGGCCACTATCTGGCGCTCGGCATCTGGCCGATCATCATGGGCATCACGATGTGGTTCCAGATGAAGCTGAATCCGACGCCGCCGGATCCGACCCAGAAGATGATCTTCGACTGGATGCCGCTGATCTTCACCTTCATGCTCGCCGGCTTCCCCGCCGGTCTGGTGATCTACTGGGCCTGGAACAATACGCTTTCAGTGCTGCAGCAGAGCTACATCATGAGCCGCAACGGCGTGAAGGTCGAACTGTTCGACAATGTGAAGTCGACCTTCGCCAAGAAGAAGCCGGTCTGACTATAACAAGATGCTGACGCTCCCGGCGCGAGCCGGGGCCGTCGCCAGGAAAGACTTCGCATGAACGCGGAAACCGATGCGAAGCTGATCGAACAGGGCCGGCTGCTGTTCGCCGGCGACTGGAATTTCATCTGGGCGTCGCCTTCGATCGAGACGCTGCCACCGATGCAGGGCGTCGAGGTGGCGTTTGCCGGGCGCTCCAACGTCGGCAAATCCAGCCTGATCAACGCGCTGACCGGCCGCAACGCGCTGGCGCGGACCTCGCACACGCCGGGCCGCACCCAGGAGCTGATCTTCTTCCAGGGACCGGAGAACGCCGACTTCCGCCTCGTCGATATGCCCGGCTACGGCTACGCCTCGGCGCCGAAGGCCAAGATCGCGTCCTGGACCTCGCTGATCCACAATTTCCTGCTGGGCCGCAGCAGCCTCGCGCGCGTCTACGTGCTGATCGATTCCCGCCACGGCCTCAAGGACGTCGATCTCGACGTGCTGAAGACGCTGGACAGGTCCGCCGTCAGCTATCAGGTGGTACTCACCAAGGCCGACCAGGTGAAGAAGGCCGAACTTGAGCAAACCATCGAAGAGGTCCGCACCACCTTGCTGAAGCATCCTGCCGCCTTCCCACAATTGCTGGTGACATCGTCGCGCACCGGTGCCGGCATGCCCGAGCTGCGTGCGGCGATGGTGCGCCTGCTCGGCGAGCGCAGCTGATGACCCGATCCGGCCTGTTTCGCATCCTGATCATTCTCGCCGGCGTGATGGGCGCCGATGGCGTCATTCTGGCCGCGGCGTCCGCGCATCAGCCGGATGCAACGCGGCTGGCTTCGGCCTCCTCGATGCTGCTGTTCCACGCCACCACGGTGATCGGCGTTGTCGCTCTGGTCGAACGCGGCGTGATCCACCTCCGGATCGGCCTCACCGCCGCCGTCGGCTTCATCATCGCCACGGCCTTGTTCGCCGGCGACCTCACGATGCGGCAATATGCCGGCCACGGGCTGTTCCCGATGGCGGCCCCCACCGGCGGCACGCTGCTGATCGTCAGCTGGCTGGCCCTCGCCGTTGCCGCAGCCTGGCCGCGGCAGGCGTGATGCTTCCTCTTCCCTGCTCCCGTTGTGGAAGAGAGGAAGAAGCCCGCGTCGTGCGCATGCCTTCGGCACTAGGATCGTCTGTCCCGAAATGCTAGCGCTGTGCCGTCTGAAATTGTCCAGTGAATCGTGAGACCCGCTTCATGACCGACGCGCCCCATATCAGTCCGCTCGATCAGGCCCGTATCCTGTCCGAGGCGCTGCCGCACATGCAGCAGTATGACGAGGAAACCATCGTCATCAAATATGGCGGACACGCCATGGGCGCGGAAGACATGGCGAAGGCCTTTGCCCGCGACATCGTGCTGCTGGAGCAGACCGCCATCAATCCGGTGGTGGTGCATGGCGGCGGCCCGCAGATCGCGCAGATGCTGCAGCGGCTCGGCATCAAGTCCGAATTCGCGGCCGGCCTGCGCATCACCGACGCCGCCACCATCCAGATCGTCGAGATGGTGCTGGCCGGGTCAATCAACAAGCAGCTGGTCGGCTACATCAATGAAGCCGGCGGCAAGGCCGTCGGCCTGTGTGGCAAGGACGGCAACATGGTCACCGCGACCAAGGCGACGCGGACCATGGTCGATCCGGATTCCAACATCGAGAAGGTGGTGGATCTCGGTTTCGTCGGCGAGCCGGACAAGGTCGATCTCACCCTGCTCAACCAGCTGATCGGCCACGAGCTGATCCCGGTGCTGGCGCCGCTGGCGACCTCGAGGGAAGGCCAGACTTTCAATGTCAACGCCGACACCTTTGCCGGAGCCGTCGCGGGCGCATTGAAGGCCAAGCGGCTGCTGCTGCTGACCGACGTGCCGGGCGTGCTCGACAAGTCGAAAAAGCTGATCCCGGAACTGTCGGTCAAGGATGCCCGCAAGCTGATCGCCGACGGCACGATTTCCGGCGGCATGATCCCGAAGGTGGAAACCTGCATCTATTCGCTCGAACAGGGCGTCGAAGGCGTGGTGATCATCGACGGCAAGACGCCGCATGCGGTGCTGCTCGAACTGTTCACCAACCAGGGCACAGGCACGCTGATCCACAAGTGAGCACTCGTCCCCCAGGCGCGGCACGTCAGACCTGCCGGCGTCTGCGGGGCGGGAGTCTCATCCTGAGGAGCGCGCTCTTGCGCGCGTCTCGAAGGATGGGCCGCACAACTTCATGGTTCGAGACGGCGCGCAAGGCGCGCCTCCTCACCATGAGGGCAAAAACCTTGTGCGGCATCGCCGGACTGCTGGTCTGTACGAACCCCGCCCGCGCCGACCTAAAGCTCTGCAACCGCATGAGCTACGTCGTCGAAGCCGCCATCGGCATCGACGACAAGAGCGCCACCGCAACGCGCGGCTGGTTTCGCATCGATCCCGCGCAGTGCCGCGTCGTCGCCCAGGGCACGCTCACCGCCGACCGCATCCTTCTGCATGCCCGTGCACTCGGCGTCTATGGCGCCTCGCCGGTGCCGCAGAATGGCGGCGATACGCTGTGCATCGCGCCCGAAAATTTCGTCATCGCCGCCGCCCGGCAATGCCGCGCCGGACAATCCCAGGCGCCGTTCACCATGGTCAAGCCGTCGCAGAGCGAGGATGGCAACATGATCGCCTATCTCGCCGAAGACAGCGAGTATGACGACGAGCAGGCCAAACTCGCCGCAATCCAGCGGCTGCTGGTGATCGCGGGCTACGACGCGGCCCCGATCGACGGCGTCGATGGGCCGAAGACGCAAAGCGCGCTGGCGGCCTTCCTGAAGAGCCGCGGGCTTACGGCCGACATCATGCAGGCGCCAAACTTCTTCGAGACCATGATCAACGCCGTGCAGGCGCCGTCATCCACCGGCCTGACCTGGTGCAACGACACCTCGTATAATGTAATGGCCGCGGTCGGCACCGACGACGGCAAAGCGATCGTCAGTCGCGGCTGGTATCGCATCGAGCCCGGAAAATGCCTGCATCCCGACGTCATCGGCCAGCCGAAGCAGGTGTTCAGTTTCGCCGAAGCCATCGACGCCAATGGACGCACCATCAAGCTGAGGGACAAGGCGCTGAACTGGGGCGGTCCCAAGATGCTGTGCACGCGCGAGAGCAAGTTCGAGATCAACGACCACAGCGATTGCGGCACCCGCGGCCTCGCCGCCGCCGGTTTTACCGCCGTCGACATGGGCGCCGGCGGCAAGACGCTGCGCTTCGCAATGCCGTGACGGCATCACAACCGAGAGACCTATGACCGCTTCAAAAACGACCCGCGTCTTCACCCATATCGAAACCTGGGTGTTCGATCTCGACAACACGCTGTACCCGCATCACGTCAATCTGTGGCAGCAGGTCGACGGCCGGATCAGGGATTTCGTCTCGAACTTCCTCAAGGTGCCGCCGGAACAGGCCTTCAGGATCCAGAAGGACTATTACCGCCGCTACGGCACCACCATGCGCGGCATGATGACCGAGCATGGCGTCAGCGCCGACGACTATCTGGCCTATGTGCATAAGATCGATCATTCGCCGCTGGAGCCCAATCCCGAAATGGGCGCAGCGATCGCCAAGCTGCCCGGCCGCAAGCTGATCCTCACCAACGGTTCGACCGACCACGCCGGCAAGGTGCTGGAGCGGCTCGGCATCGCCGGCGAGTTCGAGGCCGTGTTCGACATCATCGCCGCCGAACTGGAGCCGAAGCCGGCGCCGCAGACCTATGACAAGTTTCTCAAGCTGTACGGCGTCGATCCCACGAAGTCGGCGATGTTTGAGGACCTGTCACGCAATCTGGTGGTGCCGCATGCGTTGGGCATGACCACCGTGCTGGTGGTCCCCGATGGCGCCAAGGGAGTGGTGCGCGAGGACTGGGAACTGGAAGGCCGCGACGCCGACCATGTCGATCACGTCACGGACGATCTGACGGGGTTTCTGGCGGCGTTGAACGCAGCGCGGTAGCTTTCGGGCAAAATCTCTCCACGCGTCGTCCCGGCAAGCGAGCTTGCGAGCGCAAGCCGGGACCCATAACCCCAAGCCTATCGTCTTGCATTGGGGTAGATGCCCACTTTAATCACAAAAGCCGGTGGCTATGGGTCCTCCGGGATTCAGACCGAGTGCATGGATCATGCACTCGGTCTGAATCCCTTGGGATCAGCGTTCGCGGAGCCTGTCATCGGGCCGGCCAGAGGCCGGACCCGTTGGCTCACTTGTCCGGGACGACTCGCGGTAAAGGTCCTGCCCGATGTCTTGACTCTCCCCGGCCAAATCCCGACAAAAGCCGTCCAATTTGCCTGCCGGCCCCAAAATCTCCTGAGGAAATCCCGATGTCGCTTACCGCCCTCGAATCCACCATCAACACCGCCTTCGAGGCCCGCGACGGCGTCAGCGCCGCCACCAAGGGCGAGGTTCGCGAGGCCGTCGATCACGCGCTGAACCTGCTCGACAAGGGCGAGGCCCGCGTCGCCGTGCGCGAGACCTCGGGCGCCTGGACGGTCAACCAGTGGCTGAAAAAGGCGGTGCTGCTGTCGTTCCGGCTCAATGACATGAGCGCCATCCCCGGCGGCCCCGGCGGCGCGGCGTGGTGGGACAAGGTGCCCTCGAAGTTCGAAGGCTGGGGCGACAATCGCTTCAAGGATGCCGGCTTCCGCGCCGTGCCCGGCGCCATCGTGCGCCGCTCGGCGTTCATCGCCAAGAACGTCGTGTTGATGCCGTCCTTCGTCAATCTCGGCGCCTATGTCGACGAGAGCACCATGATCGACACCTGGTCGACAGTCGGCTCCTGCGCCCAGATCGGCAAGCGCGTGCACATCTCCGGCGGCGTTGGCATCGGCGGCGTGCTGGAGCCGCTGCAGGCCGGCCCGGTGATCATCGAGGACGATTGCTTCATCGGCGCCCGCTCCGAAGTCGCCGAAGGCGTCATCGTCCGCAAGGGCGCGGTGCTGGCGATGGGCGTGTTCCTGGGCGCATCGACCAAGATCGTCGATCGCGAAACCGGTGAAGTGTTTGTCGGCGAGGTGCCGGAATATTCCGTGCTGGTGCCCGGCAATCTGCCCGGCAAGCCGATGAAGAACGGCGAGATCGGCCCCTCCACCGCCTGCGCCGTGATCATGAAGCGCGTCGACGAGCGGACCCGCTCCAAGACCAGCATCAACGAATTGCTGCGCGACTGATTTACGTTTCGGCCGGTTTGCGCGTACCATCGCGCAGACCGGATTGAACCGTTGAACTGGGGGCTGCCATGGATTGGAGCACGCTGCTTTTCAGCTTCAAAGGTCGCATCAATCGCGGCAAGTACTGGCTCGCGATCCTGATCTACATGCTGGTGTGGGTGGCGTTCGTCGCCGCCGCTTTGATGTGGCTTGGCGGATTGAACACCGAGAACCTGTTCAGCATCGCCGGCGCGGGCCTCCTGATCTGGCTTGCCTTGATCGTGCTCATCGTCGCCGGCACATGGTCCGGCTTCGCCACCGGCATCAAGCGGCTGCACGATCGCGACAAGAGCGGCTGGTGGATTCTGGTGTTCTGGCTTGGGCCCAGTGCGCTGAGCGGCATCGGCAGTTCGCGCGCCGATAGCAGCTTCGTCTTTCACATCGCGGCATTTGCCGTGACCATCTGGGGCTTCGTTGAGCTTGGCTGCCTGCGCGGCACGCCGGGCCCGAACGAATTCGGCCCCGACCCACTCGCCGAACCCAATTACGCAACAAGGATCTGATGTCCACCGACGCCCTCACCATCGCGCAGGACCTGCTGCGGTGCCCCTCGGTAACCCCCGCGGATGCCGGCGCGCTCGGCGTGCTGGAGCGCCTGCTGGGCGCCGCCGGCTTCACCGTGCAGCGCGTCACTTTCAGCGAAGAGGGCACCGCCGATATCGACAACCTCTACGCCCGCATCGGCACCTCGGCCCCGCATATCAGCTTTGCCGGCCATACCGACGTGGTGCCGCCCGGCGATGAGGCCGCATGGACGCATGGTGCGTTCTCCGGCGACATCAAGGACGGCTTTCTCTACGGTCGCGGCGCGGTCGACATGAAGGGCGGCATCGCCTGCGGCGTCGCCGCGGCACTGGACTATCTCGCGGCCAACGGCGGCCAACCGCAAAAGTCCGGTGGGGGCTCGATCTCGTTCCTGATCACCGGCGACGAGGAAGGCATTGCCGTCAACGGCACCGTCAAGCTGCTGCAATGGGCGGCGGCACGCGGCGAGAGGTTCGACCACTGCGTGGTCGGCGAGCCCAGCAATGTCGAGGAGATGGGCGACACCATCAAGATCGGCCGCCGCGGCTCGCAGTCCGGCACGCTGATCGTCGACGGTGTCCAGGGCCATGTCGCCTATCCACATCGCGCGTCGAATCCGGTGCCGGATATCGCCGCCCTGATCGTGGCGCTGAGCAATGAGCCGCTCGACAACGGCAACGCGCAATTCCAGCCATCGAACCTTGAATTCACCTCGGTCGATGTCGGCAACACCGCCAGCAATGTGATTCCGGCGCAGGCGCGCGCCAAATTCAACATCCGCTTCAACGATCATCACACGCAGGAAAGCCTGCGCGAGTTGATCGACAAGCGCGTGGCGGCCGCAGCCGGCAACCGGATTCACGCGCATGTGGCGTGGGAGCCGTGCAATGCGGATTCCTTCGTGACAAAGCCCGGCACCTTCACCGATCTCGTGGCGGCGGCGATCGAGGAGGTCACCGGCCGCAAGCCCGATCTCAACACCGGCGGCGGCACGTCCGATGCGCGCTTCATCACGCGCTACTGCCCGGTGATCGAATTCGGTCTGGTCGGCCAGACCATGCATCAGATCGACGAGCGCACGCCGGTGTCCGATCTGGAAAAACTGACTAAAATCTATCGCGGCGTGCTGGATCGGTATTTCGCATGACCCAGAAAATTCTCGTCCTCACCGCGCTCGACGCCGAGCTGGACACCGCCCGTGCGCCGGATGGCATCGAGGTGATCTTCACTGGCGTCGGCAAGATCAACACCACGATCGCTACGCTGCTGGCGCTACAGGCGCACAAACCCGCGCTGGTGATCAATTACGGCACCGCCGGGAAAATAAGGGAATCGCTGCACGGGCTGGTTGAGGTCGCCCATGTCGTGCAGCGCGACATGATCGCCGAGCCGCTGGCGCCGCGCGGCACCACGCCGTATGCGCCGGAGCTGGACCGGCTGTCGTCCGGCCATGGCGAGGTCATCTGCGGCACCGGCGACAGTTTTGTCACGTCCGCCGATCCGTGGCTGAACGCTAATGGCATCGACATCGTCGACATGGAATTGTTCGCCCTGGCCTCGGTCTGCCGGCACCAGAGCATCCCGTGGCGCGCCTTCAAGTTCATCACCGACGATGCCAATGATTTCGCCCATGAACACTGGACCGCGAATGTCGCGGACGGACAGCAGCTGTTCTGGGACGCGGTGAAGAAGCTGAACGGCTAGTAATCCACCCGCACCAGATACAGCCCGTCCGGCGGCGCGACCGGACCGCAGGCGCTGCGGGTCTTTGCTGCCAGCGCATTGGCCAGATCGTCCGCGCTCCAGCGGCCATGCCCGACCCATACCAATGAGCCCACCATCGAGCGCACCTGACTGTGCAGGAACGCGCGCGCTGAGGTCACGATGTTGATGGCGTCGCCATCGCGGATGACGTCGAGCTGGTCGAGGGTCCGCAGCGGCGATTTTGCCTGACATTCGGTGTCGCGAAACGTCGTGAAATCGTGCTTGCCAATCAGGCGCTGCGCCGCTTCATGCATCGCTTCGGCATTGAGCGGCCGCGCCACGCGCCAGACATGGCCGAGATCGATGGCCAGGTTCGCGCGGCGGTTGACGATGCGATAGACGTAGTGCCGCTTCAACGCGGAAAACCGCGCCTCGAAATCATCCGGCACGATTTCCGCACTCAACACACCGATCGGATGCGGCCGCAGATGCGCGTTCAGCCCATCGCGCAATCGCCCGGGCACGAATGATCGTTCGATATCGCAATGCGCGACCTGGCCCAGCGCGTGAACGCCGGCATCGGTGCGCCCGGCGCCGTGGACGCGGACAGCCTCGCCGCAGATTGCCTTGACGGCATCTTCCAGCGCACCCTGCACCGACGGTCCGTTGTCCTGGACCTGCCAGCCGCAATACGGCGCGCCGTCATATTCGATGAGGAGTTTGTAGCGCGGCATCAGGGCATGATCCCGAAGAGTGGACACCGGTTTTCGGAAAAGATCATGATCAAGATAACCGCAGCGGCGGCTTCAGCGGCGTGCCGCGCAGGAAATCGCCGGCCTTCATCGGCTGCTTGCCGGCGCGCTGCAGATCGAGAATCCGGATCGCGCCGTCGCCGCAGGCAATCGTCAGCCGATCGTCGAGCAGGTCGCCCGGCGCGCCGCGACCTTCGGCGAGCGCGCAGCGCAGGATTTTTACGCGCACGGCCTCGCCCTCGATCGGCACTTCGCACCACGCGCCGGGAAATGGCGACAGGCCGTGGATATGCCGCAGCACCTCGCGCGCCGGTTTGCTCCAGTCGATCTTCGCTTCGGCCTTGTCGATCTTGGCGGCATAGGTGACACCGACCTCGCTCTGCTTGCTGAGCTGCAGCCGGCCGCGCTCCAGCGCGCCCATCGCCCGCACCATCAGGTCGGCGCCGAGCGGCGCCAGCGCGTCATGCAGGTCGGTGGCAGTCATGGCGTCGGTGATGGCGATCCTCTCGGCCATCGCCACGTCGCCGGTGTCGAGCCCGACATCCATCTTCATCACCATCACGCCGCTCTCGGCATCGCCTTCCATGATAGCGCGGTTGATCGGGGCTGCGCCGCGCCAGCGCGGCAGCAGCGAGCCGTGCAGGTTGAAGCAGCCCATTGACGGTACATCGAGAATGTTCTGCGGCAGGATCATGCCATAGGCGACCACCACCGCAGCGTCCGCCTCATGGCTGCGAAACGTCGCTTCGGCCTCCGGCGTCTTCAAGGTCGTCGGCGTCAGCACGGGGATACCGAGCCGCGTCGCCTCGAGTTCCACCGGCGTCGGCTGCAGCTTCATGCCGCGCCCGGCGGGTTTTGCGACGCGCGTGTAAACCGCCACGATCTCATGACCATGGGCGACAAGCTCGAGCAGCGTCGGCACCGCGAAATCCGGCGTGCCCATGAAGATCAAACGAAGCGACATATGCCGGAACCGATCTGTTGCAGAAGTCGGCCGGAGATTACTCCCCTGCCCGCTTCGCCTGCTTCGTAAATTTCTTCAGCACGCGGTCGCGCTTCAGCTTGGAGAGGTAATCGACAAACAGCACGCCGTTGAGGTGGTCGATCTCGTGCTGGATGCAGGTGGCGAACAGGCCGTCGGCGTCTTCCTCGTGCATCTTGCCGTCAAGGTCCATAAAGCGGATCCGGACCTGCGCGGGGCGCTCGACCTCCTCGTAATATTCCGGGATCGACAGGCAGCCTTCCTCGTAGACCGAGAATTCCTCCGACGACGACAAAATCTCGGGGTTGATGAAGACCCTCGGCTTGGCGCCGGTCTCGTCTTCCTTCTTGGCGAGATCCATGGTGATCAGCCGCAGCGGCACCGCGACCTGGATTGCCGCCAGGCCAATGCCAGGCGCGTCATACATGGTCTCGAACATGTCGTCGGCGAGCTTGCGCACCTCCGCCGTTACCGTTTCGATCGGTTTGGAGACGAGCCGCAACTGTTTGTCCGGCAGGATGATGATTTCACGAATGGCCATATCGGGCGATTTAATCCGCGCGCCAGCCGGGGTCAATGCGCGGGCGGCAGTTGGTTCCGACGGGATTTAACCGGCTGTTAACCAAGGAAATTAGGCTGGCGTTAACCACGTCTGTTAAGCGCGCCTTAAGCATGATTTTTAAGATCCTGTTAACCATGAAAATTAGCCTTTCATTCACCATAAATGTTCCCTCTTCGTTCGCGTTACCTGCCGAATCGGCTACAAGGGCGGGATGAACGAGATCCTTTTCACGATCGGCGATACGCCGGTAACCGCAGGCGTGGCGCTGATCGGCTTCGGCGCGCTGGCGCTGGCGCTTTTGCTGACCATCGCCATCGTCATTGCCCGCTCCGGCGGCCGGGGCGCTGCCACGGCGATGGCGCAGGCGATCCGCGCCGACGAGCTTGAAGAGCGCTTGAGCGAAATGATGCGGGCGCAGAACGAGGCCACCGGCCGCGTCGACGCCATGGGCCAGGCGCTGGCCAACCGGCAGGCCGAGATGGGGCGCGCCGTGACCGAGCGGCTGGATTCGGTGACCCATCGGGTCGGCCAGTCGATGGAGCAGACCACGCGCAACACCATGGACAGTTTGCGGGTGCTGCACGAGCGGCTCGGCATCATCGACAACGCCCACAAGAACCTCACCGACCTCACCTCGCAGGTGACGACCTTGCGCGACGTGCTCGCCAACAAGCAGTCGCGCGGCGCGTTCGGCCAGGCGCGGATGGAAACTATCGTCAAGGACGGCATGCCGAACGGCGCCTATGCGTTCCAGCACACGCTCACGTCCGGCAAGCGGCCGGATTGCGTGATCTTCCTGCCGGACCAGCGGCCGTTGTGCATCGACGCGAAATTCCCGCTCGAAGCAGTGACCGCGCTGCATGACGCCCGTTCCGACGAGGAAAAGAAATTCGCCGCGCAACGGCTGCGCGCCGACGTGATGAAGCATGTCAGCGATATCTCGGAAAAATACCTGATCGCCGGCGAGACCCAGGACACCGCGCTGATGTTCGTGCCGTCGGAATCGGTCTACGCCGAAATCCATGACGGTTTCGACGACATCATCCAGAAGGCCTACCGTGCCCGCGTCGTGCTGGTATCGCCGTCGCTGCTGATGCTGGCGATCCAGGTGATGCAGCAGATCCTGAAGGATGCGCGGATGCGCGACGCCGCCGACCAGATCCGCACCGAGGTGATGAACCTCGGCGACGATCTCGGCCGCCTGCGCGACCGCGTGCTGAAGCTACAGACCCACTTTGGCCAGGCCAATGAAGACGTCCGCCAGATCCTGATTTCCGCCGACAAGATCGAAAAACGCGCCGGACGGATCGAGGAACTGGATTTCAGCAAGAGCGAGCCAGCCGTGGAAGCTGTTCCGCTCGCAGCCAAAGCCGCTGTTCCCGACATGTTTTCGCCGCTGCCGCGCAAGCTGCAGGCGGGGGAATAGGCCACAGGCGTCGTTGCCGCCCGAATCTGCTAGCACTGGGGCATGACTAGCGCGCCTGACAGCCTGCCCGACGCCATCCTCGCCCCAAAGCCCCGCGCCACCTGGCGCGAGGGAATGGCGGTGTATTTGCAGCCACGGGTGCTGATCGTGCTGCTGCTCGGCTTTTCCTCTGGGCTGCCGCTGGCGCTGTCCGGTTCGACGCTGCTGGTCTGGATGCGGGAATCCGGCGTCGATCTCAAGACCATCGGGCTGTTCGCGCTGGTCGGCACGCCCTACACGCTGAAATTCATCTGGGCGCCTTTGGTCGACGCGCTGCATGTACCGTTCTTCACGCGCCGCTTCGGGCGCCGCCGCGGCTGGCTGGTGTTTTCGCAACTGCTGCTGATCGCGGCGATCCTGCTACTGGCGCTGACCGATCCTGCGCACTCGCCATTGTTTGTAGCGCTCGGCGCACTGCTGGTGGCGGCGATGTCGTCGACGCAGGACATCGTGGTCGATGCGTTCCGGGTCGAAAGCCTGCCGGAGAGCGAACAGGCCGCCGGCATGGCGTCCTATGTCGCGGCCTATCGCGTCGGCATGCTGGTCTCTACCGCCGGGGCGCTGTTCCTGGTCAGTGCGTTCGAGAGCACGGGCATCGCACGATCCTCGGCCTGGATGGGGGGCTATGTCGCGATGGCGGCGATGGTGCTGATCGGCACCGTTACCGCGCTCGCCGCCACCGAGCCCGCGCAATCCGCCCGCGCCGAACAGGTCACCCGCGCCGACACCGCCTTCAGGCGCGTCACGCAGGCGGCCTTCGGCGCGCTGTCGGAATTCCTCGCCCGCAACGATGCCTGGGCGGCGCTGATTTTCGTGGTGTTGTTCAAATTCACCGACGCGTTTTCCGGCACCATGACCGCACCGTTCGTGATCGATCTCGGTTTTACGCGCAACGACTACGCCGCCATCGTCAAGGGCGTCGGCCTCGCCGCCACCCTGATCGGCGGCTTCGCCGGCGGCTTCGTCGCGCGGCGCTATTCACTGGCGACAAGTCTCTGGATCGGCGGCGTGCTGCAGGCGGTGGCCAACCTGTCGTTCTCGTGGCTGGCCATCGTCGGCGTCAATCAATGGGCGCTGGCGTTTGCGATCACGGCGGAGAATTTCACCAGCGCCATCGGCACCGTGATCTTCGTCGCCTACCTGTCGGCGCTGTGCCAGAATCCGCTGCACACCGCCACGCAATACGCGCTGCTCACCGCACTCGCCGCGGTCGGCCGCACCTATCTGTCATCCGGCGCCGGCTTCGTCGCCAGCGCCACCGGCTGGCCGATCTTCTTTGCGATCTGCGTGCTGGTCGCGGTGCCGAGCCTGATCCTGCTACTATGGCTGCAGCGCCGCGGACATTTCGAGACGCTGGGGACGGTACGGATCTAGCTCAAACGCTAGTTCGGCTTCGTCACCACGCTCCATTTCGTCACCAGCGCTTCGCTCATCTGCCCGGCCTGTTCGGCGCAGGCAACCTCGGTGACTTTTAGCGAGACTTCCTTGCCGACCAGCTTCTTCAGCTCCGTCGCCTGGGCATCGTTGGCGGTGACGATCTCGAACGTCTCGGGGCCGGTCTCCAGATTGCACAGGCCGGCCGGCGCCGGCAGCCGGCGCGGCTCGCTGACGAGCTGGAAGGTGTTGACCCGCTTGCCCTTCGGCGCGCGCACGCGCATCGCGTTGAGCTGCCCGCTCAACACATCGCCGGCCTTCATCATTTTGGGCGCGACGGAGGCAGCAGGCGGCTGCGGTGTTTGTGCCCGCGCGTCGCAAGCGCCTGCAGCCACAATCGCCAACACAGCCGCGGTAAAGGAGGACAATTTAGAAAAGCCAGGTCGTATCATCAGTTCTCTTCCAATACTTAAAACAGCGTCCGCTGCCGCATCGCGGCGGACAGCGTGCCTTCGTCGAGGTAATCGAGTTCGCCGCCGACCGGCACGCCATGCGCCAGCCGCGTCACCTTCACGCCGGCCTCCTGCAACAGGTCGGTGATGTAATGCGCGGTGGTCTGGCCATCGACCGTGGCATTCAGCGCCAGGATGATTTCCGTGACCCTGGTGTCATGCGCACGCGACACCAGTGCGTCGATGGTGAGGTCCTGCGGACCGACGCCGTCGAGCGGCGACAGCGTCGCGCCAAGCACGTGATATTGCCCGGTGGTGGCGTTGGCGCGCTCCAGCGCCCACAGGTCGGACACGTCGGCGACCACCACGATGATCGAGGGATCGCGGCGCGGATCGGTGCAGATGGTGCAGGGATTTTGCGTGTCGATGTTGCCGCAGGTCTTGCAGACCTGAATCTTGTCGATCGCCACCTGCAAGGCACCGGCGAGCGGCGTCATCAGCGCCTCGCGCTTCTTGATCAGATGCAGCGCCGCGCGCCGCGCCGAGCGCGGCCCAAGCCCCGGCAGCCGCGCCAGCAGCTGAATCAGTTTTTCGATTTCCGGTCCGGCAACGCCAGCAGCCATCTCAGGTAAGGCCCAGCCCCGGCGGCAGGCCAAGGCCGCCGGTCAGCGCCTGCATCTTCTCCTGCATCGCGGCTTCGGCCTTGCGGCGGGCGTCGCCGAGCGCGGTGACCAGCAAGTCCTCGAGAATCTCGCGCTCGTCGGCCTTCATCAGCGACGGGTCAATCTTCACCGCCTTCACTTCGGTCTTCGCGGTCATCCGAACGGTGACGAGGCCACCGCCGGACATGCCCTCGACCTCGACGTGGTCGAGTTCGTCCTGCATCGCCTTCATCTTCGATTGCAGCTGCGCCGCCTGCTTCATCATGCCGAGAAAATCAGCCATGAAAATTTCCTTCGAATGGTTTTATTACGAATGGTTTTATTGATCGTCGCCGTCGAAATTCTCGGGAGCTTCTTCGCCGGTCAGATCGCTATCGCTAACACTGGATTCCGGCGGCTCGGGGGCAAGCCGGCGGACTTCAACCACCTTGGCGCCGGGAAACCGCGCCAGCACTTCCTGCACGCGCGGATCGGCTTCCGCGGCGCGCTCGCGCTCATTCTTCTGCTGATCGAGTTGCGAACGCAACGTCGGCTGGCCCTGCTCGTTGGAGACGATCACGCTCCAGCGCCGGTTGGTCCACTGCTCCAGCTTGCGGGAAAGGTCGTTGATCAGCGTCCGCGATGCGGTGCGCTCCATCGCCAGTTCGAGCCGGCCGTCCTCGATCTTGATCAGGCGCACATCGGCTTCGAGCGCGGCTTTTACCATCAAATCGCGTTTGGACCCGGCAAGCGCCACCAGTTCCGGAAAGGTCGAAATCTTCAGCACGGGCGCGGCCTGCGCTTCCGCCACCGGCGCGCTCATCTGCGGCCGCGGCGACGTCTCGGCGCTGCCACGCTGCATGGTCACGCCGCGCGGCGCTGACGCCTGCATCGACGACACGGTGGACGACGGCGCGCTGCGCGAACCGCCATTGCTGCCGATTACCGGCGAAGAACCGCCGCCGTTCTGGTCGAGCATCCGGATCGCCTCATCCGGCGTCGGCATATCCGCCACATAGGCGATCCGCACCAGCACCATTTCGGCGGCCGCGGCAGGACGCGTCGCGCCCTGCACTTCCGTGATGCCCTTCAGCAGCATCTGCCACATCCGCGACAGCACCCGCATCGACAGCTTCGAGGCGAAATCGCGGGCGCGCAGCCGCTCGGTCTCGCCGAACGCAACATTGTCGGCGGTGGCCGGCACGATCTTCACGCGGGTGACGAAATTGACGAATTCGGCGAGGTCGCTCAGCACCACGATCGGATCGGCGCCGACGTCATATTGCTCGCGAAATTCGCGGAAGGCGCTGGCGATGTCGCCGCGCGCCAGCGAATCGAACAGGTCGATCACCCTTGTACGATCGGCGAGGCCAAGCATCTGCCGGACCGCATCGGCACGCACGGTGCCAGCGGCATGCGCGATCGCCTGGTCGAACAGCGACAGCGAATCGCGCACCGAGCCCTCGGCAGCACGGGCGATGATCCCCAGCGCTTCCGGCTCGACCTCGACGTTTTCCTTGCCCGCGATATTCGACAAATGGTTCATCAGCACGTCGGCATCGACGCGGCGCAGATCGAAGCGCTGGCAGCGCGACAGCACCGTCACCGGAACCTTGCGGATCTCGGTGGTCGCGAACACGAATTTGGCATGCTCCGGCGGCTCTTCCAGCGTCTTCAGGAAGGCGTTGAACGCCGCGGTCGAGAGCATGTGGACTTCGTCGATGATGTAGACCTTGTAGCGCGCGCTGGACGGCGCGTAGCGCACGCTGTCGTTGATCTGGCGGACATCGTCGACGCCGGTATGGGACGCGGCGTCCATTTCCAGCACGTCGATGTGCCGGCTTTCCATGATCGCCTGGCAATGCACACCGAGCGTCGGCATCTGGATGCTCGGGCCCTTGCTCGATCCATCCGCCAGTTCGTAATTCAACGCACGGGCCAGAATCCGCGCCGTGGTGGTCTTGCCGACCCCGCGCACGCCAGTGAGGATCCAGGCCTGTGGAATCCGGCCGGTCTCGAACGCGTTGGAGACGGTGCGGACCACGGCCTCCTGGCCGATCAGGTCGTCAAAGCTCGAAGGACGGTATTTGCGCGCGAGCACACGGTAGGGCTTGCCGGCCGCGGGCGGGCTACCGATGTCGAAGCCGCCCTGGGCGTTGTCGGCGTCAGTCGGGGGCGTTACGGGCAAGCCAGCGTCGGTCATCGTTCGATCCGCAATGTGTTGTCTCGTAAAGCCGGATTGCGGAACAACGGGCGCATCTTCAGGCGGGACGGAAAGCCGGTTCCTGCCGAAAAAGCTGATTGTCCGTCGAGCAGAGCGCTGAATTCGCTCGACAAAACAAGTAGGAGACTGACGAGCGACCCGATCCGGATCTCGTTAGGGCTGCTTCCTTCCGGACCTGACCCGATTGGCGAGTGGCTCGTCCACCGCCAATCTCCCGGTGCTTATTTGGGGCCAAAACCGCCGGAAAGCAAGCGCGGCGCGGTCGCCCCGTAGTGCATGAAAAAAGACGTGGATAGCGGCCGCAAAGCCGGGCATGACGGGTGTTGTTTGCAGCTCCACTCTCTGCAACGCTGCCGCCATTGTTCGAGAGCCCCCATGTCCACCGCCCCCGCCTGGTCGCTGCACACGCAGCTGCAAAAAGACACCATCGACATCGGCGACCTGCCGCTCAGCCGCGTGCTGGTGGTCAAGGACGCGCATTATCCGTGGCTGATGCTGGTGCCGCGCCGCGCCGACGCCGTGGAGATCATCGATCTCGACGAGGTCGAGCAGGGCCAGTTGATGACCGAAATCAACCGCGTCGGCCGCGCGCTCAAGGAAATCACCAAATGCGACAAGCTCAACATCGCCGCCCTGGGCAACGTGGTGCCGCAACTGCACGTCCACGTCATCGCGCGCCGTAGCAGCGACGCCGCCTGGCCGCGCCCGGTCTGGGGGGTGATGCCTCCGCTCGCCCATGATGCCGGCGAGGTGCAGGCCTTCATGACTGAACTCCGCCGCAAAATCTGGCTTGGTTGAACCGATGACAACAAACGCCTTGTTTCCGCTCGGCCGTCCGGCCTTCGTTTCCAATGTACTCGATCGCGCCGCGCATCTGCGCTTCAATGACGAGAAGCTGTTCGCGCTGGAGGGCAAAAGCGATTCCCGCGCCTATGTGGTGCACAGGGATTCGCTGGTGATGAAGCAGGAGGCGGGCGGCCCGCGCGCGCTATTGACCATCGACGAGGCGCTGAAATTCGGTGCCAATCCCGGCACCGTCTTTTTGGGCCTGCGCGATGGCGCGGCGGTATTCGGCATGGGCATCGGCGCCGCCGCGGTGGAAAAACTGCTGACGCGCAACGACGTCGCCCTCACCGAACTGCGCGGCATGGCGATGCAGGGCGTGGTGCCGCCGGAGCAGCTCTCCGCCATCGCGATGGCGAAATCACTGGTGAGCTGGCATCAGCGCCACGGTTTCTGCGCCAATTGCGGCGCCCGCTCGGCGATGGCCGAGGGCGGCTGGAAGCGCATTTGCCCGAGCTGCAAGACCGAGCATTTCCCGCGCACCGATCCCGTCGTCATCATGCTGGTGGCCAATGGCGACAGGTGCCTGCTCGGTCGCCAGAAGCAGTTTCCGCCGGGCATGTATTCCTGCCTCGCCGGCTTCGTCGAAGCCGCCGAGACCATCGAGGACGCCGTGCGCCGTGAGATCTTTGAAGAGTCCGGCATCCACTGCACCGACGTGAAATATTACATGACGCAGCCCTGGCCCTACCCGTCATCCCTGATGATCGGCTGCAGCGCCCGCGCCACCACTGACGCGATTACGGTGGATCACATGGAACTTGAGGACGCCCGGTGGTTTGACCGTGACGAGGCGATGCTGATGCTGAAGCGCGAACACCCCGACGGGCTCGCGGGGCCGCATCCATTCGCCATCGCGCATCATCTGCTCGGCCGCTGGTTGCAGCCGGAGAATACTTGACGAGAACAGGACACTTCCATGCAGCCCAAGCCCAAACGCATCCTGTGTATCGGCATGCCGGTGCGCGACCTCACTTTTCGCGTGGATGCCGTACCGGGACGGGGGGCAAAGTTCAGCGCCGATCATTTCGACCAGATCTGCGGCGGTAATGCGCTCAATGCCGCGATCGGCATCAGCCGGCTCGGCGGTCATGCCTCCCTCACCGGCCCGATGGGCGACGCCGGGGAAAGCTCCAGCCGGTACATCTTCGAAGACCTCGCCAAGGAAAGCATCGACACGTCGCCGCTGGTACACATGCCCGGACTGGTGACGCCGATCTCCGCGATCATGATGGATCCCTCGGGCGAGCGGACCATCATCTCGTTTCGCGACCCCGCACTGTGGAAAGTGCGCCTGCCGGACACCGATCTGCTTTTAAAGGATTGCGACGCGATCCTGATCGAGAGCCGCTGCGCCCCGTTCGCCACCGGCCTGTGCGCCGAAGCGCGCCGGCGCGGCCTTCCTGTCGTGGTCGATGTCGACAGCGCGATCTCGCAAAGCGAGGGGCTGCTATCCGCCTCCTCGCACCTGATCTTCTCCGACGAAGCGCTGCAGGCTACCGCCGGGATCACCGACGACGTCGCCGCGTTGAAGAAAATGGCGAAACACACCTCGTCTTTTCTCGCCGCCACTCGCGGCGCCAAGGGCACGATCTGGCTCGACGAGCAGCAGAACCTGCGGGAGACGCCGGCGTTTCCGGTCCACACCGTGGATACGCTGGGTGCGGGCGACATTTTCCATGGCGCATTCACCCTGGAACTCACCGCGGGGAAGGATATTCCGCACGCATTGCGGTTTGCCTCCGCCGCCGCGGCGCTGAAATGCACCCGCTACGGCGGCGCCTTCGCCTGCCCGCAACGCCCTGAAGTGGAAGAACTTTTGAGCCATTCCACGCCGCCGGCTCCGGCCCGGACCTGATTGAGGCTTGATTTAGAAGAATGTTCTATATATGAGGTTCCTCGACCTCTTAATTAGAACAAAGTTCTTCACATGACCGATCTCGCCGCCCAAGCCACCGAACCCAACCGCCGCCTCGACGCCATCGATCGCAAGATCCTGATGGTATTGCAGGAAGATGCCTCGCTCTCCGTCGCCGAGATCGGCGATCGGGTCGGGCTGTCCTCGACGCCGTGCTGGAAGCGAATCCAGCGGCTGGAGGCCGACGGCGTGATCCTGCGCCGGGTCGCGCTGGTCGATCAGAACAAGATCGGGCTCGGTATTTCGGTGTTCGTCTCGGTGGAAAGCAGCGACCATTCCGACTCCTGGCTGAAGAAATTCGCCGACGCCGTCAGCGCCATGCCCGAGGTGATGGAATTCTACCGCATGGCCGGCGACGTCGATTACATGCTGCGCGTCGTCGTCGCCGACATGCAGAGCTACGACGTGTTCTACAAGAAGCTGATCAGTGCGGTGGCGCTGAAGAACGTCACCTCGCGCTTTGCGATGGAGAAGATCAAGTCGGTCACCGCGCTGCCAGTGCCGGCGATGCCGGCGGCGTAACGCCGGACCAAGCTGCGTGCTTTCAACACAGCCCTTCGCCACACGCTGAAAAGCTCCCTCGCCCCGCTCTTGCGGGGGTGAGGGGCTCTTCCCGACCCGCGAATGCTGAATTTAAGTTGAGCGTAGTACCTGGCCCTTCACCCGGCGCTACGCGCCGACCTCTCCCCGCAGGCGGGGAGAGGTAAGAGACCTCAGATCGTCTGATTATACTCACCGACTTCGGGATGCGTCCGCAGCACCACATTCATCGCCTCGAACATGTCGTGCATGCGCTGCTCCGAGACCGGACTCTCGACCACCACCACCAGTTCCGGCTTGTTGGATGAGGCCCGCACCAGGCCCCAGCTGCCGTCTTCGCAGGTGACGCGGACGCCGTTGACGGTGACGAGATCGCGGATCGCTTGGCTCGCAACCTTGTCGCCGTTTTTCTGCGCGGCCTCGAAGTGCTTCACCACCTGCTCGACGACACCGTATTTGGTCTCGTCGGCGCAATGCGGCGACATGGTCGGCGACGACCAGGTCTTCGGCAGCGCGTCCTTGAGATCCGCCATGGTCTTGCTGGGCGCGCGATCCAGCATCTCGCAGATCGCGATTGCCGAGACCAGGCCGTCGTCATAGCCGCGTCCCACCGGCGCATTGAAGAAGAAGTGCCCGGATTTCTCGAAGCCCGCGAGCGCCTTCAACTCGTTGGTACGGCGCTTCATGTAGGAATGGCCGGTCTTCCAATAGCTGGTTTTCGCACCCTGCTTCTGCAGCACCGGATCGGTGACGAACAGGCCGGTGGATTTCACGTCGACCACGAAGGTCGCGTCCTGGATGACGGCGGACATATCGCGCGCCAGCATCACGCCGACCTTGTCGGCGAAGATTTCCTCGCCGGTGTTGTCGACCACGCCGCAGCGATCGCCGTCGCCATCGAAGCCGAGGCCGACATCGGCCTTGTGTTCGAGCACCGCATCGCGGATCGCGTGCAGCATCTCCATGTCTTCCGGATTCGGATTGTATTTCGGGAAGGTATGATCGAGTTCGGTGTCGAGCGGGATCACCTCGCAACCGATCGCCTCCATCACCTGCGGCGCAAACGCGCCGGCGGTGCCATTGCCACAGGCTACCACCACTTTCAGCCTGCGCTTCAGCTTAGGCCGGTTGGTGAGGTCGGCTATGTAGCGCGCCGGAAAATTCTCGTGGAACTGATAGGAGCCGCCGGCCTTGTTCTTGAACTCGGCGTTGAGCACGATCTGCTTCAGCCGGGTCATCTCGTCGGGCCCGAAGGTCAGCGGGCGGTTGGCGCCCATCTTGACGCCGGTCCAACCGTTGTCGTTATGCGACGCAGTCACCATCGCGACGCAGGGCACATCGAGCTCGAACTGCGCGAAATACGCCATCGGCGTCACCGCAAGCCCGATGTCGTGGACCTTGCAGCCGGCTGCCATCAGCCCGGTCATCAGCGCGTATTTGATCGAGGCCGAATAGCCACGGAAATCGTGGCCGGTGACGATTTCCTGCTTCTGGCCGAGTTCCGCGATCAGCGCGCCGAGCCCCATGCCCAGCGCCTGAATTCCCATCAGGTTGATTTCCTTGCCGAATAGCCAGCGCGCGTCATATTCGCGAAAGCCGGTGGCCTTCACCATCGGCTCGGATTCGTAGGCGTAGGTGTTGGGCACCAGGACGGGCTGCGGCTTAGGAAACATGCAGATGGCCTCGCTAGAACGTAGCGCTGGAAAGGAAGCGCCGCAGCCTTAGCGAATGCGTGCGCCGGTGGATAGGCGGGAACGCGACTCTTGGACGGGAATTAAGGCAGATTTGGAGGCGCGGAGCGACTTACTGCTCCAGCACCATCTTGCCATTGGCGTATTCGAAGCGCTTCAGCTTCGACAGGAACGACAGGCCGAGCAGGTTTTCCGACAGCGCCTCGTCGGGCAGCACCATGGCATCGACATCGCGGACGATCAGCCCGCCAATCTCGACCATCGCCAGCCGCGTCCGCGCTGCCTTGATGGTGCCGTTGGCGGTGGTCACCGTGGCGTTGTAATCGGCGCGCGACGGCCGCAACCCGAATTGCGCGGCGGATTTCTCGTTCAGCGCAATCACCGAGGCGCCGGTATCGACCATGAATCCAATGCGCTGGCCCTCGATGCGACCTTCGGTCTGGAAATGACCGCGCGGATCGCGGGGAATGCTGAGGCTGCGGATGCCGGCCTGTGCGGTGTCCTGCGGGGCCACAGCAAGCGACGCGGATTTCGCCATCGCCGGCGTTGTCGCGGTCATCTTGTCGGCGATCTGCGCCATTACGGTGCCCAGTCCGATCAGGATCGCCGCGAAAAACATGATGCCACGCATACGCAAACTCCACTGATCGCCGCACATTAGACCGGCAATCTCATCACACTCGCCCGCCACCGTCCGTTCCGGCGGCCTCTGGCTCTGCTATTTTGGCGAAAAGGATGAGCAACGGGTTAATGGACGCGGATTTATCGTGCTTACGTCCCGCGCGGCTTCACCCGCCGCGTCGGCATCGCGCTGGCGGGATCTTCCGGCCAGGGGTGCCGCGGATAGCGGCCGCGCAGATCGGAACGCACGGCGGCATAGCTGCCGCGCCAGAAACCCGGCAGATCGCGCGTCACCTGCACCGGGCGATGCGCCGGTGACAGCAATTCCAGCACCAGCGGCACCGCACCCTTGGCAACCGACGGATGGCTGTTGAGCCCGAACAATTCCTGCAACCTGACAGCAATCGTCGGGCCCTGTTCAGCTTCGTAATCGATCGGAAGCTGGGTGCCGGTCGGCGCCTCGAAATGCGTCGGCGCTTCGCGCTCCAGTCGCGCCCGCTGATCCCACGGCAGCAGCGCCATCAGCGCATCCGACAGGTCGCCAGAGGAAAATTCCTTCAGCGAGGTCTTGTCGAACAGCGCCGGCATCAACCAGTTTTCGCGCTGCGCGGCGAGCGCGTCATCTGACAAATCAGGCCACGCGTCGCCTTCGGCCGCGCGCAAAAACATCACCCGGCCGCGCCATTGCTGCAGCGGTTTCGACCATGGCAGCCGATCAATACCGGCCGCCACGAGGCCATCGGCCAGCACCCGCGCGGTGTCCGCCGACGGCGTCAGCGTGAACGGCGCCTCCGACAGCGTGATGGCGTGCAGCGTGCGCTTGCGCCGGCCGCGCAGCGCCATCGACGGGCGATCGAAAGTGACCTCGTCAACAGCCTCGATCTGGTCGGCGAAACGCAATTCGATATCGGCTTGCGCGATCGGCGCCGCCAGCAGGATGCGGCCGTTGGCGGCAGTCCCGGTCAGTTCCGCCACCGCGATATAGGGTTCGCGGGCCAGCGCAGAGGTTGGGTCGATCGAGGCGCCGCGGCCATTGGCGAGCACAAAGCTGCCATTGCCGCGGTTGCGTGCGACCCGATCGGGGAAGGCGAAGGCGAGCATGATGCCGGTGGTGAGTTCCCGGCCTTCTCCCGCAAGGGGAGAGGGAGCAGAAGCGACCTGCGAAGCCCAGCGCTGCGCCAGTTGCCGCGCACTGCCGGCACGCTGCGAGCGATCGCGGCGGAATTGATCGAGCCGGTGGTCGAGATCGACGCTGTCGCCGCCGAGCCCGCGTTCGGTGAGGATCGCTGCGATATCCGCGGCGTCTTCGCCGGCACCGAGGCGATGCGAATCCACGATCATCCGCGCCAACCGCGGCGGCAGCGCCAGCTCGCGCAACGCCTGACCTTCCGCCGTGATGCGACCATCACCATCCAAGGCGCCGAGTTCGCGCAGCAAGCCGCGCGCTTCCTTCAACGCCGGCGCCGGCGGGGAATCAAGAAACGCCAGCTGCGCGGGATCGCTGACGCCCCATTGCGCGAAGTCGAGCACCAGCGACGACAGGTCGGCGCTGAGAATCTCCGGCTGTGTATAGGCCGGCAGCGATGCGGTCTGCGGTTCGTCCCACAGCCGGTAGCAGATCCCGGGCTCGGTGCGCCCGGCGCGGCCGCGGCGCTGGTCGACCGCGGCGCGCGACGCCCGCACAGTCTCAAGTCGAGTCAAACCGATGTCCGGCTCGTAGCGCGGCACCCGGGCGACGCCGGAATCCACCACGATGCGGACGCCTTCGATGGTCAGCGAGGTCTCGGCGATCGAGGTCGCCAGCACCACCTTGCGGTGGCCCTTCGGCGCCGGCTGGATAGCGCGGTCCTGCACGCCGGCGTCGAGCGCGCCGAACAGCGGCACGATCTCGATCGAAGCATCGTGAATGCGCTCGGCGAGGAAAGTCTGCGTGCGGCGGATTTCCGCAGCGCCGGGAAGGAACGCCAGCACTGAGCCGGGATCGGCGCGTAGCGCCATCGCGATAGCATCGGCCATCTGCCGCTCCAGCTGGGCGTCGGCCTTGCGGCCGAGGTAACGCGTCTCCACCGGAAAGGCGCGACCTTCGCTGGCGATCACCGGCGCTTCTCCGAGCAGCTTTGCGACCCGCGCGCCGTCGATGGTCGCCGACATCACCAGGATCCGCAGGTCCTCGCGCAACCCGACCTGCGCGTCGCGCGCCAGCGCCAGTCCCATATCGGCATCGAGTGAACGCTCGTGGAACTCGTCGAACAGCACCGCGGCGACGCCGGTCAGTTCGGGATCGTCGAGGATCTGCCGCGAGAAGATGCCTTCGGTGACGACCTCGATCCGGGTGCTGCGCGAAATCTTCGAGCCGAAGCGGACCCGGTAGCCGACGGTCTCGCCGACGCGTTCGCCCAGTGTCTTCGCCATCCGCTCGGCGCTGGCGCGCGCGGCGATCCGCCGCGGCTCCAGCATGATGATCTTTTTGCCCTTCATCCATGGCGCATCGAGCAGCGCCAGCGGCACCCGCGTGGTCTTGCCGGCGCCCGGCGGCGCCACCAGCACCGCAGCGTTGTTCGCCGCAAGCGCGCGCGCGATGTCGTCCAGCACCGCGTCGATCGGCAAAGGCGTGTCGAAATGGCGGGTCACAGGCTCATCCGCTGCACGCGCCATGGTTAACGAATTGGCACGGTCGTCCGCGTCTTAGCGCACGTCCCGGCGCAGGGCAAAAGCCGCATTCCGTTCATCACAATCCCATGAGGAGGGCAGATTCCGCGATCGCGGAAAGGCAATGGAAACCGATCCACCCGAGGATGCGGCAAACTTGTGGCAGACCCAAAGGGACACCCATGACCACAAACGGCACATTTGCCGTCGCCGACCGATCCGCGCTGTCAGGCGCATCAGCGCCGGCAGGCACAGAGCGAATCGACTGGGTCGACTATGCCAAGGGCATCTGCATCGTCATGGTGGTGATGATGCATTCGGTGCTGGGCGTGGAACTGGCCGCCGGCCAGACCGGCTACATGCATGTGCTGGTGGCGTTCGCCAAACCGTTCCGGATGCCGGATTTCTTCCTGATCTCCGGCCTGTTCCTGGCCCGCGTCATCGACCGCGACTGGCGCACCTATCTCGACCGCAAGGTGGTGCATTTCGTCTATTTCTACGCGCTGTGGGTGACGATCCAGTTCGGCTTCAAGGCGCCCGGCCTCGCCCAAGAGCACGGCTGGGCCTGGGTCGGCGCGCTGTATCTGGAATCCTACATCGAGCCGTTCGGCACGCTGTGGTTCATCTACATGCTGCCGGTGTTCTTCGTGCTCACCAAGGCACTGCGCCGCGTGCCGCCATTGCTGATCTGGAGCATTGCCGCCCTGCTGGAGATGGCGCATGTCTCCACCGGCTGGACCATGCCCGACGAATTCGCAGCGCGCTTCGTGTACTTCTATTCCGGCTATCTGTTCGCCACCCAGGTGTTCGCACTGTCGGATCGCGCCCGCGCAAAACCGGTGCTGGCGCTTGCCGGATTGGCCATCTGGGCGCTGGTCAATGCCGCGCTGGTCCATGACGGCTGCAGCGAATGGCCGGTGATTTCGCTGGCGCTGGGTTTTGCCGGCGCGGTCGCCATCATCGTCATGGGCACGCTGCTGGCGAAGATGCAGTGGCTCTCTTTCCTGCGGTTCTGCGGCGAGCATTCCATCGTCATCTATCTTGCCTTCTTCCTGCCGATGGCGACGGCGCGAACGCTGCTGCTGAAATTCGCACCCTTCGACATCGGCACGATCGCACTGATCGTCACCGTGTCCGGCGTGCTCGGCGCGCTGGTAATCTGGCGGCTCGCACTGGCACTGCGCGCAAACTTCCTGTTCGAGCGGCCGGAAGCATTCTGGATCGCGCCAAAGAAGAAGCAGGCGACGCTTCAAGCGGCAGAGTAGCCGCTACCGCGCGTCCAGTTTCACGCCATCCTTCAGCTCCACCATTTTCGCGCGAAAGCCCTCGGCGTCGCCGAAATCGGCGAAGCCGACATAATGCGGATGCGGGCCGAGGATGCGCCGCGCGTGCTTGATCGGGCACCAGTAGACTTCGGTGCGTGACGCCACCTCGCGGACAAAGGCGATGGCGCCGTTGCAATAGGAGCAATAGGCGCAGTTCACCTTCTCGATGATGTTGAGATAGGCCAGATGGTGCCGGTCGAACACCAGGTAATCGCGGCGGCGGACTTTGGGGATGCCATAGGCGGGAAAGCAGATCGCCTGATAGGCCATGACCCAGAGGTCGACCAGCACGATCGGAACGATTAACGAATAAATCATCGGCGCGGTCAGCACGATCAACGGGTTGGCCTGCAGGAAATACCTGGACGCCCGGACCTTGATGGCGCGCTGCAGCTCCTCGATATCCTGTTCGAACACGATCTTGCGCCGCTCGAAGCGAAACCGCAGCTCCTCCCGCCGCCGGGTCAGTTCGGCCTCGATCTCCGCCTCCACGCCTTTCATCTTTTCCATCAATTCGGCGAGCTGCGGCATGGTCGGTCCTTGAAGCTGAAATGCCCGCGCAAGGGCTCATGGAACAGGGCGGGATGCAAGTTGATCTCGTGTAAAACCCCCTTGATGTCATCGCCCGGCTCGACCGCGCGACCCAATAAACACTAATGCCTGCGTGTACTGGATCACCCGGTCAAGCCGGGTGATGACAGCAGAGTTTGCGGAAACCGGATGCAAAAACCGACGGGATGGCCCTCCGGCAGGGTGTCATTTCCGGCGAAAATCCTTAAGTTGCGACCATGCCGAAAACATCAGAACAAGCCGCCACGCCCGTTGCCGTCAAAGCCCCTGCCAAGATTCCCGGCAAGGGCGACCATGTCTTTCTGGTCGATGGTTCCTCGTATATTTTCCGCGCCTATCACGCGCTGCCGCCGCTGAACCGCAAGTCCGACGGGCTCCAGGTCAATGCTGTGCTCGGCTTCTGCAACATGCTGTGGAAGCTGCTGCGCGACATGCCGCCGGACAACCGGCCGACGCATCTGGCGATCATCTTCGACAAATCGGAAAAGACGTTCCGCAACGCGCTCTATGCCGACTACAAGGCGCACCGGCCGCCGGCGCCGGACGACCTGATCCCGCAATTTGCGCTGATCCGCGACGCCGTCCGCGCCTTCGACCTGCCGGGCATCGAGCAAATCGGCTTCGAGGCCGACGATCTCATCGCCACCTATGTGCGCGAAGCCTGCGAGCGCGGCGCCACGGCTACGATTGTTTCGTCCGACAAGGATCTGATGCAGCTCGTGACCGATTGCGTCACCATGTACGACACCATGAAGGACCGCCGCATCGGCGTTGCCGAAGTGATCGAGAAGTTCGGCGTGCCGCCGGACAAGGTGGTCGAGGTGCAGGCGCTGGCCGGCGATTCCGTCGACAACGTACCCGGCGTGCCCGGCATCGGCATCAAGACCGCGGCGCAACTGATCGTCGAATATGGCGACCTCGAAACCCTGCTGGCCCGCGCAGGCGAGATCAAGCAGCCGAAGCGGCGGGAATCGCTGATCGAGCACGCCGAGAAGGCGCGCATTTCGCGAAAGCTGGTGCTGCTCGACGACAAGGTAGCGCTGGATGTGCCGCTCGACGACCTCGCGGTGCATGAGCCGGACGCGCGAAAACTGATCGCGTTTCTGAAGGCGATGGAATTTTCCACGCTGACGCGGCGGGTGGCGGAATATTCGCAGATCGATCCGGCGGATGTGGACGCGGACAGCGCGACGAAAAGCCATGAGGCCAGTTCGTCACCATCCCCACATGCAGCGGGCCGCGACTTGTTCGCAGACCAGGCTGCTTCCGCCCCGCGCGCACCTGCAGCTGCCAAGGGCAGCGCCCATACCACGGGGCAAGGCAGCAAAGACCAACTCACGCCGATTTCCCTCGCCGCTGCGCGCGCCGCCGCTGCGCGAAAACTCCCGGTCGATCGCAACGCCTATCAGCCGGTGCGCACGCTGGATCAGCTCAACGGCTGGATCGCGCGCATCCACGACGCCGGCCACGTCGCCTTCGAAGCCAAGGCGAGTTCGATCGATCCGATGCAGGCCGATCTGGTCGGCATCTCCCTGTCGCTCGGGCCCAATGACGCCTGCTACGTGCCACTCGGCCACAAGCAGTCCGGCGATGCCGCCGGCCTGTTCGCCTCGGGGCTGGAACTCGACCAGATCAAGGCCTCGGACGCGATCGGGGCACTGAAGCCGCTGCTGGAATCCACAGGCCTTCTCAAGATCGGCTTCAACATCAAGTTCACCGCGGTGCTGCTGGCGCAGCACGGCATCGCGATTCGCAACCACGACGACGTGCAACTGATGTCCTATGCGCTCGATGCCGGGCGCAATGCCCATGGCCTCGATGCGCTGGCCGAAATCTGGCTCGGCCACGCCATGCTGACCTATGGCGAGGTGATCGGGTCAGGCAAATCGAAAGTCGCGTTCGACCAGGTGACCATCGACCGCGCCACCGCCTATGCCGCGGAAGATGCCGACGTGCTGCTGCGGCTGTGGCGGGTGCTGAAGCCGCGGCTTTCCGCCGAGCACATGACCACGGTCTATGAGACGCTGGAGCGTCCGCTGATCTCCGTGCTGGCACGGATGGAGCGGCGCGGCATCTCCATCGACCGCCAGGTGCTGTCGAAACTGTCGGCCGATTTCGCGCAGACCGCCGCACGCATTGAAGCCGAAATCCGTGAGATCGCCGGCGAGGAAGTCAACATCGGCAGCCCCAAGCAGCTCGGCGATATCCTGTTTGGCAAGATGGGATTGCCGGGTGGCTCAAAGACCAAGACCGGCGCCTGGTCGACGTCCGCGCAGATTCTCGATGAACTGGCCGAAGCCGGCCATGAGTTCCCGCGCAAGATTCTGGACTGGCGGCAGGTCTCGAAACTGCGTTCGACCTATACCGACGCGCTGCCGAACTACGTGCATCCGCAGACTCACCGCGTTCACACCACCTATGCGCTGGCGGCGACCACCACCGGCCGGCTGTCGTCCAACGAGCCGAACCTGCAGAACATTCCGGTGCGGACCGAGGATGGCCGCAAGATTCGCCGCGCGTTCATCGCCGCCCCCGGCCACAAGCTGGTGTCGGCGGATTATTCGCAAATCGAATTGCGGTTGCTGGCGGAGATCGCCGACATTCCGGTGCTGAAGCAGGCGTTTCAGGACGGCCTCGACATTCATGCCATGACCGCGTCGGAAATGTTCGGCGTGCCGGTCAAGGATATGCCGGCTGACATCCGCCGTCGCGCCAAGGCGATCAATTTCGGCATCATCTACGGCATCTCGGCGTTTGGCCTCGCCAATCAGCTCGGCATTCCCCGCGAGGAAGCCGGCGCCTACATCAAGAAATATTTTGAGCGCTTCCCGGGCATCCGCGCCTACATGGATGCGACCAGGGATTTCTGCCGTGCCAACGGCTATGTCGAAACGCTGTTTGGCCGCAAATGTCACTACCCCGACATCAAGGCCAGCAACGCCTCGATCCGCTCCTTCAACGAACGCGCCGCGATCAACGCACGACTGCAGGGAACGGCAGCCGACATCATCCGCCGCGCCATGACGCGGATGGAGGAGGCATTGGCCGAGAAGAAGTTGTCAGCGCAGATGCTGCTGCAGGTGCACGACGAACTGATTTTTGAGGTGCCCGACGATGAGGTGGCGGCGACGCTGCCGGTGGTCCAGCACGTGATGCAGGACGCGCCATTCCCCGCGGTGCTGCTATCAGTGCCGCTGCACGTCGATGCGCGGGCCGCGAACAATTGGGAAGAGGCGCATTGAGGGGTGCCGTTAGTGTAGTTTAAGGTTGCTGCAACACTAAAAATGTCGTTGCCGGGCTTGACCCGGCAATCCATCATCTTCGGATGAGCTATTGGGTTTACATCCTTGCCAGCAAGCCGGGTGGAACGCTTTATGTCGGCGTGACCAATAACCTTGTTCGCCGCGTGTTCGAACATCGGGAAGGACAGGTCGCAGGCTTCACCAAGAAATACGGCGTGAAACGACTGGTCTATTTTGAAGCGCACGACACCGTCATCGCGGCGATACAGCGTGAGAAGAACATCAAGCACTGGTCTCGCGAATGGAAAATCGATCTGATCGTGTCCATCAATCCGGAATGGCGCGATTTGTATGATGATATTGTCCGCTAGCGCGGACGATGGATGGCCGGGTCAAGCCCGGCCACGACGCCGTTGAGATGATCGACGTTTTGCTCTATCCAAGGGCACCATCGAATTTGCAACATCGATTAGAAGCGTCCTGCCCATGCCCCACCTCACCTCGCTGCTCGGTTTCGCCCTCGTCTCGCTCGGCATGGTGCTGACGCCCGGGCCGAACATGATCTATCTGATCTCGCGCTCGATCACGCAGGGGCCGATGGCGGGCATGGTATCGCTCGGCGGTGTCGCGCTCGGTTTCGTGTTCTACATGCTGTGCGCGGCGTTCGGCATCACCGCGCTTTTGTTCGCGGTGCCCTATGCCTATGACGCGCTGCGGCTGTCCGGCGCGGCCTATCTGCTGTGGCTGGCGTGGCAGGCGCTGAAGCCGAACGGACGCTCGCCGTTTCAGGTGAAGGAACTGGCGATCGACAGCCCGCGCAAACTGTTCGCCATGGGCTTCATCACCAATCTGCTGAATCCGAAGATCGCGATGCTGTATCTGGCGCTGCTGCCGCAGTTCATCGACCCCGCCGCCGGCAGCGTGCTGACGCAGTCGCTGGTGCTGGGCTCGGTGCAGACCACCATCAGCGTCGGCGTCAACGGATTGATCGCGCTCGGCGCCGGATCGATCGCGCTGTTTCTCGGCGAGCGGCCGACCTGGCTCAAGCTGCAGCGCTGGCTGATGGGCACCGTGCTCGCCGGCCTCGCGGTGCGGATGGCGCTGGAGACAAAGCGGAGCTGATCTTCCCCCTCCCCCGCGCTTGCGTGGGGAGGGTGGCCGGCCGCCAGGCCGGTCGGGTGGGGGTAGCGCCACATCGACAGCGGCGCGTGTGGCGCTACCCCCACCCGTCACGTTTGTTCGCTTTGCTCTCAAACGCGCCACCCTCCCCACTGCGCGCAGCTTTGCTGCGCTTGGAGGAGGGAAAAGAAAGATCAATCCAGCTTCACCTCAAAACCCCGCTTGACGCCCGGCCGCGCCATCAGCGTGTCGTACCAGCGCCCGACATGGGGGAAATCCGCGAACGACACCTTGTGACGCTCGTGGCGCCAGGCCCAGCCGAGAATCGCGAAATCCGCGACCGACAGCGGCCCGGCGACGAATTCATGATCGGCAAGGCGGCGATCGAGTACGCCGTAGAGCCGCCGCGTCTCGTCGGAAAAACGCTTCAACCCGTAGGCACGGTCGGCCTCATTCTCCAGCGCGATGAAATGATGCACCTGGCCGGGCATCGGGCCGAAGCCCCCCATCTGCCACATCAGCCATTCCAGCACTGGAATCCGCTCGATCAGCGGCTTCGGCAGGAATTTGCCGATCTTCTCGCCCAGATAAAGCAGGATGGCGCCGGATTCGAACACGCTGACGCGCTGGCCGTCCGGGTCATCGGGATCGACGATCGCCGGGATCTTGTTGTTCGGGCTGATGGCCAGGAAATCCGGCTTCATCTGATCGCCCTTGCCGATATTCACCGGAATCACCGTGTAAGGCAGCCCCATCTCTTCCAACGCGACTGATATCTTGCGGCCGTTCGGCGTATTCCACGTGTGCAGTTCGATCGTCATTGCAGGCCTTTCGCGGCGGGGCTTTGGAAAGCAAAATCCGTCTTTAGCAGCGCGTCACTGCTCACGCACCATCTGCCTGATATGCGCGATCAGGCGTGTCGCCGCGCCGGACGGATGCGCCTCGCGCCATGCCAGATGCAGCGGCGCGACGAGGCCGCCCGCGCCGGCCAGCGGAATATAGGCGATGCCCTCGGTGTCGAGACGGCGCATCGATTCCGGAATGATCGAGACACCCAGTCCGGCAGCTACCAGACTGAGCGTCGACAGCATGCGCGGCGCTTCCTGGCCGATCCGGGGGCTGAACCCCGCAGCACGGCAGGCGGCAATGATCGTGTCGTACAGGCCGGGCCCGGTCGGGCGGCGGTACAGAATAAAAGTCTCGTCCGCCAGCCTGGCCAGCGCGATGCTTTTCGGCGCGCGCTTGCCGACCAGCGGATGATGGGCCGGTAACGCCACCAGCATTTTCTCCTGGAGCAGCGCTTCGATCCGGATTCCCGTGGTGTCTCCCATCGGAACACGGAGAAAGGCGACGTCGAGCTGGTCTCTCTGCAGGCCCGCGATCAGTTCGCCGGTGCTGCTCTCCTCGAGCAGCAAATCGACTTGCGGCGAGATCTGCCGGAACGCACGCACCACGGCCGGGATCAGCGGATGAAACGCCGCGGAGCTGGTGAAGCCGACCGCCAGCCGGCCCTGCTCGCCACGCGCGGTGCGTCGCGCCGCTTCCACCGCATGTTCGACCTGCGCGATCGCCAAACGCGCTTCGGCGAGGAAGACGCGGCCGGCTTCGGTCAATTCCACCCCGCGCGGCAGCCGGTTCAGCAACGCCACGCCGATCTCCGCTTCCATCGCCCGTATCTGCTGGCTGAGCGGAGGCTGCTGGATGCCGAGCCGCAGCGCGGCGCGGGTCACATGGCCCTCCTCGGCCACGGCGATGAAATAGCGGAGGTGGCGCAGGGCGATCATAGACATACTTTTTTGATATGAAATATGGCTAAACCATATATTGGACATACACTCCGACGGGGCGTAGGTCGATCCCATCCGCCGGCCCATCCGTCGGACAGCGGAGAATTCCATGGACGCCGCCACCACCGCCCCGACCGACGTCACGACCCCCGAGCCGCCGACGATCGGCGCGCTGTTTACCGGCTTTCTCGGCCTTGGACTGATCGGCTTCGGCGGCGTGCTGCCGATGGCCCGCCGGATGATCGTGGAGAAGCGCCGCTGGCTGACGGAAGCGGAATTCACCGATCTGCTCGGGCTCTGCCAGTTCCTGCCCGGCGGCAACATCATCAACCTGTCGGTGGCGATCGGCCTGCATTTTCGCGGGGTTGCCGGCGCGGTGGCGTCATTGGTCGGGCTGATCGCTGCGCCCTCCGCCATCGTCATCATGCTGGGCGTGGTCTACGACCACTTTCAGAACGATCCGCGCGTCCAGCACCTGTTCGCCGGGCTCGCCGCTGCGGCCGCCGGCCTGCTGATTGCCATGGCGATCAAGATCGCTTTGCCGCTGCGCACCAAGCCGATTGCGATCGTCATCGCGGCGCTCTGTTTCGTCGCCATCGCCGTGCTGCGGCTGCCGCTGCTGCCGACGATGATCGTGCTGGCATCGCTCAGCATCTTCGCTACCTGGAGATGGCAGTCATGACCGCGGTGCTGATTTCGCTGGCCGCGATCTTTGCCGAACTGTCATTGCTCGCCTTCGGCGGCGGCAACACCATCCTGCCGGAAATGCAGCGTCAGGTGGTTGATATCCATCACTGGATGTCGGCGCGCGATTTCAGCGCGATGTATGCGCTAGCCCAGGCCGCTCCGGGGCCGAACATGATGGTGGTGACGCTGATCGGCTGGCGTGTCGCGGGATGGCCGGGCGTCATCGTCACATCGCTGGCCAAATTCGGACCCTCGTCGATCCTCACCGGGATCGTGCTGAAACTCTGGCAGCGTTTCAAGGACCGGCCATGGCGCCGCATCGCGCAGCAGGGCCTGGTGCCGATGACAGTCGGCCTGGTGGCCGCCAGCGCGGCACTCATCACGCAAGCCGCGGACCATGAATGGAGCCTCGCCGTGATCACAGCGGCCTGCGCGCTGGTGGCGGTGACGACGAAGATTCACCCGCTCTGGCTGCTGGCGGCCGGGGCGCTGGCCGGATTGAGCGGAATCGGGCTGTCCTGACGTCTGTTGATTGTTGACGCGACACCCCGGCTCTGGAATGTCTCGGCTCAGGCCGGTAGATTGCCGCCGATCCAGCCGAAAGAGCCCGCCTTGTCCAAATTAGCCTCCCGCGCCCGCCTGTTCGACATCATCCATGCCCGTTCGTTCGGTTATGGCGAGATCACACTGGCTTCGGGGCGCAAGAGCAATTTCTACTTCAACCTGAAGCCGACCATGTGCGACCCCGAGGGCGCGGCGTTGCTGGCGGAGTTGACCTTCGACGCGCTGCGCGAGGAGAGGCTCGATTATGTCGGCGGGCTGGAAATGGGCGCGGTGCCGCTGGCCGGCGCGCTCGCGCAGCTGTCGTGGCTGAAGAACCATCCGATCGCGGCGTTCTTCGTGCGCAAGAAGCCGAAGGAACACGGTGCGCGCCTCGCCGTCGAAGGCCTCGCCAAGGGCGAGACCCTGCAGGGCAAGCGCATCGTCATCGTCGAGGACGTCACCACCACCGGCGGCTCCGCCATCAAGGCCCTCGAAGCGGTGCGCGAGGCCGGCGGCAATGTCGTGCTGGTCTATACGATGGTGGATCGCGAGGAAGGCGCCACGGAGAATTTCGCCAAGGCCGGCGTGCCGTTCCGCTCGCTCTACAAGGCCGCCGAATTCCTGAAGGTATGATCGCGACAGCCCATCTCGACGGCGCACTGCTGACCTGGTTGTGGGCGCTGCCGTTCGCCGGCATCCTGCTCAGCATCGCCACCGGGCCGGTGCTGTATCCGCACCTCTGGGAACATCATTACGGCAAGTTCGCCGCGTTCTTTGCCGCGCTGGTCGTCATCCCGCTGTTCATCTTCGCCGATAGCACGACGGTGGTTCATACGCTGGCACACACCGTGCTGCTGGAGTACCTGCCTTTCATCCTGCTGCTGCTGGCGCTGTTCACGGTCGCCGGCGGCATCTACATCGAGGGCAACCTGCACGACAGCGCCTTCACCAACACGGCGCTGCTCGGTATCGGCGCGCTGCTGGCCAGCGTGGTCGGCACCACCGGCGCCTCGATGATCCTGATCCGGCCGCTGATCCGCGCCAATGACGACCGCAATCTCAATGCCCATATCGTGGTGTTCTTCATCTTCCTCGTCTCCAACATTGGCGGATCACTGACGCCGCTCGGCGATCCGCCGCTGTTCCTCGGCTTCCTCAAGGGCGTCGATTTCTTCTGGACGACGAAACACCTGCTGGCGCCGACGCTGTTCGCCGCCGGCATCGTGCTGGCTGTTTTCATGGTGCTCGACGTCATCCTGCATCATCGCGAAGGCAATTTTCCGAGCAAGGCCGATCCGACGCCGGATTCGCCGATTCGCCTGCACGGCAAGTTCAATCTGCTGCTGCTCGCGGTGATCATCGCAGCGATCCTGATGAGTGCCAGCTGGAAGCCCGGCGTGTCGTTCGCCTTGATGGGCGCCACGCTGGAGTTGCAGGATCTGCTGCGCGACCTGATCTTCGTGCTGGTCACCGTCGCCTCGATGCGGATGACGAAATCCGAACACCGCGCCGCCAACCAGTTCTCGTGGGGACCGATCAAGGAAGTCGCATTGCTGTTCGCCGGCATCTTCATCTGCATCGTGCCTGTGATGGCGATGCTGCAGGCCGGCGCGCATGGCGCTTTTGCGCCGCTGGTCGCTCTGGTCACCCATGCCGACGGCACGCCAAACAATATTGCCTATTTCTGGCTGACCGGCGGGCTGTCGTCGTTCCTCGACAACGCGCCGACCTACCTGGTGTTCTTCGAGCTCGCCGGCGGCGACGCCAGAACTCTCATGACCACCGGCGCCGCGACACTGACTGCGATTTCGGCCGGTGCGGTGTTCATGGGCGCCAACTCCTACATCGGCAACGCGCCGAACTTCATGGTCTACGCCATCGCCCGCGATGCCGGTGTGAAGATGCCGAGTTTCTTCGGCTACATGCTGTGGTCGATCGGCGTCCTGATCCCCGTCTTCCTGCTGCTGACATGGGTGTTTTTCCGCTAGCTCCGGCGCTTGCTTACACCTCGTTTACCATACCGCAGTAGGGTCGAACCGCGCCGGGCGACTCTCTCGCCTGGCCTGAAATGCGGTCGCGGAGCTGGCGTTGCGTCAAAACTGGAAGTTTTTGCGGATCGGGCGCCGGCTGGCGCTCATGGCAGCTATCGGCCTTGCCGCATCGGTCGCGCTGACGCCGCATCATGCGGCCGCGCAAGGCTTCTTCGACTTCCTGTTCGGCGGCGGCCCGCCGCAGACACAAAAGCAGCAGCGCAAGGGCGCCCTGCCGCCGGAAGCGAATTTCTTCGCCGATCCGTTCGGCCTGAACACCCCCGCCGCGCCGCCGCCGCGCCCCGTGCAAAGCGCCGGTGGCTCCGGCCCGGCATTTTGCGTGCGCAGCTGCGACGGCAAGTATTTCCCCCTGGGCCGCAGCGCCAGCCCGGTCCAGATGTGCCAGGCGTTCTGTCCGGCCAGCACCACAAAAGTGTTCTTCGGCAGCAGCATCGACGGCGCCTCGTCGAACACTGGCGAGCGCTACGCCGACTCGGAAAACGCCTTTGCCTATCGCAAGGCACTGAAGGCCGACTGCACCTGCAACGGCCGCGATCCCGCCGGTCTCGCCCCGGTCGATCTGACGCTGGACAGCTCATTGCGCCCCGGCGATGTGATCGCCACCACCAATGGCTTGGTCGCTTATTCCGGCGTCCGCGTCGGCACGGGACAGACCGCGGAATTCACCCCGGTAGCGTCCTATCCCGGCCTGACGTCCGATGTTCGCGCCAGACTCGGCGAGATGAAGGTGGCGCCGGTCTCGGCGGAGATGATCGCCGAGGAAGCGCCGATGCCGGAAACCCGCGACGTCGCGCCGGCGCCGGCCGTCACGGTGGTACCGAAAAGTGCACCCGCCGCCCGCGCCAAGCGCGCGGATCTGGACTGATCCCAAATCAGCGCCGTCAGCGCCCGACGATGACGCCGATGACATTCGGCGCCGACAGGTACTTGTCCTCGATCTCGGCGCGCGCCGCAGCGCGGTTTTCCGGCGTCAGCAATCCGCGCTTCTCGGCCAGAATCATCCAGCAATAGCCCCACCAGTCGGTCAGCATGCCGTTGTCGTCGACGAGGTCGTAGCCCTGCTCGGCGGCGAAGATCCGCGCATGCGCCTCGTCCAGCGTGTCGAGAAAGCTGTGGTCCTCGAGCGAGAACAACTCGTCGCTGAAATCGTCGGTCGTGTAGCCCCACACCGACAGGCAGACCGCGTTGAATTCGCGGTCAAACTGATCGTCATCGATACGATGACGGCGGGCGACCAGATGCAGCCGTGACAGCGATCGCGCGAAATCGGCGATCCGGGTGAGTGCGAACGGATCGAAGGCAATGGTGGACATGTAGTCCTCGCAAGCTGGGACAGACCATAGATATTGACGGCGTATCCGCCGAATCACGATGATATATCAAAGACTTGCTAAAGTGTTCTTAATTTGTTCTATTCAACGTCGTCCCGGCGCGCCTCGTTCATATCGAGGAATTCACTTCGGTCATCGAAGCGATCACCCGCGAAAAGCAGATCAAGAACTGGAAGCGGGATTGGAAAATCGAGTTGATCGAGCGGGATAATCGGGATTGGAGCGACCTGTCCCATCTTCTTTAAAATCGGTGGTTATGGGTCCCGGCGTTCGCCGGGACGACGGACAGTTGACCTCCTTTGCCCAAATCCGCGCCATGGTCGCGTGAAAACCTCACCAGCCTCCCGGGTTCCGGCAGCGCGAGAATGCGCGTATGATTTCGGGACAGGGACCCAAGGATCAGGATTGCCGGTTTGCCAGATCAATCGAACCCACAAAAATTCCAGCCGCAGAACGCGCCGATCGACGAGTTGGCACTGACCGAAATCAAGAGCGCCATCCTGACCAAGCTGACGCTCGCGATCGGCAAGGAAGTGTCGTTCGCCACCCGGCACGACTGGTACAAGGCCGCGGCGCTGGCGCTGCGCGACCGCATGGTGCACCGCTGGCTGCTGTCCGAGAAGGAGAGCTACGACGCCGGCCGCAAGCGGGTCTACTATCTCAGCCTGGAATTTCTGATCGGCCGGCTGTTCACCGACGCACTCAACAATATGGGCCTGCTGCCACTGTTCGACGCAGCGCTGGGCGATCTCGGCGTCAGCCTCGACGATCTCCGCAAATGCGAGCCCGATGCGGCGCTCGGCAACGGCGGCCTCGGCCGGCTTGCCGCCTGCTTCATGGAGAGCATGGCGACGCTCGCCATTCCCGCCTTCGGTTATGGCATCCGCTACGATTTCGGCCTGTTCCGGCAGATCATCTCGCACGGCTGGCAGCAGGAATATCCCGACGAGTGGCTCGGCTTCGGCAATCCCTGGGAATTGCAGCGGCCGGAGGTGATGTACCACGTCCATTTCGGCGGCAGCATCGAGACCGTCGACGATGGCCGCGGCCGCAAGAGCGTGGTCTGGCACCCCGGCGAGACCGTGGAAGCGGTCGCCTATGACACGCCGATCGTCGGCTGGCGCGGCCAGCACGTCAACGCGCTCAGGCTGTGGTCGGCGCGGGCACCGGATCCGCTCAAACTCGACGTCTTCAACACCGGCGACTATCTCGGCGCCAGCGCCGAGCAGGCACGCGCCGAGGCGATCTGCAAATTCCTCTATCCGAACGACGAGAGCGCCGCCGGCCGCGAATTGCGGCTGCGCCAGGAATATTTCTTCGTCTCGGCATCGCTGCAAGACCTGGTGAAACGACATCTGTCATCGGACGGGCAATTGCGCGGGCTGGCCACCAAGGCCGCGGTGCAGATGAACGATACCCATCCCAGCCTCGCCATCGCCGAACTGATGCGGATTCTGGTCGACCACCACAACATGCGCTGGGACGCGGCGTGGCAGATCACCACCGCGACGCTGTCCTACACCAACCACACCCTGCTGCCCGAAGCGCTGGAGACCTGGCCGGTCGAACTGTTCCAGCGGCTGCTGCCGCGGCATCTTGAAATCATCTACCGCATCAACGAGGCGCATCTCGATCGCGCCGACGCCACCCGTCCCGGCGACACCGTGTATCGCGCCTCGGTCTCGATCATCGACGAGACCGCCGGCCGCCGCGTCCGCATGGGCAACCTCGCCTTCATCGGCTCGCACCGTATCAACGGCGTCTCGGCGATGCATTCGGAACTGATGAAGCAGACCGTGTTTCACGATCTCAACCAGCTTTATCCCGGCCGCATCACCAACAAGACCAACGGCATCACCTTCCGCCGCTGGCTGATGCTGGCCAATCCGAAACTCACCGACCTCTTGCGCGCGACCTGCGGCGAGGCCGTGCTCGACGATCCCACCCGGCTGCAGCGTCTCGAAGCCTTTGCCGGCGACGCCTCGTTCCAGCAGCAGTTCCGCAAGGTCAAGCTGCACAACAAGGTCGCGCTGGCGCGCGTGATCGGTGAGAAGCTCGGCATCCAGGCCGATCCTACCGCGCTGTTCGACGTGCAGATCAAGCGCATCCACGAATACAAGCGACAGCTGCTCAACCTGCTGGAGACCGTGGCGCTGTACCACGCCATCAAGGACGAGCCGAACAAGGACTGGGTGCCCCGCGTCAAGATTTTTGCCGGCAAAGCAGCGGCGAGCTATCGCTACGCCAAACTGATCATCAAGCTGATCAACGACGTCGCCGAAGTCGTCAACCGCGACACCACGATCGGCGATAAGCTCAAGGTCGCATTCCTGCCGGACTACAATGTCAGCCTCGCGGAAATCATCATTCCCGCCGCCGACCTCTCGGAGCAGATTTCCACGGCAGGCATGGAGGCCTCCGGCACCGGCAACATGAAACTCTCGCTGAACGGCGCGCTGACCATCGGCACGCTGGACGGCGCCAACATCGAGATCCGCGATCATGTCGGCCCGGAGAATATCGCGATCTTCGGCATGGACGCCGCCGAAGTCGTGGCGCGCCGCGCCCGCGGCCTCGACGCGTCAGACGTGATCGGCAAATCGCCGCATCTCGCCCGCGCCATTACGGCCATCGAGAGCGGCGCGTTTTCGCCCGACGATCCCGGTCGTTTCGCTTCGGTCGGCCATGCGCTGCGCCATCTCGACCACTACGTGGTATCAGCCGATTTCGACTCGTACTACGAGGCACAGCGCGGCATCGACACGCGGTGGAAGGCGGGTTCGGCCTGGAGCCGTGCCAGCGTCCTCAACGTCGCGCGGATGGCCTGGTTCTCGTCGGACCGCACGATCCGCGAATATGCCGAGGACATCTGGGATGTCCCGGTCGCCGGCGAACCGCCGTCATCGCTGGCGCTGCCAACGCAGCGCAAGGTGCCGTAGCGCCGCGGCGCGCTCAGGTCGCCTGCGTCGCCGTGCCGGTGATCAGGCTGGTATTGCTGGTCACCGGATCGGTCAACGCCGTCTTGATCGTGGCGCTCCCGGCATTGCCTAGCGTGAACTTGCTGTCGCCGATCCGGAACGAATTGTCCTTGATCAGCACGCTCTGGTATTTCACCGTGGTTCCGCTCTGGTATTTCACCTGCGCGCGGAATCCGCTGACATCAGAGACGGTGAACTTGAAGGCCGCGTTGTTCGAATAGGTGCCGCTCCAGGTGCCTTCGTAGCTCTTGGCATCCACATTGGTGTAAGGCGTATTCGATGGCGTGACGAGCGCCGAGGACGTATAGCCCGACGCCAGAATGCTCATGATGTCGGCCATACCACGCGCTCCGCAAAGTTTTCGATGCGGGTACTACGGAGGCGCGGGGTTAACAGGAACCTGCGCGATGTGTCTTCATGTTTCTGGGGTGCCTCAAGATACAAAATGAAATGAAAAAAAGCTCGTGAGGAGCGCCTGATTTTCGCGGGTCTTCCGTACACAAGCAGACGGCACCTGGCGCAACGGCTGCCATCGACAAAAAGGGCGGCCTCTCGGCCGCCCTTTCGCATTCGATCAGATGGGTGGAAAGTTACTCCGCCGCCATCCTCACATCCGGCGCGGCGGCGCGGACGTCGGCATCGACCTGGGCTTCGAACTTGGCAAAGTTCTTCTGGAACATGCCGATCAACTTGCGCGCGGTGGCATCGAACTCGGCCTTGTCCTTCCAGGTGTTGACGGGATCAAGGATCTCTGAGGGTACGCCGGGCAGAGCGGTCGGCACCGCGAAGCCGAAGTACTTGTCGGTGCGGAATTCGACTGATCGCAGCGAGCCGTCCAGCGCCGCGGTGAGCAATGCACGCGTCACCTTGATTGGCATCCGGCTGCCGGTGCCGTATTTGCCGCCGGTCCAGCCGGTGTTGACCAGCCAGCAATCGACATTGTGCTTGGCGATCAGCTCGCGCAGCATGTTGCCGTAGACGGACGGATCGAGCGGCAGGAACGGCGAACCGAAGCAGGTGGAGAATTCCGGCTGCGGCTCATTGCCCAGACCACGTTCGGTGCCGGCCACCTTGGCGGTGTAGCCGGACAGGAAGTGATACATCGCCTGCGCCGGTGTCAGCTTGGCGATCGGCGGCATCACGCCGAAGGCGTCGGCGGCGAGCATCACCACATTCTTCGGCTGGCCGGCACGGCCAGTGTGCGAGGCATTCGGGATGAAGTCGAGCGGATAGGCCGAGCGGGTGTTTTCGGTCTTCGAGCCGTCGTCGAAATCCGGCGTACGGGTGCGCTCGTCGAGCACGACATTTTCCAGCACCGCACCGAAGCGCTTGCTCGCGGCATAGATCGCGGGCTCGGCTTCTTGCGACAGCTTGATGCACTTGGCGTAGCAGCCGCCTTCAAAATTGAAGATGCCGTCCTTGCCCCAGCCGTGTTCGTCGTCGCCGATCAGCGTGCGCTTCGGGTCGGCGGACAGCGTCGTCTTGCCGGTGCCGGACAGGCCGAAGAAGATCGCGCTGTCGCCATTGGGGCCGACATTGGCCGAGCAATGCATCGGCATCACGCCCTTGGCGGGCAGATAGTAGTTCAGCGTGGTGAACACCGACTTCTTCATCTCGCCGGCATAATAAGACCCGCCGATCAGGACGATCTTGCGGGCGAAATCGATGGCCACGACGTTCTCGGAGCGGACGCCGTGGCGTTTGGGATCCGCGCGGAAGCTCGGCAGGTCGATGATGGTGAGCTCAGGCACGAAGTCCTTCAGCGCGGCCGCTTCCGGGCGGATCAGCAGCGTACGGATGAACAGCGAGTGCCAGGCCAGCTCGGTGAAGACGCGGGTCTTGATCTGGAAGCTCGGATCGGCGCCGCCGTAAAGGTCCTGCGCGAACAGCGTCATGCCTTCGGCGTGCTTCTTGAAGTCGACATAGAGCGCTTCGAACTGCTCCGATGTGATCGACTGATTGCCTTCCCACCACATGTTTTCGGTGGAAGCGTCACGAACTGTGAACTTGTCCTTCGGGCTGCGTCCGGTGAATTCGCCGGTGTCGGCACACAGCGCGCCATCGGCGGACAGTTCGGCTTCGCCGGCGCGCAGCGCATGCTCATAGAGCTGAGGCGCGCCGAGATTCCAGTTCACGGCCTTGAGATTTTTCAGTCCGAATTTGTCGGCGCCAAAGGCACCGTTGCGTACGCCCGTTTCTTGCACAGAAGATTCCTCCTTGAGTCCGCGGACGCCATCTGTGCGATTGTCGCCAGTCGCACATCGGCCGCGGTAGCCTTTAATATAGCCCGTCGGGCCATAGTCCGGCGATCTAATAGTGACGAACATATAAAATGCCAAGCCGATGTCATTATACTTGGTTTATTCCAGCAGCGCCTTGATGCTGCTCAATTGTTCACTGCACGCGCTTTCTCGGCCAACTCTCGCAACACCTGCCGCAGCGCACTCGGAGTGACAATCCGCCGCGGGAAATCCAGCCGCAGCACATGCGTACCGGCCTGCAGGTCGAGGCCATCGGGATCGCAGCCGGTGCAGATCCATTCGCCCGGCGCGGCGCCCAGCAACTTCGTTGCATAGAGATTGAGCGCGTCGAGGTGATCGGCGTTCATATGGGCAACGGCGCCCTCCTCGGCCTCCAGCAATCCCTCTGCGTCAGCAAGATCGGTCAGAAACTGCTCGGGCGCGAGATCGACGATCCGCCCGAAGCCCGCCACCAGATGAGCACTGCTTGGCCGGATCCGGAAGAACGAAAAATCCTTAAAGTCCACAAACACTTCCGCCGTAGGATGGGCACGGAGATAGCGCTGCCGCAGGTTCAAAACATCGCTTTCGCCGGCCGCTTCCGCCGTGCCGGCCAGCATGATCCGCGCACCCTCCAGCGGATCGCCCGGCGCGCGCTCGTCGAGCATCAGCGACACCCGAGGGTCGGCCAGGACGTTGCGTGTGTGCAGCGCGAGGCGTGAAATCAGCAGGATCGGAGAGCCGTCGGGATGGCTGGCAAGGTTGACGAGCGAGCAATAGGGGGCGCCGCTTGATGACATCAGGGTCGCCAGCGCGCCCTGCCGGCTGCGCCGCAGCAATGAGCGGGCGGTCCGCCCGGGATCGAAATCAGGTGTCGGCTGCATCCGTTAAATCCAGAATTTCATTGCAAAAACTGCCTTTTTCTCGGCCCATCGCGTGACTATATAGGATGGAACTTACGCCTCATTCAGACGTTCAGGGAACTCGGCCACATTTCAGCCCAGCTTGCATTGCTCGTTGACTGTGCTCTTAAGGCCACCCCATACGGCAGATCGTCGAATCGTTCACGTCCGCCACTCCCGCTTCGGAAAGCAGGCCCATGCCCACAATCGCTTTGGTCGACGACGACCGCAACATTCTCACATCCGTCTCGATCGCGCTGGAAGCCGAAGGCTACCGCATCATGACCTACACGGATGGCGCGTCGGCGCTCGACGGCTTCCGCACCAGCCCGCCGGATCTGGCGATCCTCGATATCAAGATGCCGCGCATGGACGGCATGGAGACGTTGCGCCGGTTGCGGCAGAAGTCCGACCTGCCGGTGATCTTCCTGACTTCGAAGGACGAAGAGATCGATGAGTTGTTCGGCCTGAAGATGGGCGCCGACGATTTCATTCGCAAACCGTTCTCGCAACGTCTGCTGGTCGAGCGCGTCAAGGCCGTGTTGCGCCGTGCCGCGCCAAAAGACCCGACTGCCGTGCCGAAGGAAACCGACGCCAAGGCGCTGGACCGCGGGCTGCTGCGGATGGATCCCGAGCGCCATACCTGCACCTGGAAGAACGAACCGGTCACCCTCACCGTCACCGAGTTCCTGATCCTGCAGGCACTGGCGACGCGTCCCGGCGTGGTGAAAAGCCGCAACGCCCTGATGGACGCCGCCTATGACGATCAGGTCTATGTCGATGACCGCACCATCGACAGCCACATCAAGCGGCTGCGCAAGAAGTTCAAGGTCGTCGACGACGATTTCGAGATGATCGAAACGCTGTACGGTGTCGGCTACCGCTTCAAGGAAACCTGATCGGACGCATGGCCAAGTGGCGGTTGGGGCCTGACGGCCCGGCCACGCTGAGCTAGAATACGGCCACGGGTCGGTGGCGCATCGCAAGACGTATAGGAAACAACCGGGCAGTTTTGGCATTGCTGGATCGCACGCAGCCTGATGGAAGTCTGGATGCCGACGGCACGTCGCCGCTGGCACCGGAGTCCGATGTCGGTACCGAGACGCGTGGCTGGCAGCGACCGCTGGGCTGGCTGGGTGGCGCCAGGCGCTTCTTTGTCACCCTGACATTCTCAAGCCTGACCCGTCGTATCGTCTCGCTGAACCTCGTCGGCCTGATCGCGCTGGTCGCCAGCATCCTCTACCTCTCGCAGTTCCGCGCCGGCCTGATCGACGCCCGCGCGCAGAGCCTGCTGGTACAGGGCGAAATCATCGCCGGCGCGATTGCGGCGTCCGCGACCGTCGAGACCAACACCATCACTATCGATCCCGACCGGTTGCTCGATCTCAAGCCAGGCGAGACCTATGGCGCGCCCGACGAGCTGTCCGGCCTGGATTTTCCGATCAATCCGGAGCGCGTCGCGCCGGTGCTGCGGCGACTGATCTCACCGACCAAGACCCGCGCCCGGATCTATGACCGCGATGGCGTGCTGATCCTGGACAGCCGCAGCCTCTATGGCCGCGGCGACGTGCTGCGCTTCGAATTGCCACCGCCCTCGAGCGAGAAGCCGGGCTTTGCCGAGCGCGCGATGATCGCAGTGCGTACCTGGCTCAACCGCGGCGACCTGCCGCTGTACCGCGAACTCGGGCCGGAGAACGGCAACGGCTATCAGGAAGTCCAGCAGTCGCTCAACGGCCAGAAGAGCAGCATGGTGCGCATCAACGAGCGCGGCGAGGTTATCGTCTCGGTCGCGGTGCCGGTGCAGCGGTTCCGCGCCGTGCACGGCTCGCTGATGCTGTCCACGCAAGGCGACGACATCGACCAGATGGTCACCGCCGAGCGCCTCGCGATTCTGAAGGTATTCGCCGTCGCCGCCGTGGTGATGATTGTGCTGTCGCTGCTGCTCGCCAGCACCATCGCCGGTCCCGTCCGGCGGCTCGCCGACAGCGCCGAGCGAGTCCGCCGCCGCATCCGCACCCGCGTCGAGATTCCCGATTTCACCCGCCGCCGCGACGAGATCGGACATCTCTCCGGCGCGCTGCGCGACATGACCGACGCGCTGTACAACCGCATTGAGGCGATCGAGATGTTCGCCGCCGACGTCTCACACGAATTGAAGAATCCGCTGACCTCGCTGCGCTCGGCAGTGGAGACCCTGCCGCTGGCCAGGAACGAGAACAGCCGCGCCCGTCTGCTCGCCGTGATCGAGCACGACGTGAAGCGATTGGACCGGCTGATATCAGACATTTCCGACGCCAGCCGTCTTGACGCCGAATTGCAGCGCAACGACGTTGCGCCGGTGGATGTCCGCCGCCTGCTCACGACGCTGACCTCGGTGGCCAACGAGACCAAGCTCGGCCACGATGTCGGCGTCGAAGTCCGCTTCGAGGGTGGCCCGAAAGATACCTTCTCGGTGCCCGGCCATGATTCGCGGCTAGGCCAGGTGATCTCCAATCTGCTGGTCAACGCACAGTCATTCTCGACGCCCGGCGGCAAGGTGCGGATCGTCTGCCGGCGATTGAAATCCGATATTGAAATCACGGTCGATGACGATGGCCCCGGTATCGGACGCGACGCACTGGAGCGGATTTTCGAGCGGTTTTACACCGACCGACCGCATCAGGGTTTCGGCCAGAATTCCGGCCTCGGTCTCTCGATCTCGAAACAGATCATTGAAGCCCATAGCGGAAAGATCTGGGCGGAAAACCGTGTTGGTCCGGTCAATGCCGAGGGCGAGATCCCGGTCACCGGCGCCCGCTTCGTGATCCGGTTGCCCGCCAAATGACGGCGGACGGTAAAAGCACCCACGCTTCGGCCGTGCTGGTCGGCGACCGCGCGGTGCTGATCCGCGGCCTCTCGGGCTCCGGGAAGTCCCGGCTGGTATTCGACCTGATCCTGGCCGGCCATGCCGGGCAGACCCCCGAGGCAATGCTGATCGGAGACGACCGGGTGATTCTGGAGGCCAAGGACGGGCGGCTCTGGGTGCGCCCGGCGCCGGAGCTGGCCGGGCTGATTGAAATTCGCGGGCTGGGTATCCGCCGGTTCGACTTCGCCGCCGAGGCGATTGTGGGGCTGGTCGTGGATCTCGCCGCCAGCGACGCCGCGCGCCTGCCACAGCCTGATGCGTTGCGAATTACCCTCGCCGGGGTCGAATTGCCCCGGATTCCGGTCGGAGAAGGCTTTTCACCCTTACCATTGGTTGTAGCGGCGCTGACGACAATCGAAAGTTCGACGTGCCGGGACCCTCTGGATGATTGTTCGAAGGGAATTGGTAACCATATTAGTCCCACTATCGCCACCGAATAGACCCGCGCCGCCTCCCCCCGCTCGATCGCATTTTAAGGGAGAATCGCGAAGAGCCCCCTTGCATAGGGGCTCTGGATGGTCAAAGTGGCCCTTTCGTGCGGTGCACCAAAAGCACCCACGAGGAGTTTCCGATGATTGGTCTAGTACTTGTGACCCATGGGCGCCTTGCCGACGAGTTTAAGGCGGCGCTTGAACACGTGATGGGTCCGCAAAAGCAAATAGAAGCCGTCACGATCGGCGCCGAAGACGATTCCGATTTATGTCGAAGTGACATTATCGAGGCGGTAAATCGCGTCGATAGTGGCGATGGCGTTGCCATCCTCACCGACATGTTCGGCGGTACGCCCTCGAACCTGGCGATCTCCTGCATGAGCCGTCCCAAGGTGGAAGTGCTCGCTGGTATCAATCTGCCGATGCTGGTGAAACTCGCCAAGGTCCGCGAAGAGCGCACGCTGCCCGATGCCATCGCGATGGCCCAGGAAGCCGGCCGCAAATACGTCACCATCGCCAGCCGCGTCCTCGCCGGCAAATGAGCGACGGGCCCGACGACGCAGGTTCGACCAGCAGCCAAGCTGCGCCCGACGCGCCGTCATCTTCAGCAGGCGCCGTCTCCCGCGAAATTCCGATCATCAACAAGCGCGGCCTGCATGCGCGGGCGTCGGCCAAATTCGTGCAGATGGTCGAGCGCTTCAACGCCGAGGTCACCGTCACCCGCAATGGCGAAAGCGTCGGCGGTACCTCGATCATGGGGCTGATGATGCTCTCGGCCGGCCCGGGCACCACCATCATGGTCTCCGCCACCGGCCCTGAGGCCGAAGCCGCCATCGCCGCGCTCGCCGAACTGGTCGGCGACAAGTTCGGCGAAGAATAATCGCTCTTACAATACCTTCGCGATGCTGACACGCAGGCGGCCGGCGGCGATGCGCACGCGCAGGTCACGGTATTTCATGAGATAACGAATCCCGACGATCGCCGCGATAATCCCCGAGGCGGCGCCGACGCCGAGCGCCCAGCGCGGGCCAAACCTGTCAGCGACCCAACCGACAATCGGCGCGCCGATCGGTGTGCCGCCCAAGGCGATGGCGAGCAGGATCGCCATCACACGCCCACGCATCACAGGATCGGTCGATAGTTGCACCAAGCTGTTGACTGAGGTGGTGAAGGTTTGCGCGGAGACGCCGATGAGGATGAGCGCGAGACCAAACAGCCAGTAGCTCGGCATGATCGCAGCCAGTGCGAAGCCGGCCCCGAAAATGGCGGCGCCGGCCAACAACAGCGCAATGTGCGGCTTCGCCCGTCGGGCGGCGAGCAGCGCACCGGCCACCGATCCCACCGCCATCATCGATGTCAGGAGCCCGTATTGGCTCGCGCCCGCATGAAAGGCGCTGACGGACATGGTCGAGATGAAGATCGGAAAGTTCAGGCCGAACGTACCGATCAGAAAAAGCATCAGCAGGATGGCCTTCAGATCGGGGCGATTCCAGACATAGCGAAAGCCTTCGCCGAGGCTGCCGCGGGTTCGAACAGCCCTGCTCTCCCGGTGAAGTTCATCGACGCGAAACAGGTTCAGCGAGCACAGCACGGCAACAAACGAAGCCGCGTTGACGAGGAACACCCATCCGGTGCCGACGCCGGCGATCAGGACGCCGGCGATGGCGGGACCAATCATCCGCGCGGCGTTGAAGGATGTGGAGTTCAGCGCCACGGCGTTCGACAGGTCGGCTTCCCCGACCAGCTCCGAAACGAATGTCTGACGCGCCGTTGAGTCGAATGCCGTGACGCAGCCCTGCAGCAACGCGAACACGTAGACGTGCCACAACTGGACGAACCCGATGACGATGAGAAGTCCCAGTCCCAGAGCAAGAGTTGCCATCGCCGCCTGCGTGGCGATCAGGATTTTTCGCCGATCAAAATGATCTGCCGCAAAGCCGGTCCACGGCAGCAAAAGGGCCAAAGGTCCGAACTGCAGCGCCATCACCACACCGACGGCAGTCGCATTGTTGTGGGTCAGCTGGGTGAGCACCAGCCAGTCCTGGGCGGTGCGCTGCATCCATGTACCCACATTGGATATGATCGCGCCACCAGCCCAGATCCGGTAATTGTAGCTGCTCAGCGAGCGGAAGGCGCCTGTCGACAGATCGCTCATGCGTCGCCGGGAGAATTGCCGCCGTGAAACCGGCCGAACATGTACGCCATCACCATGCTCATGAGCAGAGCGCCAAGTCCCGAAGCAACAACATCGGTCGTGGAGCGCAGATCAAAGTCGCCAACGCGGCAGATCAGAACATATCCGACCGCCAGGTTGAAAAATCCCCAGAGCACATTGACCGTTGAAGAGGAAAGCCCTTCGCCGGGCGGGCTGGCAAACGGGCTTTGAAACGGCCGTCCCATCACGCCGCTGACAAAATGCGGAACGGCGTTGGTGAGGAAGGCACTACCGAAAAAATACGACACGTAGTGAGCCCACTGCATCTCACGCACTCCTTTTCTCGAGAAGATTGATGATCTCTTGCGTCGTGCCGGTTTCGCCCAGCCTCGGGAAAACCTGTGCGATGCTGTAGTCGTGAGCCTCGGGGCGCATGTCGGTCATGGCGTCGATGGCGAGGGTGACGTTGAACCCCTGCTCATACGCCTGGCGCGCGGTCGCTTCGACACCGGTCCCGGTGGCCACGCCGACGATCACGACCTGTGTGACGCTCCGCGCCTTCAGTTGGTCTTCGAGGTTGGTGCTCGCGAACGCTCCCCACGTCCGCTTCGTCACAACAACATCACTGGGCTGCTGGTTGAGCTCGGGGATGAGGTCGGTCCATCCGGCGGGAAACGGTTCGCTATTGCGCGGCCGTTCCGTTCGGCCCGGCGCTCCCCCAGCAACATTGACGAGCACCACCGGTAGATCGTGGCGACGAAACGCGTCGGCGAGCGCGCTGGCCTGTTTCACGACCTCGCCGATCGGATGCACGGTGGGATAGGCGACGATGCCGCTTTGCAAATCAATCACGATCAGCGCGGTGTTCGGGTCGAGTGCGGTGAGCGCCATGGTGTTGCCCTTCCGGTGATTGAATGGGAGGCCTCGGTCAGGAGTCGGCGAGCCGCCTGAGCAGCTCGAGTCCCGTCGCCAGCTGCTGCTGCTCCTCCGGCGAAAGCTCTTTCTGGATGGCGTGAAACAGCCAATCCTGCCGTGCCGCGCGGCCGGCCCGGATGATCTCCCGGCACGCCGCGGTGAGAGAAAGAATGGTTTGCCGCCCGTCGGCCGGATCAGGTGCACCGCTGACCAGTCCAGCCGCCTCCAGAACGGCCACCGTGGCGCCCATGGATTGCGGCCGCATCCCCTCGGCCCGCGCCAGGGCGGTCACCGTGGCAGGGCCCTCACGGTCCAGCCTGCCAAGAATAGCCAGCTGCGACTGCGTGAAATCGCCGGCATCCGCCTTTTCGCGCAGCCGTCGCTTCATTTTGCCGATCAGGGCGCCGACTTCCGCGGCGAGCGCCAACGCGCGGGCAATTTCGGGATCGTCTTGCTGGTTCATGGCCTGAACCTAGCAAGTATGAAGTCAGACTACAAAGGTAAGCTTCTTATAATCAAGCAGATGTGACCGTCGGCGTCCTCGGCGGCGAAGACACCCACGAACCCAGCCAATGCTTTAGGTCTCTACTTCCCCGGCGGGACGATGGTCACGTTCCAGGCCGTCGCGGCGCTCGCATGGCCGCGGAAGAACCGCCGCGTGGTGATCACCATGCGCTCGCCCCCGGCGGCGTTCTGCTTCATCCAGGCGTCGCAATCCTGCTGCTTCCAGTCGCCGACTTCGCAGACACCGATGAAACCCTCGCGCTTGGCTTCGGCCAGCGAGGTCAGGCCTGACGGCCATGGCTCGCCGGGCGTCAGCGGCGCTGGATGGTCGGGGCTGTAGAACGTCATCGGCTCGCCGACATCGGTGGCGCCGGCGACCACCTGCCAGCGCGAATGAAAGCGCTGGTGCCACAGGTCGGTGAGTTCGCGCGCCAGCTGCGAATGCGAGCCGTGGGTAAAGCTGCCGGCGGCATCGCGCGGCATGGTGGCCACCGCAATCTGGGGCGCGGCGGCGAGCACCACCAGTGTCAGCACCAGCCAGATCGCGGCGAGCCGCACCAAAGCCGCGCGCGGCACCTGCAGCGACGGGATCGCGATCACCGCCAGCGGCACCAGGAAGAACAGCGAGATGCCCCAGTCCGTCTTGATGTAGATCCCGAACACCAGCGCGCCGATCGGCGGGCCGATCGCGACGATGGCCTGGATCAGCCAGACGTTCAGCGCCTGCGACGTCCGCACGCCGGGATTGCCGCGCAGCGACCATGGCCGCGCAAAGAAGGCGCGCGGATCACGGAACGGCAGGCTCCACCAGCGCGGGCTCCACGCCAGCACCCAAGCGGCGAGCGCCACCGGCAGCGCCAGCAGCGCCAGATTGTGGCCGATGTAACCCAGCGCCAGTTGCAGGCTCTGGAGATGGGTCGAGATCGCATAGGAATCGCCGGCATAGGTGAAGGGCGCGAAATTGACCTGCTGCAGCCACAGGAAATGCGGGACCATCGCCACCGCCAGCGTCACGATCGCCACCCAGGGCGCCGGCGAACGCAGGAACAGCAGCCGCGCCGGATGGATCAGCGCGGCGAGGCCAATCGCGCCGATCATGGTCAGCACCCAGTATTTCGTCATCAGCGCCAGCGCACCGGCAAGGCCGAGCCAGACGCCGGAGCGAATCGTGCGCTTGTCGAACGCATCGAGATAGGCCAGCACCAGCAGCGGCAGGGTGACGAGCTGCAGCAGGTCGGGATTGTATTTGAAGCCCTTGAAATTGAAGATCGGATAGAGCGCCAGCATCACCACCACGAGGAAGGCGCGGCGGCGATCGACCACACACAGCGCGATTCTCCAGCAGATCATCATGCCCACGCCGACCGTGACCATCGCCAGCGCGTAGGTCGACCAGTCCACCGGCGGAAAGATCGCAAACCAGGCACCGGCGACCCAGCCTGACAGCGGCGGGTGCTTGCCATAGCCGAGCTGGAACTTCTGCCCCCAGGCAAAGGCCTCGGCGACGTCATAGTGGACGTCCTGCGCCGCCTTCAATTGTGTCAGGATCGCGGTCCACAGCACCACATGGGCCAGCACGAATCCGGCGACCAGCAGCGAACTCAGCCGGGCGTCGCCGGCCCAGGCGACGAGGCGCGCGGCGCCGCGGCGGCCGATCGAGCGGAAGCGCGGACGCGCAGCGGAAGGCATGGAAACAGCTTCAGTCATGCCTTTGCCTAGCGCGTTTCGAGCGTCAGTGGAATCAGGATGCCGTGAGGCAAATGGCGCGCAAAAGCGGCGGAAATCTGCAATAAGGTTGCCGCATCGGGGCGCGAATGCTATCCCGCGCCCATGACAACTGTCCCGATTTCGAACGTCCGCAACTTCTCGATCGTCGCCCATATCGATCATGGCAAATCGACCCTCGCCGACCGGCTGATCCAGATCACCGGCGGGTTGCAGGCGCGCGAAATGAAGGAGCAGGTGCTCGATTCGATGGATATCGAGCGCGAGCGCGGCATCACCATCAAGGCGCAGACGGTGCGGCTGAACTACCATGCCAAGGACGGCAAGGATTACATCTTCAACCTGATGGACACGCCGGGCCACGTCGACTTCGCCTATGAAGTCTCGCGCTCGCTGGCGGCCTGCGAAGGCTCGCTGCTGGTGGTCGATGCCTCGCAGGGCGTCGAGGCGCAGACCCTCGCCAATGTCTATCATGCGCTGGATGCCGGCCACGAGATCGTGCCGGTGCTCAACAAGGTCGACCTGCCCGCCGCCGAGCCCGACCAGGTCAAGCAGCAGATCGAGGACGTCATCGGCATCGACGCGTCGGACGCGGTGATGATCTCGGCGAAAACCGGCCTCGGCGTGCCCGACGTGCTGGAAGCCATCGTCACGCGGCTGCCGCCGCCGAAGGGCGATCGACAGGCGTCGCTGAAGGCATTGCTGGTCGATAGCTGGTACGACGTCTATCTCGGCGTCATCGTGCTGGTCCGCATCGTTGACGGCGTGATGAAGAAGGGCCAGCGCATCCGCATGATGGGCACCAACGCCGCCTATGATGTCGAGCGCGTCGGCTTCTTCACGCCGAAGATGACGCAGGTGGACGAACTCGGCCCCGGCGAGATCGGCTTCATCACCGCGGCGATCAAGGAAGTCGCCGACACCCGCGTCGGCGACACCATCACCGACGACCGCCATCCGATTACCGAGATGCTGCCGGGCTTCAAGCCGGCGATCCCCGTGGTGTTCTGCGGTCTGTTCCCGGTCGACGCCGACGATTTCGAGACGCTGCGCGCCGCCATGGGCAAGCTGCGGCTCAACGACGCCAGCTTCTCCTTCGAAATGGAAACCTCCGCGGCGCTGGGCTTCGGCTTCCGCTGCGGCTTCCTCGGCCTGTTGCATCTGGAAATCATCCAGGAGCGATTGAGCCGCGAATTCGACCTCAACCTGATCGCCACCGCGCCATCGGTGATCTACAAGATGCACCTCACCAACGGCGATGAGATCGAGATCCACAATCCGATCGACATGCCCGACGTGGTGAAGATCGCGGAGATCCACGAACCGTGGATCGAAGCCACCATCCTGACCCCCGACGAATATCTCGGCAGCGTCCTGAAACTATGCCAGGACCGCCGCGGCTCGCAGAAGGAGCTGACCTATATCGGCACCCGCGCGATGGTGAAATACGACCTGCCGCTCAACGAGGTGGTGTTCGATTTCTACGACCGGCTGAAGTCGATCTCCAAGGGTTACGCCTCGTTCGACTATCACCTCACCGACTACAAGGTCGCCGACCTCGTCAAGATGCAGATCCTCGTCAACAACGAGCCGGTCGATGCGCTGTCGATGCTGGTGCACCGCACCCGCGCCGAAGGCCGCGGCCGCGCCATGGTCGAGAAGATGAAGGAACTGATCCCGCCGCATATGTTCGTGATCCCGATCCAGGCGGCGATCGGCGGCAAGGTGATCGCCCGCGAAACCGTCCGCGCCATGCGCAAGGACGTCACCGCCAAGTGCTACGGCGGCGACATCACGCGTAAACGAAAACTTCTGGAGAAGCAGAAGGAAGGCAAGAAGAAGATGCGGCAGTTCGGCAAGGTCGACATCCCGCAGGAAGCTTTTATTGCGGCGCTGAAGGTGGATAGCTGAGGCTCCGCTGCCAGAGCCCTGCCGGCCGCTGATGCGGCTGCCGTCTCGCATTCCCTTTCCCTGATAACCCATTGTCGCGGGCGCTGCCCGATATGGCGTGGCTAATAAACCGCCCGGTAACGGCGCTTGCCTCTGTGCCGGACCCCATTCATGCTGGCGGCGTACGGCAACAAAGCCGGACGTAAAAAAAAGAATGGGGAGAACCGAATGACCGGCACGCACCGCGCGCTTGCGGCGACGACTTTTGCTGTCGCACTGATACTGGGCGCCCACGCATCTGCGCAACAACCCGCCACGCCTCTGAAGATCGGGATCATGGCCGATTTCGCGTCGGTCTATTCCGACATCGGCGGTCAGGGCAATGTCGAAGCCACCAAACTAGCCATCGAGGAATTCGGTGGCACGATGTTCGGCAAGCCGATCGAGGTGGTGACGGCCGATCCGCTCAACAAGGCCGACGTGGCCGCCACCATTGCGCGCCGATGGTACGACGCCGAGAACGTCGACATGATCATCGATCTTCCCACGTCGGCCACAGCGCTGGCGGCGATGGAGATGTCGAAGCAGTTCGAGAAGATCATGATCGTGACCGATGCCGCCAGTTCCGACATCACCGGAAAATCCTGCTCGCCCTACACCGCGCACTGGACCTACGACACCTATGCCAATGCGCATACGGTGGGCAGCGCCATCGTCAAGCAGGGCGGCGACAGCTGGTTCTTCATCACCGCCGACTACCTGTTCGGCCACTCCATCGAGCGCGACACCGGCGATGTCGTGAGGGCGGCCGGCGGAAAGATCGTGGGCAGCGCAAGACACCCGCTCAACACCGCCGACTTCTCGTCCTTCCTGCTGCAGGCGCAATCGTCCAAGGCCAAAATCGTCGGCCTCGCCAATGGCGGCGGCGACACCATCAACACTATCAAGCAGGCTTCCGAATTCGGCATTGTGGCAGGCGGGCAGAAGCTCGCCGGCATCGTCATGTTCATTTCCGACATCCACAGCCTCGGACTGAAGATGGCGCAGGGCCTCATCATCACCGAGGCCTATTACTGGGATCTGAACGACCGCACCCGCGCGTTCGGCAAGCGCTTTTTCGAACGCATGAAGCGCATGCCGACCATGAATCAGGCCGCGACCTACAGCGCCACGCTGCATTATCTCAAGGCCGTGCAGGCCGCCGGCACGAAGAGCACCAAGCCGGTGCTGGCGAAGATGCGCGAAACGCCGGTGCGCGATGCGTTCACCGACAATGGCATACTGCGCGAAGACGGACGCATGGTGCACAGCATGTTCCTGCTCGAGGTGAAGAAGCCGGAAGAGTCGAAGGCACCCTGGGATTATTACAAGGTGTTGGCGGAAGTGCCGGGCGACCAGGCATTCCGACCGATCCAGGACGGCGGCTGTCCGCTCGTCAAGTAACAGGCTTGGAAATATGCCTGCGGTCATTGCGCGCGCGAAACCACGCGCAATGACCGCACGCGCGGCGCTATGCGCAGAAGGCGTCGGCCGTGAGCGCCATCGAGTCGATCAAGAAGAACACGCCGGGCGCGGCGGTGGACGATCAGACGAAATAATAAGGTCTCCGAAGTTCAGGGCCTGACCTGGGACTTGGCCTGGCCGCGCGCCGGGTTCGCTTTACGCCACCTGCGCGCGCACCGACATTTCCGCGTCGGGATCGGCGGTGCATTGCGCCTTTAGCAGTTCGACGATCTCCACGTTCGGCCGGGCTTTGCTGAACAGGAAACCTTGCGCTTCGTGGCAGCCTTCGGTGCGCAGGCAAGCAAGCTCGGCTTCGGTTTCGACGCCTTCGGCGGTGATGGTGACGCCGAGGCCCATGCCGAGGCTGATGATCGAGCGCACGATCGCCTGGGCATCGCGGTTGGAGCCGAGGTCGCGCACGAACGACTGGTCGATCTTGATCTTGTCGAACGGAAAGCTGCGGAGATAGCTGAGCGACGAATAGCCGGTGCCGAAATCGTCCATTGAAATCCGCACACCGAGCGCGCGCAGCGCATGCAGCGTCGCCAGCACCTGACTGCTCTTTTCCAGCAGCAGCGTTTCGGTGATCTCCAGCTCAAGCCGCTTGGCCGGCAGACCGGATTGCTTCAGCGCATCCATCACCACCGACAAGAGATTGCCGACGCGGAATTGCAGCGGCGACAGGTTGACCGCCACGCGAACCTCGTCGGGCCACTGCGCGGCCTCCATGCAGGCGCGGCGCAGAATCTGCGCGCCGAGCGCGTTGATCAGGCCGGTGTCCTCGGCGACCGGGATGAAATCCGCCGGCGATATCATGCCGCGCTCCGGATGCGGCCAGCGCACCAGCGCCTCGAAGCCGGTGATGCGGCCGCTCTTCAGGTCGATCAGCGGCTGGTAATACGGTCGCAGCAGGTCGCTCTGGATCGCGGCGCGCAGATCAATCTCGATCTTGCGGCGGCTCTGCGCGCGGGCATCCATGCCGGATTCGAAGAAGCTGAAGGTGCCGCGGGAATCGTTCTTGGCGCGCGACAGCGCCATGTCGGCATTCTTCAGCAGCCGCTCGGAGTCGTCGCCGTCGCTCGGCGCCATGGCGATGCCGATGCTGGCGCCGATGATGACGGAATGGCCGTCGAGCAGAAACGGTTCGCCGATCGCCTCAAGCAGCCGCCGCGCCAGCAGCACGACGTCTTCGGGCCGGTCGATGCCGGTCTGGAGGATGGCGAATTCGTCGGAGTTGAGCCGCGCGATGGCGTCTTCCTCGCGCAGCGAAGAGCGCAGCCGCCGCGCCACACCGCGCAGCAGCTTGTCGCCGATGCCGTGGCCAAGGGTGTCATTGACGCCCTTGAAATTGTCGAGGCCGACAAACAGCACGCCGATCTTTTCGCCGCTGCGCCTTGTATGGGCCAGGACTTCATCGAGCCGCTGGCGCAGCAGGTTGCGGTTCGGCAGGCCGGTGAGGCCATCGTGATGGGCCATGAATGCCAGCCGCATTTCGGCGCGCTTGCGTTCGGTGATGTCCATCAGCGCCAGCATCACCGCCGGCTCGTCGCCATAGGAGAGATTGCGCGAGTAGATCGCCAGATCGATCAGCGAACCATCGGCCTTGACGTGCTTCCAGGTCCGCGCGGCCTGCTCATCACCGGAATGATCGCCGGCCCATGGCGGCTCGGCCTCGAACGCCTGCAGATGGCGGATCGTCAGCTTCTCGAATTCCGCGCGCGTATAGCCGTAATGCTCCACTGCGGCGTCGTTGACGCTGAGCACGCGCTCGTCCTCGAGCGCGCAGACGATCATCGGCACCGGGTTGCTGTCGAACAGCAAACGGAACGAGGCTTCGCGCTGCTTCAGCTCGGTGATGTCGACGCGCAGGCCGATCACGCCACCGTCTTCGGTCAGCCGCTCGTCGATCAGGATGACGCGGCCATCGGCCAGCACCTGCTCGTGGCGTTCGTCGGGGTGAAACAATTTCGCGACCCGCTCGGCGATCCACTCGTCTTCACGGCCGATCGCTTCCGGATAATCGCCGCGTTCGACACCGACACGGATGGTGTCCTGCAGCCGCGCGCCGGCCACGAATTGATCGGAGCTGCGGTTGTAGATCTCCGCATACTTCTTGTTCCAGAGAATGTAGCGGCCGTCGGAATCGAGAAACACGATGCCCTGGGGCAGGATGTCGATCGCCTCGCGCAGCCGTTCGTGGGATTTCCGCGCGTCCGCGATCGCGGCCTCGGCCTGCGCGCGCTTGCGCACGATCTCGCCGATCTCGGTCGAGACCTGACGGCCCTTCGGAACCAGTTTCGGCGCAGCTTTCATCATGCGGCCGGGCCGCGAAACATTCGCGGCTGCTGGCTTGAGCTTTTTCTTCGCCGCTGGCCGGAATTTCGCCATGATACTTCCACTGCATTCTGCGCGTGGATCGTTTTGCAAGAAGTGTCTAAAAAAAAGGTATCACTTCCCATGAGCGGGTGGCTCTGACCTGAAGTTGGCCAGCGCATGTGCACAATAGTTGCCTGTGCAACAGGCAAATCCGGCCTCGCAACGTTAAGCAATTCCTAATGCACCACGCTTTTGTTAACTCGAAGCATGCAAAATACTGAAAACGCTAAGATAATGGTCCATTTCAGGGGGCCATCCACAGCACAGAGACTGTTACGCAAAAAAAAGCGTCAGTGAGCGACATGGTTATCAAAACCTTAACGGCGCGCGGCTGAAATGAGCTGCGACTTCCACTATCATTGGCCTCCATGAACCCACGCCTGATTCTCACCCTGCTGCTGTTGCCCGCCGCAATTGTCACAGCCGCCGCTGCGCTGGCGCAGGACAAGGGCAGCGTCGATCCAAAGCCGTTGCCGGTGCTGGCCAATCCCAACGATCCGCACGTCGCAGCCAAGGAGCTGTTCGGCCGCAAGCTGTTGCCGACGAGAACCCCGACCCAGGTGGTCGGCTTCTATGCCAAGGGCTGCATCGCCGGTGCCGAAGCGCTGCCGATCAACGGCCCGACCTGGCAGGTGATGCGGCTGTCGCGCAACCGCAACTGGGCACACCCGCAAATGGTCGAACTGCTGGAGCGACTGTCGGCCAAGGCGAACAAGGCCGCGGGCTGGCCCGGCCTGCTGGTCGGCGACATGTCGCAGCCGCGCGGCGGCCCGATGATCACCGGCCATGCCAGCCATCAGGTCGGGCTCGATGCCGATATCTGGCTGACGCCGATGCCGAACCGGCAATTGTCGCGCAACGAGCGCGAGGAGATGTCGGCGGTCATGATGGTGCGGCGCGACCGACTCGACATCGATCCGATGGTGTGGACGCCGAGCCATCTGTCGGTGATCCGCGCCGCGGCGCAGGAGCCGAGCGTGGAGCGTATCTTCGTCAACGCCGCCATCAAGAAGGCGCTGTGCCGCGAGGCCAAGGGCGACCGCAGCTGGCTGTCCAAGGTGCGGCCGATGTACGGCCACGACTATCACTTTCACGTCCGCATCAAATGCCCGTTGGGCAGCACCGAATGCGAATCGCAGCCGGCGCCGGCGGACGGCGAAGGCTGCAGCGCCGGCGATCTCGCCTACTGGTTCAGCGACGCCGTGCTGCATCCGAAACCGCCGGCCACGCCGCCAAAGCCGAAGCCGCCAATGACTCTGACCGAATTGCCCACGGCATGCCGGCAAGTACTGACGGCACCGTGATCGTATCTCGCTGAACGGCTATTCCTGCAGCGGCGAAATGCGCTAGGATGGGATGTCGTCACGCCGTAAGCGGACGACGCCAACGGCGACGACGGTCCCGATTTCACATTTCCGCATCTGTCAGCAAGTGCGCGGCATCGTCGCGTGCGGCTCAATCCTGTGAGATCATCATGCGCATCAGTGCACGCAACCAGATCAGGGGCACGGTCCTCGAAGTGACGAAGGGTGCGACCACGTCGCATGTCCGCGTCGATATCGGCGGCCAGGTCGTGACCTCTTCCATTACCAACGAAGCGGTCGACGATCTCGCCATCAAGGCCGGCGGCAAGGTCATCGTGGTAGTGAAAGCCTCCGACGTCATGATCGCGGTGGATTGACCATGCGCGCGCGTCTGATCGTAGCGCTGACCCTGCTCGGCTCAGTGCCCGCCTGGGCGGCCGAGCCAAGCGGCTGCGACAAATTCAAATGGCCAATCGACCGCGACCGCGCGGCGCTGACCTCGCCGGACCGGCCAAAGCTCGCTTCCGGCGCGGAAATCACCGCACCGGCGATCATGCTGAGCCTGCTGTCGCCGGCTGCTGCCAATCTGCCGACGCCGCCCGAGCGTGCGCCAAAAGACGGCACCTTTGCCGGCTTTGCGACCCTCAAGACGTCGCCGAAAGCCGGCATCTACACGATCAGCCTGTCGTCCGGCGCCTGGGTCGATGTGGTGCAGGATGGGCATATCCTGAAGCTCAAAGCGTTCAGTGGCGCCACCGACTGCGACGGCATCCGCAAGACCATGAAGTACGAACTCGCGGCCAGCCCGTTCGTGATCCAGATCAGCGGCGCGACCGAGAATGCCATCGGCCTGGCCGTGCTGCCCTCCGATTAGCGTTGGGGGCCTTTACCCCCATTGTCAGCCTGATATTGTCCCCTCGCGATATCCCTGCGGATCGTAAGTCCCAGGGATTGCCGGAACGGCGCTTCCGCCTGTCGCATTCACATCCAACCAACGCCTGATTTGCGCGCGCATTGCGCTGCGAACTCGCATGGAGCGCCAGATGAATCGCCTTATGAGTCCCCTTGCCGGAATTTTCGCGGCCTTTTCGATCCTGTTGGGATCGACCCTTTCGCCTGTGCTAGCGCAGGACAAGAGCCTGACGGTGTTCGCCGCCGCCTCGATGAAGAACGCCCTCGATGACATCGACGCCGCCTACACCGCAAAGACCGGCGTCAAGATCACCACCAGCTATGCCGCGAGCTCGGTGCTCGCCAAGCAGATCGAACAGGGCGCGCCCGCCGATGTGTTCGTCTCCGCCGATACCGACTGGATGGACTACGCGATCGGCAAGAAGAACATCAACGAGCCGACCCGGGTCAATCTGCTCGGCAACAGCATCGTGCTGATCGCGCCGAAGGATTCCAAGCTCGACAACGTCACGATCGGCCAGGGCTTCGATCTCGCCAGACTGGCCGGTGACGGCAAGATCGCCACCGGCGACGTCAAGTCGGTGCCGGTCGGCAAGTACGCCAGGGCCGCGTTGGAGAAGCTCGGCAGCTGGGCTGCGGCGGAGCCGAAATTCGCCATGGCCGAGAGCGTTCGCGCCGCATTGACGCTGGTGTCGCGCGGCGAAGCCACGCTGGGCATCGTCTATGCGACCGACGCCAAGGTCGATCCCGGCGTCAAGATCATCGCCACCTTCCCGACGGATTCGCACCCTGCGATCATCTATCCGGTGGCGGCGACGACAACGGCAAAGACCGAGGCCGCCGACTATCTCGCCTTCCTGAAGACAAAGGCCGCAAAGACCATTCTCGAAAAGTATGGCTTCACCTTCCTGGTCAGCCCGACGACCTGAGAACGTGTTCGATATCACTCCCACGGAATGGACGGCGATCCTGCTTTCAGTACGGGTCGCCGTCATTGCCACACTGATCTCGACGCCGCTCGGAATCGGCGTCGCCTGGCTGCTGGCGCGGCGCGATTTCTGGGGAAAGGCGATCGTCGATGCCATCATCTATCTGCCGCTCGTTCTGCCGCCGGTCGTGACCGGCTATCTGCTGCTGCTGACGCTCGGCAAGCGCGGCCTGGTCGGCGCCTGGCTCGCCGAACATCTCGGTATCGTCTTCGCGTTTCGCTGGACCGGCGCGGCATTGGCCTGCGGCGTGATGTCGTTTCCCTTGTTGGTGCGGCCTATCCGGCTTTCGATCGAGGCCGTGGACCGTAAACTTGAGCAGGCGGCAGGCACGCTGGGCGCGGCGCCGTGGAAAGTGTTTGCGACGGTGACGCTGCCGCTGGCGATGCCCGGCGTGCTGGCCGGCATGGTGCTCGGCTTCGCCAAGGCGATCGGCGAGTTCGGCGCTACCATCACCTTCGTGTCCAATATTCCCGGCGAGACCCAGACGATTTCTTCGGCGATCTATTCGCTGATCCAGACTCCGGATGGCGACACCGCTGCGTTGCGGCTGGTGGTCATCTCCATTGCCATCGCCTTCTCGGCGCTGATCGCATCGGAATGGTTCGCGCGCCGCGCGACGCAACGCCTGCATGGGAATTGATCGTGCTGCGCGTTGACGTCTTCAAGAAGCTTGGTGATTTTGCAGTAGAAGTAGCGTTCGCGAGCGAAGGCCGCGTCACCGGTCTGTTCGGCTCGTCCGGCGCCGGCAAGACTTCGCTGATCAGCATGATCGCCGGTCTCGTAAAGCCCGATCGTGGCATCGTCGCCATCGACGGCGACGTGCTCGATGACACCGCGGCGGGCGTGCACGTTCCCTCGCATCGCCGCCGCATCGGCTATGTGTTTCAGGACGCGCGGCTGTTTCCGCATCTCAACGTCGCGCAGAACCTCGATTACGGGCGGCGGATGAACCGCCTCGCCCGCGACCCGACGCAGGAAGGCCGCATCGCCGACCTGCTCGATATCGGAAACCTGCTGGATCGCCGACCCGGCGGCCTGTCCGGCGGCGAGCGGCAACGTGTCGCGCTGGGCCGCGCCTTGCTGTCACGGCCGCGGCTGCTGTTGCTCGACGAGCCCCTGGGCGCGCTGGACGAGGAGCGCAAGGCAGAAATTCTGCCCTATCTGGTGCGGCTGCGCGACGAGGCCGACGTGCCGATGGTCTATGTCAGCCACGATGCCGACGAGATGCGGCAATTGGCGACGCAGATCGTGATGCTGAAGCGCGGTTGCGTCGCGGCGTTTGGCGGTGCCGAAGTCCTGCCCCAAGTTTGAAGTTCTGCCCCAGGCCGGATGGCCATCAGGCGCCGGACAGCGAAGACCACATATCAGCCAGCTTGCGCTTCAGCGCTCCTCCGCGCGTCAGTTTCGGCGCCGGCTCTTCGTCTTCCGGCAGGCGCAGACCCACCACATTGACGCGGCCACCGCCGAGGCTGCGTGCGACCAGATCGATGGTATCGACCGTCAAGGCCGCACCGACGGTTGGTGCGTGATCGAGATGGACGTCGAAATAGTCGGCCAGGGTCAGGCTCGCCTGCTCCGGATCGACAGCGATGCCATAGATGGCAGCGAGATCGCCGAGGGTAATCTCGCCGGACACCACGAAGTCGCCGAGCAGATGCGGATCCGGCGCCGAACTCGGCGACATATCAACGAAGAAGCGATCCAGCGCCTCGGCCTTCTCGGGCGGCGCTAACAAATAGATGTAGTCGCCGGCCACGACCGGGTCGGCTTCGGCGGGCGAAAGGATGCGCTGGTCGCGAATGACCAGCGTCGGCTTCGACCAGGACGGAATCAGGCCGCGCTTCAGATACAGGCTCTTCGGCCGCACCGAATAGCCGACCAGCTGCTGCTCGAGCTGGCCGGGCAGATCGAGCTCGATGCGCCGCGGCCCCTTGTCGGTGCGCGGCAGCGCAACGTGGAGTTTTCGCGCGGCAACGGCCAGGGTCCAGCCCTGCAGCAGCAGCGAAATGATCACGACAACGAAGGCGACGTCGAAATACAGATAGGCTTTCGGGAGCCCGACCAGCATCGGGATCGACGCCAGGAAGATCGCCACCGCGCCGCGCAGGCCGACCCAGGCGACGAACGCCTTCTCGCGCCAGTTGAAGCGGAACGGCGCCAGGCACAGGAACACGGCGATCGGCCGCGCCACCAGCATCAGAACGAGCGCTACCGCGACCGCGGGAATAATGCTGCTCACCAGACGCTGCGGCGACACCAGCAGGCCGAGCAGCACGAACATCACGATCTGCGCCAGCCAGGTGGCGGCATCGAGAAACGCGACCACCGAATTGTGCGCGCGGGTTGGCCGGTTGCCGATGATGATGCCGGCGAGATAGACCGCGAGGAAGCCGGAAGCGTGGAAGATCTGCGCCAGCCCGAAGATCACCAGCGCCGCGGTGCAGACGAACGGCGCGTGCAGTCCCTGCGGCAGAGCGACGCGGTTCAGCGCCAGCACCACGAGCCGGCCACCGACCACGCCGATCAGCGTGCCGAGCACGGCTTCCTGGGCAAATTCCATCGCGACATGGCCGGCCGACGTGCCACCGAGCGCAATCAGCTTCACCAGCATCAAGGTGAGGAACACCGCGAACGGATCGTTGGTGCCGGATTCGACTTCCAGCGTCGCGCCGACGCGGGGCCGCAGGCGCAGGCCCTGCGCATGCACCAGCAGAAACACCGCGGCCGCATCGGTCGAGGCCACCACGGCGCCGATCAGCAAGGCCTCGGTCCAGTTCAGGTCGAGGGCATATTTGGCCACAGGCGCGGTAATCAGGGCCGTCAGCAGCACACCGGCGGTGGCCAGCACCATCGATGGCGCCAGTACCGCCCGAATGCTTTGAAACCGCGTCTTCAGCCCGCCATCGAACAGGATCAGCGCCAGCGCCACCGAACCGACGAGATAGGTGGTGTGCACGTCGTCGAAACGCAGTCCGCCGGGCCCGGATTCGCCGGCGAACATGCCGATGAACAGGAAGAACAGCAGCAAGGGCGCGCCGAAGCGCAGCGCGAGCAGGCTCGACAGAATACCGGCCATCACCAGAACGGCGCCAAGCAGGACGGCGATGCTGACTGAATCAAGTGAGGCCATGGAGCTCCGCAGTCGTAAATACTTGCAACTGCATCCTTATCGTCGGCTCCCTTCGAGGCCAACCGATTTCTGTCCGCAGCGACATTGTGCCTGATTTGCTGGCAAATGCAGGCGCTTCTGCATCCGCAGTCGATGGCGCTGACGCGGCGCCTGTGTGAATCTAGCGCACATTCGAATCAATTACGGCGCGGCGGCGCTTTCGCGCGAGATGAGATTTTGGCGATGCCCGACCTCAACGACACCCACGAATTCCTGCTCACCACGGCCCGCTCATTTGGCGCGGAAGTGACCTCGCCGTGGTTTTATTTCCAGCTCGGGTTGATGATGGCCGGCGGCGGAATGGCCTTTGCGATCGGAGCCGCCATCCGGTCCCGGATCGACATGACCTCGCTGGCGATGGGCTGGCCGGCGCCGCTGCGGATGTTCGCGCGCATCCTGATCGGCAGTTCATCCACCGCCGCCTTCGCGGTGCTGATGACCATCGACCGGGTCGTGATGCTGAACTCAACCTGGCCGAGCCGCAGCTATCTGCTCGCAGTGTCTGCCAAGCTGGCGCTGGCGTGGCTGGTGATAAGGCTCGTCACCAGCGTGATCCGCAATGAATTCATGGTCCGGCTGGTCTCGATCTCGGCCTGGTTCGTCGCGGCGCTCAGCATTCTTGGCCAGCTCGATCCGACCGTCGAGATGCTGGATTCGATCGGCATCGAACTCGGCGGTCTCAGGCTGACGCCGCTGCTGCTGATCAAACTCGGCGTGCTGCTGGCCGTGGCGCTGTGGCTGTCGAACGTCGCCAGCAATTTCATCGAGGGCCGGATCAACCAGTCCCGCGACCTGACGCCATCGATCCAGGTGCTGCTGACCAAGCTGGTGCGGCTGCTGCTGATGATCTTCGCCGTCGCGCTGGTGATGGGCGCGGTTGGCATCAACCTCTCGGCGCTAGCGGTGTTTTCCGGTGCGGTCGGCGTCGGCATCGGTTTCGGCCTGCAGAAGATCGTCGCCAATTTCATCAGCGGCGTGATCCTGCTGGCCGACAAGTCGGTGAAGCCGGGCGATCTCGTGACCATCGGCGACAGTTCCGGCCGGATCAGCGCGATGAATACGCGCTATATTTCGGTCGCCGCTGGCGATGGCCGCGAATTCCTGATCCCGAACGAGGACCTGATCACCCAGAAGGTGGTGAACTGGACCTACACCGACAAGGACACGCTGATAAAAGTCAATTTCGGCACCAACTACGATGCCGATCCGCGGCTGGTGTGCAAGCTGGCCATCGAGGTGGCTGCCGCAACACCTCGCGCCACCAAGCTGAAGCCGCCGAACTGCATCCTCACCGAATTCGCCGAGGCCGGCATGAAGTTCTCGCTGACGTTCTGGATCTCCGAGCCGGACGGCATGGACATCGTCCGCAGCGACGTCATGCTGTCGCTGTGGGATGCGTTCAAGCGCGAGGGCATCCGGGTGCCCTATCCGGTCCGCGAATTGCGGATTCGCGGCGGCGCGCTGCCGGTGGAAACCACCGTCGAAGTCCCCACCTGATCGTCATGAAATTTGCCGTCGAACTCGTTCCGGCGACGCTGCTGCGGCGCTACAAGCGCTTCCTCGCCGACGTCGAGCTGGCCGATGGCAGCGTGATCACCGCCCATGTCGCCAATCCCGGCGCCATGACCGGACTGCAGGCAACCGGCGCGCGGGTCTGGCTGTCGAAATCACCAAGCGCGACGCGCAAGCTGCCGTATTCGTGGGAACTGATCGAAGCCGATTTCGGCGGCGGCTCTGAACTGGTCGGCGTCAACACCATGCACCCCAACGCTATCGTCGCGGAGGCGCTGGCCGCGCAGGCGATCCCGGAGCTGGCCGGCTATGCCAATATCCGCCGCGAGGTGAAGTATGGTGTGGCGTCACGGGTCGATTTCCTGCTGGAAGATCCGGCGCGTCCGCTTTGCTATGTCGAGGTCAAGAACGTGCACATGATGCGCCGGCAGGGCCTCGCCGAATTTCCGGATTCGGTGACGGCGCGCGGCGCCCGGCATCTGGAAGAACTGGCGATCGTGGCGGCAACTGGTGCCCGCGCCGTGATGCTGTTCGTGATCCAGATCGGCTCCTCGACCGCCTTCGCGCTGGCCCGCGACATCGATCCGGCCTATGGACGGGCTTTCGACATGGCCCACGTCGCGGGCGTCGAGGCGATCGCCTATACCTGCGGGATCAGCCGCGATGGCCTCGTCCTGGCTGGGCCGGTGCCAATCGAGCCATAACAGAGCCATGAGAATAGAGCCATGCGCGGCAGCTCTGGCTTGCGCTGAGCGCCCCGATCATTAAATTGGGACTTCAAACCACACATTCCCGTCACAGACCCGCCTGGCAAGATCACCTGATGAGCTACGTCGAAGCCTCCGAAACCTCCCAGCGCAAGACCGGGCAGATCAAGCTGCACGGCCCCGGCGCCTTTGCCGGCATGCGCAAGGCTGGCGCGCTGGTATCTCTGTGCCTCGACGACCTCACCGATCTGGTCAAACCGGGCGTGCTGACCTCCGAGATCGACGATTTCGTCCGCAATTTCGCCTTCAGCAACGGCGCCTACCCCGCTACCCTGATGTACCGCGGCTACCGCTATTCCACCTGCACCTCGATCAACCACGTGGTCTGCCACGGCATGCCCGGCGACCGCGCGCTGAAGGAAGGCGACATCGTCAATATCGACGTCACCTTCATCGTCGATGGCTGGTATGGCGATTCCAGCCGGATGTACGCCGTCGGACCGATTGCCCGGAAGGCCGAACGGCTGATCGACGTCACCTATGAATCGCTGATGCGCGGCATCGCCGCCGTGAAGCCCGGCGCCACCACCGGCGACATCGGCCACGCCATCCAGAGCTTCGTCGAACCGCAGCAGATGAGCGTGGTCCGCGATTTCTGCGGCCACGGCCTCGGCCGCATGTTCCACGACGAGCCGAACATCATCCATGTCGGCCGCCCCGGCGAAGGCGTGCCGCTGAAGCCCGGCATGTTGTTCACCATCGAGCCGATGATCAATCTCGGCAAGCCGCACGTCAAAGTGCTGTCCGATGGCTGGACCGCGGTGACCCGCGACCGCTCGCTGTCGGCCCAGTTCGAACACACCGTCGGCGTCACCCCCACCGGGGTCGAGATTTTCACGCTGTCGAAGCGGCACGGCGAAAAGCCGCCGACTGCGGCTTGATCCAGTGCGCCTGATCCAGGGCACTTGATCTAAGGGTGTTTTCCGACCTCGGGCAATTCGTAGTTGCAAAAACTGTCGGGCACGGCATGCTGGTGTGCATCGCTCACTGACCTGTTGCGTCCATGCCCGCAGATGCCAACGATCCGATATCCCCATCAGGCCTCGCCGAAGCGCCGCATTACCACGGCCATCGCGAACGGCTGCGCGAACGTTTCCGCGGCGTCGGCGCCGATGCGCTGAGCGATTACGAATTGCTTGAGATGGTGTTGTTTCGTGCGCTGCCGCGCCGCGACGTCAAACCGCTGGCGAAATCGCTGATCACAAAATTCGGCTCCTTCGCCGAAGCTGTACATGCGCCAGATGCGCGTTTGCGCGAAGTCGGCGGCCTCGGCGAGGCCGCGATCACCGAGATCAAGCTGATCGCGGCCGCCGCGAACCGTGTCGCCAAGGGCCAATTGAAGCAGCGCACCGTATTGTCGTCATGGGCGACGGTGATCGACTATTGCCGAACCGCGATGGCATTCGCCGACAAGGAGCAGTTCCGCATCCTGTTTCTCGACAAGCGCAACCAGCTGATCTCGGACGAGGTGCAGCAGGTCGGCACCGTCGATCACACGCCGGTCTATCCGCGCGAGGTGGTGAAGCGCGCGCTGGAATTATCGGCGACCGCCATCATCATGGTGCACAACCATCCCTCCGGCGATCCGACGCCGTCGCAGGCCGATGTGCAGATGACCAAGGCGGTGATCGATGTCGCCGCGCCGCTCGGGATTTCGGTGCACGACCACATCATCGTCGGCAAGAACGGACATGCGAGTTTGAAGGGGCTGAAGCTGATCTAGTTATTCCGCATCAGGATGACCGGATCGGCGCTGTCCGGCACGCGGCGCCATTGCGCATTGTCGTCGGCCTCGAAATGCCAGGTCTCGCCGCTGGCGGACATCATCAGCAATTCGCCGCGCTCAAGTCGCCATACCGTCGGATTGAAATTCACGACAATGGGATCGCAGCGCGGCTTCAGGAACACCGCAAAATTGTCCGGCGTGGCTTCGGTGTTGGTCAGGGTCAGGCCGCAGATCGCGCGGCCATTGCCGCGCACCACCGACCAGTCGCCGATCATCTGATCCATCGATTTCGCCAGCGACCGCGCTGCCGCAAGATTCTGCAGGATGTAGACGCCCTCACCGGTTCGCAGGCCCTCGAAGATGCCGCTCTCGACTTCCGTGAAGTCGATCACCGCCTGGCCGGTCGCATCCTGCAGTCGCACGATATCGAGGCCCCTCACGCTCCACGCCGTGATGTCTTTGGTGAACGGCAAAGCCTTCGGGCAAGCTGGCTCCAGCTCCAGCTTCAGCCCCTGCGGCGAGCCGTCACCTTTCAAGGTGACGACGCAGGTCTTGCTGCGTTCGGTGGTGGACAATTCCCATTGTCCAACCATGTCTTTCTTCAAGCTCCCGGCGTCCTGCGCCCGCCCCGGCACGCCACCGAGCATCACGCCGGCGATGGCCAGCGCGACACATCGGCCGCTAACGGACAGCGGGCCCATGATCAGCGGCCTTTCACCGGCGTTTCCGGAATCGGCGTCATCGGCGCCTTGCCGGTGAACCAGAGCTTGAGGTTATCGACCACCAGTTGATCCATCGCGTTGCGCGTCACCACCGACGCCGAACCGATATGCGGCAGCAGCACAACGTTCTGCATCGCGCGAAGTTCATCCGGCACTTTCGGTTCCTGCGCAAACACATCAAGGCCGGCGGCGAGAATGGTTCCGGATTTCAGCGCGGCAATCAAAGCGGGCTCGTCGATCACCGAGCCACGGGCGACGTTGACGATGATGCCGCGCGGACCGAGCGCGCTCATGACCTCGGCGTTGATCAGGTTGGCCGTCGATGGTCCACCCGGCGTGATGACGATCAGCGTATCGACGAGCTTCGCCATCTCGATCAGGTTTGGATAGTGCTTGTAGGAAACACCCGCGGCCGGATTGCGCGAATGATAGACGACCGGCACCAGCGAAGCGTCAAGGCGACGTCCGATCGCCTGGCCGATGCGGCCCATGCCAACCATGCCGACCTTGCGATCGCGGAGCGAGCCGACGCTCAAAGGATAAGGCTGCGTCAGCCACAGGCCGGAACGCAGATAGCGATCAGCCTTGATGAATTCGCGCGCGGTAGCGATGAACAGGCCGAGCGCGGTGTCGGCGACTTCTTCGGTCAGCACATCCGGCGTGTTGGTGACGACGATGTTGTGCTCGGCCGCAGTTTTGGCGTCGATGTGATCGTAGCCGACGCCGAAGCTGGAGATGATCTCGAGCTTGGGAAAGCGCGACAGCACCGCGGCGTTGGTGGGCACCAGGCCGGTGACCGCAATGGCGCGAATGCGGCCGGCGACGTCCGGCGTCAGCCGCTCCAGATCCGGCTGGGTCTCGAATTTGTGCAGCGCGTACTGATCCGAAAAGCCTTGCTCGATGAGCGGCTTGGACGGCCCATAGATCAGCAGGTCGATTTTGTCAGACGAAATTCCCGAAGCCATCAATTTTCCTTTCGCAGTGCACTCTCGTGCCAGCGTCGCAACACCAAATGCGAGACCAGCGCGAGGAGCATATAAATGACAACCCCGGCGGCAGAGAGCAACAGCAACGCGGCAAACATGCGGGGAATGTTGAGGCGGTAGCTGGATTCCAAGATCCGGTAGGCCAGCCCGGAGCCCGCGCCAGCGGCACCAGCGGCGATTTCAGCCGCTACCGCGCCGATCAGTGACAATCCGCCGGCAATGCGCAATCCGCCAAGAATGAACGGCAGCGCAGCCGGCAGTTTCAGATAGCGCAGCGTCTGGGTGCGCGACGCGCCATAAAGCTGAAACAGCCCGGCCAGATTGCGGTCCACGGAATTGAGGCCGAGCGTGGTATTGGCCAGCACCGGGAAGAACGCCACGATCCAGGCGCAGACCACGACCGCAGTCTGCTGCGGCAGATAGATCAGCATCAAGGGCGCGATGGCGATCACCGGCGTCACCTGCAAAATGATCGCATAGGGCAGCAGCGAATATTCCAGCCACTTCGACTGGTTGAACAACAGCGCCAGCGCGATGCCGCCGACGGCCGCGGCGACAAAGCCTTCCAGCGCGGTCAGCAGTGTGACCGCGAGCGAATCCGACAGGATTGACCAGTCCGTCATCAAGGTGCGGAACACCAGAAGCGGGCCGGGCAACAGATAGGGCGGAATCTCGCCGATTCGGACGATCAATTCCCACGCCACGATGCCGGCTGCGCAGACGGCAACCGGCAGCAGGAAGCGAAGTCCGCGCGTATTGCTGCGCGGCGACGTTGGCTCGCGGGCCGCCGATGGCAACAAGGGTTCGAGCCCGTTCATGCGCCAGCCCTCGCGTCGCTCGCCTGCATCAAGGCCAGCGAAACATCACGGCAATGCGTGGCATAGGCAACCGAGGTGCGGAATTCATCGTCGCGCGGCTCCGGCGCCTCGATGCGGCATTCAGCGCTGATGCGCCCGGGGCGCGACGTCATCACGACGACGCGCTGCGACAGATAGACTGACTCGAACACCGAATGGGTGACGAAGATGACGGTCTTGCCGAGCTTGCGCCACAGCGTCAGCAGGTCGTTGTTGAGCCTGAAACGCGTGATCTCGTCGAGCGCGGCGAAGGGCTCGTCCATCAGCAGAATATCCGGATCGGTGACCAGCGCGCGCGCCAGCGATACCCGCATCTTCATGCCGCCGGACAATTCGCGCGGAAAAGCATCGGCGAATTCGGCGAGCCCGACCTGCGCCAGGGCTTCGCTGACACGTCGATCCGATTCCGCATTCGCAACATGCGCCAGCTTCAGCGGCAGCCGGACATTTTCCCGGACGCTGCTCCAGGGCATCAGCGTCGGCTCCTGGAACACGAAGCCGATGGTGTGGCCCGAGCGCGTCGATACATCGACAGCGCCGGACGTCGGCGTGATGAGACCGGCAATGACACGCAGCGCGGTGGATTTGCCGCAGCCCGACGATCCCAGCAGCGAGACGAACTCGCCCTTGCGGATGTCGAGATCGAGCGGGCCCAAGGCCACCGTGCCGTTGTCATAGACTTTGGTGACGCCGCGCAGGCTCACTGCGGCGTCACCGTTGTGAACTGACATCGCGGGATCGGCCATCGCGCCGGGCTTACTTCTTCGGCCTGAGATCGACGCCGACGCCCTTGTTGACGAATTGCAGCGTGTAGGCACGGCGATAATCGATGTCGCGCTTGACCACGCCCGCGCGCGACATCTTGTCGAAGAAGCTGGCGACGCGCGCCTCGGTCATGGCGCCGATGCCGTCGCGCACGGTGTCGCCGGAATCGACGATGCCGTATTCCTTCATCTTGGCGATGGAATAGGCCAGCAGCTCGTCGGTCATTTCCGGGTTGAGTTTCTTGATCACGGCGTTGGCAGCTTTGTTGTCGCCGTAGAGATAGTTGTACCAGCCGATCATCGAGGGCATCGACGAAGCGCTGGACCAGGTCCGGCTTCTTGTCGACCAGGTCGCGCCGGGTTTCGATCAGCGTCGAATAGCCGTCGAAGCCGTAATCGGCGAGCAGGATCACGGTCGGCTTGAAGCCGGCCTGCTTCTCGACCACGAAAGGCTCCGAGGTGACATAGCCCTGCATGGCGCTGTTCTTGTCGACGATGAAGGGCTGGGCATTATAGGTATAGGGCTTGACCCTGGCCTCGCTGAAGCCGTGCTCGGACTTCAGCCACTGCAAATAACCGGCGACGCCTTCCTTGGAGATCAGCAGCGTCAGCGGCTTGAGGTCTTCGAGTTTTGTGACCTTGGGATTTGGGTGCGCCAGGAAGATCTGCGGATCTTTCTGGAACACCGCGGCCACGGCAACCACCGGGATGTCGTTGGCGACCGCATCGAACGACTGCAGCGTGTTCGCGCTCATGAAGAAATCGAGCTTGCCGGAAATCAGCAGGATCCGGTTGTTCACATTGGGGCCGCCCGGCACGATGGTGACGTCGAGCCCGTAGCTCTTGTAGGTGCCGTCGGCGACGGCCTGGAAAAACCCACCATGCTCGGCCTCGGCGACCCAGTTGGTGCCAAAGCTCACCTTATCGAGCTTGGTCTCGGCTGCGGTGGGCGACAATCCGGTCAGCATGACCGTCGCGCCAATGGTTAACGCTCGCAGCAGAGAAACCGGGCTCATATTGGACTCCGTTGATCGTTTTGGCCCATGATGGAAAGCGAACCGGGTGGTACAGGCGTTCGGCCCGACTGGCTACCCGTCGGCTGGAGATCGCCGACAAGCTACCCCGCAAATTCAGGCAAAGAAACGTTCCTGCGATGACTTCTGTTATGCCCCCCCGCGACTGGACCGCGATCCACTGGCCCGACATTGCCAAGGGCGATGCCTCCAGCTGGATCGCCGTGCTGCCGCTGGCGGCGACCGAGCAGCATGGCCCGCATCTGCCGCTCGGCACAGACGTCATGATCGCCGAGGCCTACCTGGCCCGCGTGAAAGAGCTGCTGCCGGCCTCGATCCCGGCGACGTTTCTGCCCGTGCAGCCGGTGGGCATTTCCACCGAGCACCTCGCTTTTCCCGGCACGCTGACGCTGCCCACCGACGTCGCCCTGCAGAACTGGATGGCGATTGGCGAAAGCGCTTCGCGCGCCGGCATCCAGAAGCTGGTGATGGTCACCAGCCACGGCGGCAACAGCGCGGCGATGACGCTGGTGGCGCAGGACCTTCGCGCCGAATACGGCATGCTCGCCGTAACCACCGGATGGAATCGCTTCGGTGCGCCGGACGGGTTGTTCTCCGCGGACGAATTGCGCCACGGCATTCACGGCGGCGCGGTCGAGACCTCGATCATGCTGGCGCGCTATCCGCAACATGTGCGCGCCGACAAGGTCGCCAACTTTGCTTCCGCGGGTCTCGCGATGGACACGGACTATCGCTGGCTGTCGGCCTCTCGCCCCGCGCCATTCGCCTGGCAGGCGGAAGATCTTCATCCCGGCGGCGCGATTGGCGATTCCACCCAGGCCTCCGCCGACAAGGGCGAAAAACTGCTGGAGCATGGCGCGCGCGCATTTTGCGAGTTGCTGGAGGACATCCACCGGTTCGATATGGCCGCGCTGACGAATACGCCCAAAAGCGGCTAGTCGCAGATCCAATATCAACGTCATTGCGAGCTCGAGCAAAGTTGGCTCTGCCAACTTTGCTCGAGCGAAGCAATCCAGAGGGTCACAAGCCAAGACTGGATTGCTTCGTCGCAACCGCTCCTCGCAATGACGAACGCGGGCGACGAAACACTCCTGAAACCAAATTCCTGATCGCGGTTCGAACCGAATTCGCGGAGCCTCCGACCAACTGGCATGCGGACCACAATGGCCGCGTTTCAAATGGATGGAGATATCCCATGTCGATCAAGACCAAGATTGCTGCTTTCGCTCTCGTCGCCCTCACCGCCACTGGCACCATCGCTTCTTCCACGCAGCAGGCTCAGGCCAAGGGCCCGGGCATCGGCCTCGGCATCGCCGCTGGCGTGATCGGTGCAGCCGTCGTCGGCAGCGCCATCGCTGCCAACGAGACCGGCTACGGTTACGGCTATCGCCGCTGCGGCTGGGTGCGCCAGTACGACGGTTACGGCAACTACGTCGGCCGCGTCCGCACCTGCAACTACTGACCTTTGATCTGATCGACTGAAGTGGATCTGCGTCCGACACGGGCGCCTCATCCACCCCCGTGTCGCACCCGACCCGCCCGGCTGTCCCCCCGGGCGGGTCATTTTTTTGAAGTTTTTGAGATCACCGAGCCGCCTGTCTGAGACGGTCAGCCAACTGCCGTTATCCAATCGTCATGATCCGCTGCCACTGAAACATGCTTCTCCAGTTGTCTCTTGCTATTGCGAATTAGTTGCAATTATAGTCAAGAAGTCGGCGGGTTGCTCATTTTGCTTCGTTTTGTCTCATGACGACCTTCGACACCCCCCCGCAGTTATGGGCGAATCGACTATTTTTGTGGAATATCAAAAGGTTCGTCGCATGTCGTTGGCGACCCAGAGCGAGAAGTGACGTCCGGATGAAGTGCCCCGACCGATCGCGAGCGTTATCATGAAGCGCGTTCTGGCCGGCTTCGCGTTGGGCGCGCTGGCATTCGATGGCTCCGCGATCGCGGCCGATATCTCGCAAGGCATGGCAGCGAAGGCGCCTCGCCTTCAGCCGGTTTATGACTGGACCGGATTTTATCTGGGCGGCCACATGGGTTATGGCGGCGGCAGCTTTGGTCCCGGCACCAATGCGCTGCCCGCGCAGGGCGTTCTCCTGCCGCCTTCGCCGACCGGCCTGATCGGCGGCTATCAGCTCGGCTACAACAGGCAGTTCAGCAACAACGTCGTGCTGGGCTTCGAGGCCGACGCCACGTTCAGCAGTCCGCGGGACACCGCGCGGCTGATGCCAGCGCCTTTCCACACGACCTTCGACTATTTTGCGACCGCACGCGGCCGCATCGGCTACGCGTTCGGCGCGTTGATGCCTTACGTCACCGGCGGCGTGGCGTGGGGACGCACCAAACTCAACCTCAATGATGCCGACGGCGATCTCATCGCCTCGACGACTCGCGATCATTTCGGCTGGACCGCCGGCGCGGGCGTCGAGTTTGCCGTTGGCGGCAACTGGACCGCCAAGGTCGAATACGACTATCTCGATTTGATGCGGCAGACCTATGACCTCGGCAATACCGGGCTGCCGAATGTGAGCGTCGATCCGAATATTCACACCGTCAAAGTCGGCCTGAATTATCGGCTGTGGGACACGCCGCCATGGTCGCCGTCGGCACCAATCGCCGGCAAGACCGCGCTGCCGGAATCGACGGACTGGAATGTCCACGCCCAGACCACCTTCATCGCCTCCGCCTACCCGCGGATTCGCTCCCCCTATGAAGGCACCAACAGTCTTCCCGGCGGCGGCCAGGGGCGCGAGACCTTTACGACGACAGCGTTTCTCGGCTGGCGGCTGTGGCAGGGCGGCGAGCTCTATCTCAATCCCGAGCTGGCGCAGGGCTTCGGCCTCAACTCCACGCTCGGCCTCGCCGGCTTCCCCAATGGCGAGGCGCAAAAGGGCGGCGCGCCGTTTCCGCGCTTTCGCGCGCAGCGCTACTACTTCCGCCAGACGCTTGGCCTCGGCGGCGAACAGGAAGATGTCCCCGACGCTGCCAATCAGCTCGCGGGCAAGCGCGACATCGACCGCATTACGCTCACGGTCGGGCGGTTCGCGGTGGGTGATTTCTTCGACGGCAATTCCTACGCCAAGGACCCGCGCGCCGATTTCATGAACTGGGCGATGTGGTCCTCGGCGGCCTATGACTTTCCCGCCGATCTGCCGGGCTTCACCCGCGGCGCCATCGTCGAACTCAACCGCAAGGACTGGGCGATCCGAGCCGGTCTGTTTCAGGTGCCGTCGCAGCCCAACAGCGACATCCTGACTTTCAAGACCGGCGGCGCGGTGGTGGAATTCGAAGAACGCCACCAGATTTTCGATCAGCCCGGAAAATTGCGGCTCGGCGCCTTCGCCAACCGCGGCAGCACCGGAAGCTATCGCGGCGCGCTGGCGATCGAAGCGACAGACCCGACGCTGGACATCAATGACGTCATGGCCAGCATCCGGCGCAACAACCTGAAATACGGTTTCTATATCAATGGCGAGCAGCAGATCGCTACCGACCTCGGCGTGTTCGCGCGCGCGAGCTGGAATGACGGCCAGAACGAGATTTTGTCATTTACCGATATCGACCGCAGCATTTCCGCGGGCGTGTCGATCAAAGGCAGTTATTGGGGCCGTGCCAACGACACTATCGGCGTCGGCGGCGCAATCAACGGCCTTTCAGGCGCGCATCGCGATTTTCTCGCGGCGGGCGGCAACGGCTTGCTGATCGGCGACGGCCGGCTGAACTACGGGACCGAGCGAATCCTGGAGAGCTACTATGCCTACGCCATCGACAGGAATTTTACGCTCACCGCCGACTATCAGCTGATCGTCAATCCGGCCTACAACGCCGATCGTGGGCCGGTCTCGGTGTTTTCAGGCCGGCTGCACGGCGAGTTCTAGGCTCCCGCGAAACTACACCGCCGCCGAAAACGAATCCGCCCGCGCCATGTCCCAGGCTTCGCGGAAGCGCACATCGCCGGTGCCGTCGATCAGTTCGCGAGACCGCAACGGCGGATAAAGCCGCGTGAAAGACAGCACTTCAGTGCCGGATGCCCGGTGCGAAAAGTGGATCGGCCGGATATCCTGCGGATGATCGAGCCCGGCGGCCGCGATCAGCTCGGACAGCGCATGCAGCGTCGCGTGGTGATAACTATGCACCCGGTCCGTCTTTTGCGGCACCACCAACGCGCGGCTGCGAGTCGCATCCTGCGTCGTGACACCGGTCGGGCAGCGGTCGGTATGGCAGCTCAGCGACTGGATACAGCCCAGCGAGAACATGAAGCCGCGCGCCGAATTGCACCAGTCGGCGCCGAGCGCCATGGCGCGCGCGATATCGAAGGCGGTAGCGATCTTGCCGGCCGCGCCGATCTTGATGCGGTCGCGCGCGCCGATGCCGACCAGCGCGTTGTGGACGAAATTGACGCCCTCGCGCATCGGCATGCCCAGATGATCCATGAATTCCAGCGGCGCGGCGCCGGTCCCGCCTTCATTGCCATCGACCACGATGAAATCCGGATAGATGCCGGTCTGCAGCATCGCCTTGCAGATCGCGAGAAATTCCCAGGGATGGCCGATGCACAGCTTGAAACCCGCCGGCTTGCCGCCGGACAGCCGACGCATCTCGCCGATGAAGGCCATCATTTCCAGCGGCGTCGAAAATGCCTTGTGATAGGCCGGCGAAATGCAGTCCTCGCCCATGGCGACGCCGCGAATTCTTGAAATTTCTTCCGACACCTTCGCGGCCGGCAGCACGCCGCCATGGCCGGGTTTTGCGCCCTGGCTGATTTTAAGTTCAACCATCTTGACCTGGTCGCTCGATGCGAGCCGGGCAAAATCCTGCGGGTTGAAAGAGCCATCGCGGTTGCGACAGCCGAAATAGCCGGAGCCGATTTCCCAGATCAGGTCGCCACCGTTCTCCTGATGATACGGGCTGAGGCCGCCTTCGCCGGTGTCATGGGCAAAGTTGCCCTTCCTGGCACCCGCATTCAGCGCACGAACCGCGTTTGGACTGAGCGCGCCAAAGCTCATCGCCGAGATATTGAACACTGATGCCGAATAGGGCTTTGTGCAATCCGGACCGCCAATGGTGATGCGGAATTGCTCGGTGGCCTGCGGCTTTGGGGCGACCGAATGGTGCATCCATTCGTAGCCCTCTTCATAGACATCTTTCTGGGTGCCGAACGGACGCTTGTCGAGCACCATCTTGGCGCGCTGGTAGACCAATGCGCGGGTATCGCGGCTGAACGGCATGCCGTCTTTTTCGCTCTCGAAAAAGTACTGGCGCATTTCCGGCCGGATCTCCTCGAGCAGGAAACGCATATGCGCCGCTATCGGGTAGCTGCGCAGAATGGCATGATCCTTTTGCAGGAGATCATGAATGCCGAGAAGGGTGAGCCCGCCGAACACGAGAATCGGGATCACCACGATGTTGATCACCTTGTGATCGAAAATGGCGATGCCGAGCAGCAGGACAGTAACGACGCTGCAGATCGTCAGAACGATGTAGCGCGGCGAAATGGGGAGCAACAGCGTTTCCATAAAATCCTGCTCTGAAATGGTTGGCGCAAGCCTTACATCATTCCGGTGACACCGGCATCACAAGCGCGTGCCTATATGGCCCCCGCAGATTAGCGAGGCGCGGCTGAGCAGACCAATTAATCGTTGCTTAATCGTTGCAAAGAGCACGAAAGCCAGAACGACAAAACCCGCGCCAAGGCGCGGGTTTTGCAGTGCGGAAACATTGCTGGCGCCGAGCCTTTACCGCTCGACGAAGGCTTTCTCGATCACGAAATGACCGGGCTTGTTGTGGCTGCCCTCGATGAAATCGCGCGCCTCAAAGGTCTGCTTGAGATCTTCCAGCATGCCGGGGCTGCCGCACAGCATGATGCGGTCGGTCTCGATATTCAGCGGCGGCAGGCCGATGTCGTTGAACAACTGCTCGGAGGTGATCAGGTCGGGAATCCGGCCGCGGTTGCGGAACGGTTCGCGGGTCACCGTCGGGTAATAGATGAACTTCTCTTTCATCAGCGGCCCGAAGAACTCATCCTCGGACAGCGAGTTCACCAGTCGCTCGCCATAGGCGAGTTCGGAGACCTGCCGGCAGCCGTGGACCAGAACGATGTTCTCGTACTGGTCATAGATGTCGGGATCCTTGATCAGGCTGGCGAACGGCGCCAAGCCGGTGCCGGTCGACAGCAGCAGCAGACGCTTGCCGGGGATCAGATTGTCGGTGACCAGCGTGCCGGTCGCCTTGCGGCCGACCAGAATGGTATCGCCTTCCTGAATCTTCTGCAGGCGCGAGGTCAGCGGACCATCGGCGACCTTGATGCTGAAGAACTCCAGCGATTCCTCGTGATTCGCGCTCGCCATGCTGTAGGCGCGCAGCAACGGGCGGCCATCGACCTCAAGGCCGATCATGGCGAACTGGCCATTCAGGAACCGGAAGCTGGCGTCGCGGGTGGCTTTGAAGCTGAAAAGCGTATCGGTCCAATGCTGGACAGAAAGAACTTTCTCTCGATGGAAGGCGCTCATGAGATTTGATTTTCCAGTGCGTGCTTCTTTAGAACAATTACATCGTTCAGGTGCTTCACGACGCCGAGAAACCCTTGCGGCAATTGGCGATTTTGGCTTCTCGCATCTGCGAGTTGACACTTAGTCAAAGAACCCATGAAGCGCAATTGCGGACTGACAGAGGCGGTCGATTAATTTCGAAAGCAGGTTACCCATGCAGCAGAGGGCCGCGACCCGAAAGACATTAAATTACGTAGCCTGCGCCGAAATCGGCGATTCGTTACCAATGAGGCAGGATGGCGCTTCGCTGGATCGCCTTGGCCCAATCCGGTACGCTGCCCCGAAGTCGTTGCGGAGCGATCGTCCGTCCATTCGCCCAGATCAGAGCTCATGCAGACCCTTCACGATATTCGGGCCGCAAGGCCCTCTTTTTATCCCGATCAGTCGATTTACGCCGAATACGCCTGCCAGACCCTCGGCCTGGATTTCGCGGAAATCGACGCCGGAACGGGGCTTGTCTTCATCGTCAGTTCTCCCGGCAAAACCGTCTGCTTTGGCGCGGGCCGCTGTTCGTTCTTTCCGCAAAACAACGCGACGGCTGCGACGCTGGCGAATGACAAATACTTTTCCAATGTGGTTCTGGAGAAGTCCGGCGTCGCGACACTCGGTGGCCGCTATTTCTTCCTGCACGACCGATATCGCGCCCATCGCGCGCCGGGACACGAGCGCGCCGATGCGCTTTCGTATTTCCGGAATCTAGACGGCTCCGCCTTCGTCAAGCCGCTGACGGGGTCGCGCGGCGATTTCGCGCAACCGATCACCGGTGCGGATTCCCTTTCGACCTATCTCGACGAGGTCTCACGCTATTACGACGCGGTCCTGATGCAGCCGATTTTCTCGGGGCAGGAATATCGGATCTTTCTGCTGGATGATGACGTCATCTACTCCGCGCGGAAAACGCCCCCCTCACTCCTTGGCGACGGTATCCATTCCATTCGCGCATTGCTGGCCGCAGACGATGCCGCGCTGCACTCGCACGGCATCTCGTCGGCAACGGCGTCCACCGTTGCCGACGCGCTTGACAGGGTATTGCCCAAAGGCGAGCGATGGGCGATTCCCGGACGCATGAATCGCAGCGCTGGCGGCACGATGAGTTTTGAATCACCGAATGACAAACAGGCAGCCTTCGCGATGGCGAAGCGCGCCGCGAAGGCGCTTGGTCTGCGCGCCGCCGCCGTGGACGTCTTCACCGACATCGGCGGCGATCCGGCTGCGATGCGCGTGATCGAGGTCAACGCCAATCCCTCGATCCGCTTTCTGGAGGATAGCGGCCGCAGCGATCTGATCCTGAAAATCTGGCGCCATACGTTTTCGGCGATCGGGCTGCTCGATGTTTAACTTACCCAAATATGGCTCGGGGATTTGCCTGGCGCGGCTGGCCGCATTGCTCGATGCGTTGTCGGTCGATCGCGTACGGCTGCAGCGCCTTTCCGTCGTCGTCACCGGATCGAACGGCAAGGGCAGCAGCGCGGCATTCTGTGCCAGCATCGGACGCGCCTGTGGCTTGCGCACCGGATTGTTTACCTCGCCGCATCTCTATCGCTTCAACGAACGCTTCCAGATCGATGGCGTCGAGATCGACGACGATCTGCTGGCCGAACTGGCATTGCGGGTCGCAACCGCCATCGCCGACCTCGCGCAACACGGCCTGACCGAAACCTTTGGTGCGTTCGAGGCGCAGTTCGCTTTGGCCTGCCTGTATTTTCAGGAATCGCACTGCGATTTTGCGGTGTTCGAAGCCGGCATCGGCGGACGCTACGATCCGGTTCGGCTGGTCGGCGCGACAACCACCTGCGTGACGTCGGTCGATTACGAGCATGTCGACCTGCTGGGCAACTCGCTCGAACTGATCGCTTCCGACAAGAGCGACGCCTGCGCAGCCGGCGGCACGGTTATTTACGGCGAGAATTGCAGGCCGCTGCAACGCCATCTCGCCGAATACAATCGTAACCGGGATGTTACGGGAGTTTACGTCCGCGACCAGATCAGCATCGGCAACGAGGCGATGTCGGCGACGGGGCAGCAGTTCGACCTGGAGTTTCGCAAACATCGCATGGGCGCGCTGGAGATGAGCGTGCTCGGCGATTTCCAGTTCAACAACGCCGCGATTGCTGCTGCCTTGTTCGTGCTGTGGTCGAAGCAAGCGCGTCCGGACCAGACGAATGAATCAATTGAATCCGCCGTGCGAACCGGCTTGCGTGAAACACGCTGGCCGGGTCGACTTGAGATCGTGCAGCGAGATCCGCTCACCATCGTCGATGTCGGCCACACGCCGGACGGCGTTGCGCAAGCGCTCAAGAGCCTTCGCGCGATTCACGGCGACGGCGACTGGATTCTGGTGTTCGGCGTTTCCGGCGACAAGAGCATCGACGGCATCGCCCAACATCTCGCGCCGTTCTTCGACAACGTCGTCTGCACCTGCGCGCATCACAAGGGCGCCGACGCGCGATTGATTGGAGCTGCCGCGCGGAAAGCCAATCCCACCGCGCGGATTCATGTCGCCAACACGATCGAAGCCGCGGTGCGGATCAGCCAGCAACAGGCGCGGGCGTCACGCCAGAAAATCTACGTGGCCGGCGGACTGTTCGTGGCGATCGAATACGCCACGGTGCTGCGGGGCGGGCGGGCGCAGGAGCTGCAGTTCTTCTGACCGATCAGTTCGTACCGCCCGCGGAATCGTCGAGCACCTTGAAGCTTTCCTCCAACTGCGGCGAGATCGAGATGCCCATGCGCTCGCCGGTCGGCAGCCGGGCGACGAACCACTTGTTGTAGAGCGGGATCAGGTCACGGTTCGAGCCCAGCCGGCGAAATGCGCGTTCCACGGTAGCGGCGAGTTGCGGCTCGCCCTTGCGAAACATGATGCCATAGGGATCGTAGGACAGGTAATCGCCGACGACGCGGAACTTGTCCTGCGACTTGTGACGCGCGATCAGGCCGAACAGCAGGATGTCGTCGGTGGCAAAAGCATCGGCCTTGCCATCGACCAGCATCTGGTAGGACTGTTCGTGATCGGGCGACACCACGATATTGAGAGCCAGCGCAAACTTGGCATCGACCGCGTGCATCGCCTGCTCGTTGGTGGTGCCCTTGGTGACCACGATGGTCTTGCCCTTGAAGTCGGTCGGCGCCACCAGCGTCGAGGTCTTCGGCACCATCAGCTTGGTGCCGGCGACGAACACCAGCGGCGAGAACGCCACCTGCTTGCGGCGCTCGGCATTGGCGGTGGTCGATCCGCATTCGAGATCGATCAGGCCCTGCACCACGGCCGGGATGCGGCTCTCCGAGGTGACCTTGACGTATTCGATCTTGAGATCGGGATCGTCGACCTCGACACCGATGTCCTCGACGATGGCCTCGCAGAGCTCGAGGCTGTAGCCGATCGGCCGGTTGGCTTGATCGAGGAACGAGAACGGCGGCGAGCTTTCGCGGTAGCCGAGCCGCACCACGTGCGACTTCTTGATGGCGGCGAGTGTGGGGCTAAGCCCCTCGCTTGCGGTCTGGGCCATGGCGGAGGTCGCCAGCAGCATCGCTGCCAGCAACCAGCCGCCGGTGCGGATCGATCTCGTGACAGCGTGGCGCATGGGCGGCCTCATCCATGTCCGAGGGCGGGGATCTCTCCGGGGATCATGCTGCCGGGGACGAGGTCGTCGGGCCCCAACTCGTGTTCCGGCGCCAGTTCGCCTTCCCACTTCGCCACCACCGCGGTGGCCAGCGAGTTGCCGATCACATTGGTGGCGCTGCGTCCCATGTCCAGGAATGTGTCGATGCCCATGATCATCAGCAGTCCCGCTTCGGGGATGTTGAACTGGCTGAGCGTCGAGGCGATCACGACGAGGGAGGCGCGCGGCACGCCGGCGACGCCCTTCGAGGTGATCATCAATGTTGCCAGCATCGCCAGTTGCGTGCCGAGCGACATTTCGATGTGGTAGGTCTGCGCGATGAAGATACTGGCGAAGGTGCAGTACATCATGGTGCCGTCGAGATTGAAGGAATAGCCCAGCGGCAGCACGAAGCTGGAGATCCGCGACGAGGCGCCGAAGCGGTTCAGGCCCTCCAGCGTCTTCGGATAGGCGGCTTCCGAACTCGCGGTCGAGAACGCGATCATCAGCGGCTCGCGGATCAGCCGCAGCAGATGGCTGTATCTGGGCCCAATGACGACAAAGCCGACGGCCACCAGGATACCCCACAGGATCATCAGCGACAGGTAGAAGCCGCCCATGAACACGATCAGCTTCCACAGCACGCCGAGGCCGTTCTTCGATACGGTGGCCATGATCGCTGCCCACACCGCCAGCGGCGCGAACAGCATCACGTAACCCGTGACCTTCAGCATGATGTGGCCGAGGTCATCGATCAGCGCCAGCATCGGCTTGGAGCGCTCCGGCATCGCGCCCATCGCAACGGCGAAGAACACCGCGAAGATCACGATCTGCAGGATCTCGTTCTGCGCCATCGCGTCCGCAATCGATGTCGGAATGAGATGCGTCAGGAATTTCTCGATCGAGAACGCCGACACCGGCAGGCCGGTGGACTGGCCTGCCGCCGGTAGCGTGCCGGGGAAATTCGCGCCCGGTTGCAGCAGGTTGACCATCACCAGGCCGAGCAGCAGGGAGATGAACGAGGCACTGACGAACCAGCCCATGGTCTTGGCGAAGATCCGGCCGAGTTTCGAGCCGGAGCCCATATGGGCGATGCCGCCGACCAGGGTCGCGAACACCAGCGGTGCGATGATCATCTTGATCAGGCGCAGGAACAGCATGGCAATCAGGTTGACGTCCGCCGCGATCTCGACGCGGCTATCGGGGAAATAGTTAAAGACGATGGTCCCCATCACGATGCCGAGCGCCATCGCAATCAGAATATACTGCGTAAACCTGTTGGACATCTTGCACTCCCTCAACTCCGGAAAATCGAGTTTGTCACATTCCAAGCGGCACGCAACAGGCTTGCCCCTTGTTGGTACCATTCTGTAGCAAATAGGCGTTGTGGAATGCCGCACTGCCGAATAGCCTGAACGCCGACTACAAAAACTGTGCAGTTGATCGTTTTATGCGCGGCAATTGCACCAAAGATCGACAAAAAACATCCGGGAGGGAAATGCCATGAACGACAAGATCAATCGTCAGGTGCTGCTGGTCGAGAAGCCCACAGGAAAACTGGGGCCCGAACATTTCAAAATGTCCGAAGGCCCTGTTCCCGAACCGAAGGATGGCGAGGCGCTGCTGCGCGTGCGCTACATCTCGCTCGATGCGGCCAATCGCGCATGGATGCATGGCGCGACCTATCGCGCGGCGGTCGAGGCCAACACGGTGATGGCTGGCGGCGGCATCGCCGAGGTGATCTCGTCGAAGGCTCCCGGGCTCAAGGCCGGCGACATCGTATTCGGCGACACCGGCTGGCAGGATTATGCGGCGGTGCCCGCCAAACATCTCAGCAAGATGCCGGGACTGGAACCGATGACGCATCTGCTCAGCGTCTATGGCATCGCCGGCCTCACCGCCTATTTCGGACTGCTGCATGTCGGACAGCCGAAGGCCGGCGAGACCGTGGTGGTTTCCGCCGCCGCGGGCTCGGTCGGCTCGATCGTCGGACAGATCGCCAGGATCAAAGGCTGCCATGTGGTCGGGATCGCCGGCGGCAAGGACAAATGCGACTGGCTGACAAGCGAACTCGGCTTCGATGCCGCGGTGGACTACAAGGACGGCGCGGTGTTCAAGGCGCTGAAGGCCGCCGCGCCCAACGGCATCGACGTCTATTTCGACAATGTCGGCGGCGACATCCTCGAAGCCTGCCTCGCGCAGATGAATCTGCGCGGCCGCATCGCTTGCTGCGGCGCGATCTCGCAATATGACGGCGCGCCGTCGGCGACCGGCCCGCGCGGCGTGCCCGGCCTGATCGTGGTGAAGCGACTGACCATGCAGGGCTTCATCGTGATGGACTATATGGACCAGCGCGAGCAGGCGCTCGCCGATCTGCAGTCGTGGGTGGCGTCGGGAAAACTGAAAGTCCAGGAGGACGTTATCGGCGGACTGGAGAACACGCCGCGAGCGCTGATCGGATTGCTGGCCGGCGAGAACCGCGGCAAGCGGATGATCAGGGTGTAGTATCCAAGAGTGGAGTTGGACACGCCCTCTCCACGTCATGGCCGGGCTTGTCCCGGCCATCCACGGAAACACGTATGATCGTGCGTGTGGGCGTGGATACCCGGCACAAGGCCGGGCATGACGGAGCAAGCGTTGCGGCGTTGCCAAAATTTTGACCGACAGATTCAAACAGCACAAACAGCTATATTCCCGCGACGCTTGCGCGCCCGGGGTGTGAGCATTCCCGGCCCTCATGAAGAGATGATCCCCACGCCTGTCATTCCGGGGCGTGCATTCAGCGCCATCAGGCGCTGAATGCACGAGCCCGGAATCCATATTCTCGATGGTGGTGGTTATGGATTCCGGGCCCGCGCCTTGGTCGGCTATCGCCGACGAAGGCGTGTCCCGGAATGACGAAGGAGAGCGTCGTGGCGCGAATCCCGGATGGCGCTGCGCTGCATCCGGGGTACGGGTTCGCTACGGCGTCTTTGCCAGCGACGTGCGCTGATCTGCCACCGCACTGGCCGGCACCGCAGCGGCGGCGTTACCCCAGCTGTTGCGGATGTAGGTGAGCACAGCCGCGACCTGGGCGTCGGTCAGGCGCCAGTCGAAGGCTGGCATCGCCGGTGCGGTCGGCGCACCCACGGTGGAGACCGCGCGGGTGCCGCTCAGCACCACATGGGCCAGCGTGGTCGGATCATCCGACTGCACCAGCGCGCTGCCGGCGAGTTTCGGAAACAGCTGCGCTTCGCCGCCGCCATTGTCCTTGTGGCAGGCCGCGCAGCCGTCCTTGTAGATCGCCGCCCCCGCGCGCATCGCGTTGTCACCGGCTGCGACCGGCGTCGGCTTCGATCCTCCGCCGGCGCCGCTGTCCTTCAGATAGGTCGCGATCGCCGCGATATCCGCGTCGCTCATCTGCGAGGTCGAATGGGTGATTGCTTCCGACATCGGACCGGAGGCGAGCGTGAAGGAATTGGCGCCGGTCTTCAGATATTGAACGAGGTCTTCCTTCGACCAGCTGCCGACGCCCTTGTGGTTGTCGGTAGTGATGTTGGGCGCGAACCAGCCCTGCAGCGTGGCACCGGCCAGCGGCGTGCCGGTCTTGTCGCCGCCCAGCAGCGTCTTCGGGGTGTGGCAGGTGCCGCAATGGGCGGGGCCTTCGACGATATAGGCGCCGCGATTCCATTCCGAGGACTTTTGCGGATTGGGCTGATAGCGGCCCGGCGCAAAATTCAGCCAGTTCCAGAACACCAGCGCGAGGCGGATGTTGAGCGGGAACGGCAGCTGGTTGGCGATCACCGCGTTGCTGACCGGCGCAACGGTCTTGAAATAGGAGCGCATCGCCCGCACGTCGTCTTCGGTCATCTTGGTGTAGGCGGGATAGGGCATCGCCGGATAAAGCCGCTTGCCGTTGTGGCTGCGGCCTTCATGCAGCGCGGCGACGAATTCGTCGTCGGTCAGATTACCGATGCCGGTCTCGCGATCCGGCGTGATGTTCGGCGCCACCAATTTTCCGAACGGCGTCTCCAGCGCCAGCCCGCCGGCGAACGGCGCGCCGCCCGGCGCGGTGTGACAGCCCGCGCAATCGCCGAGCACGGCGAGATAGCGCCCTCTCTCGACACGATCGAAGCTTTGCGGATCCTGCGCAAAGGCAGAACCGGTGAATGAGATCAGAAGCGCCGCAGCGGCGAGAGAACGGTTCATCATTCTCACCCTAAACCAGCGGACCGGGATTTTTCAGATAGCGATCCTTGATGGCATCCGCGGTCCAGTAGGCCAGCGCGCCGACCGTGCCGGTCGGGTTGTAGCCGTGGTTCTGCGGGAATACCGAGGCGCCGCCGGGCACGAACACGTTGGAAACGTCCCAGCTCTGGCAATAGCGGTTGACCACCGAGGTCTCGGGATCGGCGCCCATCACCGTGCCGCCAGTGTTGTGCGTGGTCTGGTAGATCGTGCTGTTCCACGGCCCCTTGCGCGGACTGGCGGTCATCTCCACCGGATCGAGCGCCTTGGCAATTTCGGCCAGACGATCGGTGAGAAACTGCGACATCTTGATTTCGTTGTCGTGGAAATCGAATGTCATCCGCATCAGCGGCCGGCCGAAATGATCCTTGTAGGTCGGATCGAGATCAAGATAGCAATCGCGGTAGCTGTAGGAGCTTCCGTGGGTGGAAATGCCATAGCCGCTCGAATAGGTCTCCGCGGCAGCCTTCTTCCACTGCGCCCCCCATTTCGGCGTTCCTTTCGGCACCGGCAGCGTCGTGATCGGACGCGCACCGGTCTGGCCGGAGCCCATATAGCCGCCGCCGAAAAAACCGAGGTCCTTGTGATCGAAATTATCGCCGTTGAATTCATCGATCATCATGCCGCCGGAGCCGGTGGCGATGAACGAATTGAGGATCTTGTCTTTCAGGATCATCGAGACGCCTGACGTGGTCTGGTAGGCGTAGTTGCGCCCGACCACGCCCTTGCCGCTGACCGGATCATAGGGCTTGCCGATCCCCGACAGCAGCATCAGACGCACATTGAACAACGAAAACGCGCAGACCAGCACGATGTCGGCGGGCTGCTCCCATTCTTCACCGGACGTATCGACATAAGTGACGCCGGTGGCGCGCTTGCCGGTGGAATCCAGGTTGATCTTCGTCACTTCGGATTCGGTCTGCACGCTGAAATTCGGCATGCGCATCAGAGCCGGCAACACGCAGACCTGCGGGCTGGCCTTGGCATAGTTGCCGCATCCGAAGCGCTCGCAGAATCCGCAATAGGTGCACTGCCCCATCCGGATGCCCAGCGGATTGGTATAGGCCTCGCTGATATTGGCGGATGGCCGCGGAAACGGCGAATAGCCCAGCTTCTGTGCCGCCTCGGCGAACAGCGCGGAGCCGTAGTTCTGCTTCAACGGCGGCGTCGGATATTCCGACGACCGCCAGCCTTCGAACGGATTGCCGCCGGCCTGCTTCTGGCCGTTGAGATTGCCGGCCTTGCCGGAGATTCCGGCCAGCTTCTCGAAGCGATCGTAATACGATTCGAGCTCGTCATAGCTGACCGGCCAGTCCTGAATGGTCATGTCGGCCGGGATCTTGTCGGCGCCGTAGCGCTGTTCGAGATGGCTGCGCAGATTGAAATCGCTCGGCAGGAAGCGCCAGGTCTGGCCGTTCCAGTGCACGCCGGCGCCGCCGACGCCGTTGCCCGGCAGGAAGCCGGAGAAACTGCGGATCGGCAAAGCGGTTTGCTTCATATTGTTGCGGACGGTCAGCGTTTCCTGCTGCGGCCGCAGGAATAGGTCGAGACGCACGCCGTAGCGCAACTCGTCCTGTGCATAGCCCGGCGGGAAGTCGGTGGCGGTATCGCGCCACGGGCCGCGTTCGATGGCGATGACATCAAGGCCCTGCTTGGCGAGTTCGTAAGCGAGGATCGATCCGGTCCAGCCGAGGCCAACGACCACGACGTCCTTGCGGGGAAGCTTGCGCGCCATCTTATTCTTTCACTGTCCAGTCGGATCGGCCCATGATGCCGACAGGCGGCAGCGGATACTTCTCGTTGTAACGTTCGACCCAGTCGCGATAGTCGTAGCGCGCGCCGGGGAAGCCAACGAGCTTCCAGCCGGCCATGTCCTTGTTGCCGCCATAGACCGGATCGGCGAAGAAGCCCTCCTGGGTGTTCTGCAGCAGCAGCGCAAAGAACTGCGCACCGTTGACGTCCTTGAGCGCGATCTTGCCGGTCTCGAGGCCGGACAGCACCTGGTCCTGATCGGCGGAAGCGAGATCGCGGAACGCCTTGCCGGCAAACGTCGCCTTGACGTAGTCGGCCAGCGCCTTCAGCCCGGCGCGGTAGCGCGCGGCGGGCATGTCGGGCGACTGATAGCCCTGGCTGGCAACCCCCGGCATGAACGGCGGCCGCAAATACAGGCCCGCCCCGACGCCGTAAGGGCCGGCGAGTTGCCGATCGATATAGACCGCACAACCCGCGTCCTTGCCGCCGGGACCGCGCTCGTCGGGCGGGATCAGGCGATCGACGGCGGCTTCCACGGTGGCCGCTTCATCGGGGGTGAAAAACATCCAGGGGCCGGCGCGGACCTGAAGCGGCGGCGATGCGGTGCCCGGCTCCCATGGCATGCCCTGGGTGATGGTGCGGGCGCGCGCCGCGGCGCCAGTGACCAATAGAGCCGCGGTAGAGACCAACAGCGAACGTCGAGACATTCGTGAAGGCCGGGAACCATCGATCATCATATGAATTCCGAATTGCAACGATTCTAAATTGCGTCGGATTGATGGGCGATGGCAATGGCGGATCGGTCACGCTGACCGTGCGCGCGACGCATAGCTAAATTGACTGCTTGTCGTCATTCTATTTCAATTGTCGCGCGTCGATCCTAGTCGAACGCGACGCCGATGCGCTTTTCCTTCCGCCACACCACATGGCATGGCTGGCGCAGGTCATCGGCCGGCACCAGCAGGATGAAGTTCTGCGGGATGCCGAGCGGGCTTGCCACATCGAGCGCGGCACCGCTCTTCGAGATATTGCGAACGGTGCAATCGATCCCGCCGCCGTCGAAGGAAATCGTTCCGGCCTTCAACGTCCGGCTGCGCGGTACGCTTCGATTTTCAGGCGTCATATATTTCTCAATGTAGCAAGCGGGGATCAGGCCAATTCCGCCGCGGCGCGGTGCTGTTGGCCGGCATATTGCTAGTGACGATGCCTTGCTGTTGTACAGCCGTTGCCGTCGAAGTTCACGTACTTATTCACATAAGCGATCGCCGGCTTGATCGGCATCGGCGCGCCGATCTAGATCGCCAGGAACCTGGCGTGCAAATCGTCGAGCAGCTTGCCGTTCTTCTCGCGAAATCCGGTGCGCGCGCAGAGAAGGATTTTCGGCGAGCCGAGCGTCGGAAGATAATACTCATTGGCTGCGGTCAACGGCGCGGGAACCAGGTCCTTGGGCAGAATGGTCAGGCCGATCCCGGCCTTGGCGGCCTCGATCCGTGCATAGTAATCCGGACTGGAGAACGCGATCCGATAGACCATTCCCTTGCGTTCGAGCGCCTGAATCATGAGATCGTGCATGATCTGGCCCGGCCATGTCAGCAGCGGGACGGGCGCCCCGGGGCTCAACGTGAAGTCATTCGACCTGACCCAGGTCACCTCATCATCGCGCTGCCCGATGATATCGACCGCCGCGTCGGGCGGCATCCCCGACAGGCTCAAAAAGATTCCGATATCGATAAACCCGTCGAGCAGGCACTTGGCGATCTCCGCCGAATTATCGGCGTAGATACAGATATTGGCCATGTCGCTCTTGCTCATGCCTTCAATAATTTTCCGGGAGTACGCGTTGCTCAGGCCAAGCCGGATCGAATTGTCCTCGGGCAGCGTGCCGCGCAGCAGCAGCAGCTGATCGTTGGCTTCCAGAATCTTGCGCGCCTGGATGAGTACAAGCTTTCCCAGCTCGGTGGTGGCGGACCCGTTGGCGGATTTCTGAAAGATGCTGCCACCGACCGCGTGCTCGATCCGCTTGATCTGCGCACTGATGGCGGGCTGGCTGAGTCCCAGCAGCTTGGCTGCCTTGGTGATGCTTCCGGCTTCGGATATCCCGACCACCGAACGCATGATCTCCGTCGGAATGCTCAAATGCTGATACCGTCGATGCATGATACGTCGTCCTTTGAGATCGACGCCTTCCCACGCTACGCAATCGTTCGCTTCGAAGACGCCTTACCAAAGTCATTGGCCATCGAGATTGATCGTGGCCAAACCGCTTCTGACTCCATCAAAAACTGCAGCACCCAAACTATGCCACATCTCAGGTTGTATCGATCTAATTTTACACATGCCAACCAATTCATGCGCGGCGATCGCCGATGGCGCAAATTGCGGTATGTAGGGAAGTCGGTTGGTACGGCCCTACCATGTCTGCGGCATGATAGTTCCAACGACACCATTGAAAGTTCCAACGACAAGCTGCCATCGCTCGGTTCCGGCGGTGCAAAAATGATTCGCTGGCAAAAATGATTCGCCCCATCGCGCGGCGTGACGTCCGCGCGCGTTCAGGTTCCGCCCGGCGGGTCCTGAAATCCAGGTCGCGGTGTTTCGACAATCGCGAGGGCGCGATTCGATACAAGCGAGAGACCGGCGCCGACCGCACCGCCGGCCAACTTGAACAATGCATCCACGACCCGACCATGACGATCGGGTGTGAGATACTGCAGCATCTCCAGCAGTACAGCCGTTCCCAGAACAATCGCCAGGACCAGCCATAGACGTTTTGGATAAGCGAGGCCGAACAGCAGGCCGACGACGGCAAAGGCACCGAAGCGTTCGGCGCCGGCGCCGCTGCCGAGATGCGGCCGCAGGCCGATCGGGGATAGCGTCGCATACACGATGAAAGCGAGGACGGCCCAGGCGAGCACCATGGCGGCTCTGCGAAACATCATCACGTCATATCCGATCCTGCACAAATCGCCGTGGATTCCCGTCCGTCAGGGTCAAATCGCGGCGGGCGAAAAGATCGCTAGCGCACATCACCGCACCGCGCTCAGCGATCATTGCGGAGTTGCCAGGTCTCGAAGGTGTCGGGCTTGATCTCGAATCGATCCTGCATTCGCGCATACATGGTGCCGGCGACGCGGCCGACCGGCAGATAGTGCTCGTAATCGGTGCGCAGGGTTTCGGGATCGACGACGCCGTCGCGAACCTGGATCCCCAGCACTTCGCCGACCAGAAGATCGCGCTCAGCGCCGAAATTCATCAGCGTCACCTTGCGGCATTCCAGCGCGGCCGGCGCGCCGGCCAGATGCGGCACGGCGACGTGGACGCCAGCGGACAACGGCAGCTGCAGCGCCTCGGGCTCGCCGATGTCGGAGGGAAAGCCGATCGAACAGTCGGCCATCGAGTTCGCCAGCGCCTCGTCCACCATGTTGATGACGAACAGGCCATTGGCACGCACATTGCGCGTGGTGTCCTTCGGCGAGAGATCAGCCTTCACCTGCAGGCCCACCACCACAAGCGGCGGGTTTTCGGAGAACACGTTGAAGAACGAGAACGGCGCCGCATTGACCACACCGTCCGCCGAGATGGTGGTGATCAGCGCGATCGGGCGCGGCACGACCAGGCCACAGAGCAACTTGTAGCGCTGCGGTGCGCTCAGGGCCGCAAAATCAAAACTGATCGCCATCGCAGTCGCTACCTCATCCATTGTCACATCGACAAAGCAATTCAGGCGCCTTGTGCGATCCCGAACAGCCGGCCGGCATTGCCGAACAGCAGCTTCTGCTTATCAGCATCGGAAAGATTCGTCTTGTTCACCCGTCCGACCGGGTCCTCGTCGCCCATGTCGAACGGATAATCCGAGCCCATCATGACACGATCGGCGCCAGCCATGCCGACTAAAACATCGATCAGATCGGACGAGAATACGCAGGTATCGAACCACAATCGCTTGAGATAGGTCGATGGCGCCTCCGCGGTGAGGCGGCGTACTTCGGGGCGGACCCTCCAGGCGTGATCCATGCGGCCGGCATAGAATGGCAGGAAGCCGCCGCCATGGGCGATCACCACGTCGAGATCGGGGTGCCGATCGAGCACACCGCCCATAATGAAATGCGAGATCGCGATGGCTTCCTCGACCGGCTGTCCCAGGCTGTTGACCATGAAGAAATCGCCGAGCCGCTGGCCATGGGAGAAGCCGAGCGGATGCACGAACAGCGGCACGCGCAGTTTTGCTAGGCGCGCATAAAGCGGATCGAAGGTGGCGTCCGACAATTCGAGGTCTTCAACGCGGGTATCGATCTGGAAGCCGCGCAGGCCGAGATGCTCGACCGCATGCACCGCTTCCTCGATGGCGCGGGCGGGATACCGCATCGGCAGCGTGCCCATGGCGGCGAAATGCGCGGCGTCTTCGGCGACCAGTGCGGCGACGTCCTCGTTCTGCACCCGCGACAGCGCCACCTGCAGCTCTTCATCGGCCCAGTAATGCTGCTGCGCCGGTGCCGGCGCGATGACCTGGAAATCGACGCCCATCCGCTGCATCATTTCGCGGCGCGCGGCGACATCGAGCATCAGCCGCGGCAACAGCTTGCTTTGCTCGGCGTCGGTGTCGCGGCTTTCCGGCGACATGTCGCGGCGATAGGGATTGTCCATTGGATCGTAATGGCCAGCCACCAGCGGTTCGACGCGCTTGCTGATGGCGTGGGTGTGCATATCGATGATGGGCATGCTGGTCTCTTTACTTACTCAGTTCAGTTCGGCGGCGCCGGGCAGGCGAAGGTGCCAATCGGTCGCGCCTTGATAGGCGTGCGCCACGCGCAGGATGGTAGCCTCGGCATAAGGACGTCCGACCAGCTGGAAGCCGACCGGAAGACCAGCGGCATCGAAGCCACACGGCACCGAAGCCGCTGGCAGACCGAGATAGTTGATGCCGCGGGTGCAATAAGTGAGCTGACCGATGACGCGGGCGACATCGGCGGGATCGCCTTCGGTGGTAGCGGCGATGGTCGGCACGGGAATGGAAATTGCCGGCAGCAGCGCCAGATCGGCAGACCCGATGCAGGATGCGATCCATTGTTCGCAAATCTGCGCGCGCAGCGACAGCGCCTCGACGTAACGCGTCGCCGGATAGAACAGGCCGGGTTCGATCCGCGAACGGACCTGATCGGCGTAATCTTGCGGGCGTTCGATCAGCCAGCGGCGATGGATCGTCGCGGCTTCCACGCTCATGACGAGGTGCATCAAAGCATTGATGATTGCCATATCCGGCGGCGCGGTTTCGACGATGCTGACACCGAGAGCACGGAACGCGGCGACGGCCTCGTTAAGTTTGGTGGCAATCTCCGGATGCAGCAGATCGCGGTAATAGCCGCCGGGGACGGCGATGGTCATGCCGGCGATATTGTCAGCGAGCGCGCGCTCATAATCGCGGCTGGCGATCACCGACAACAGCTTCGCGGCATCTCGCGCGGTGCGCGCCAGCGGCCCGGTGCAATCGAGCGAGGCCGACAGCGGCATCACGCCGTCGGTCGGCACCAGACCCCAGCTCGGTTTCAATCCAACCAGGCCGCACATCGCGCCAGGATGGCGCAGCGAGCCGCCGGTGTCGGTGCCGAGCGAACCGGCGACCAGCCGCGCCGCGACGGCAACGCCGGAGCCAGAGGAAGACCCGCCCGGCACATAAGCGGGATTCCACGGATTCAGCGCGTGACCATAATATTCGTTGTAGCCGGTCGGGCTCATGGCGAATTCGGCGAGCTGCAGCCGGCCAAGATCGAGCGCGCCGGCGGCATCGAGCCGTTCGATCACCGTCGCAGTCACATCGGCACGAAAATCGGCTCGGATCTTTGAGCCGCCGGCGGAAAGATCGCCGGCGCGATAGAACAAGTCCTTGTGCGCCAGCGGCACGCCATGCAGCGGCGGCAGGGCGGCGCCGGTGGCACGCAACTTGTCGGCAACTTCCGCCGCTTCCAGCACGCGGGCGCCATCGAGGCGGACCACGGCGTTGAGTTTTCGGCCGACGGTCTCAAGCCGGTTCAGCGCGACAGTGGTCGCAGCAACCGACGTGATGTCGCCCGCCGTGATGGCGTCAGCGAGCGCACAGAGATCGAGGGCAGCGATGGATTTCTGCATCAACGCTTGTCCGCCGTGGCAAGCCAGTTCTGAAAACCATAGGGAGAGGAATCGAACGGCAGCGCGCGCAACGCTTCGGCCGCAATACGTGCGTTGGTGTCTTCGACCAGAGCTTTCGCTCGCGCCATACGCTCGGCGGTCTCCGGCGCACCGTTCAACTCGGCGGCAATACCGCGCAACAGATCTTCGCTCATGATATCCTCACTGGACGCCGAGGCGCTGGAATAGCAGATCGGTTTGTTGCGACAACTCTTTCGCATCGCCCTGATGCACGATCTGGCCGGTCTCCAGGATGTAGACGCGGTCGGCGACGGCCAGCGCGCTGTAGAGATTCTGTTCGACCAGCAGGATCGACAGCCCTTCGCGCTTGAGGTCAAGGATGATTTCTTCGAGATGCTGCACCATCACCGGCGCGAGGCCTTCGGAAGGCTCGTCCATCAGGATCAGCTGCGGATCGATCATCAGCGCGCGGCCGACCGCGAGCATGCCACGTTCGCCGCCGGACAACTGCCCGCCGCGATGATGCCGTCGCTCGGCGAGGCGCGGAAAGATTCCGAACACGCGATCGACAGTCCAGCCGTCCTTGGCACGCACGCTCTTCAGCATGGTGAGATGCTCGGTGACCGTCAGCGACGGAAACAGCCGGCGGCCCTGTGGCACGATGGCGATTTTTCGCCCGGCAATGTCGTTAGGGCGCAGGCCGACCAGATTCTCGCCGCGCCAGCTGATGGTGCCGGAATGGATCTGCGGCGGCGTCAGCCCCATGATCGAGCGGATGAAAGTGGTCTTGCCCATGCCGTTGCGGCCGAGCAAGGCGACGATCTCGCCGGCGCCGACATCAAGCGAGACGCCGCGCACCACGACCGCCTCGCCATAGCCGCTGTGCAGATCCCTGACCTCAAGCATGACGCGGTTTCCCGAGATAGACTTCCTGGACCTGCTTGTTGCGGCGAATGCCTTCCGGCGGCTCCTCGACCAGAACGCGCCCCTCGAACATGCAGGTGACGTAATCGACAAGGCCGAGCGCGAGGTCCATGTCGTGCTCGATCAGCACCACGGTGATGTCGCGATCCAGCGAGCGGATGATCTCGGTGACCATCGAGCGCTCCGACGGCGACAGGCCGGCGGCGGGCTCGTCGAGCAGCAGCATGGTCGGCGTGGTGACCAGCGAAATCGCGATTTCGAGCTGACGCTGCTCGCCATAAGACATTTCTTTCACGATGACATCGGCGCGCTCGCCGATCCGCGCGGCGTTCAATGCTGCGGCAATGCGCAGCGCTTCGGCCTCGTCGGTGTCGGGCTTGCCGAACAGCGAGAATTTGCGTGGCGACAGGCCGCGCAGCGCGAGGATCATGTTGTCCTGCACGCTCAGCGTCGGAAACAGATTTGTAATTTGAAAGGTGCGGGAGATGCCGCGCTGGGCGCGGCGGTGCGGCGGCAATTTTGTGACGTCGTGGCCATCGAACATGATCTTGCCGGAGGTCGGCGGCACCGCGCCGGCAATGGCGTTGAACAATGTGGTCTTGCCGGCGCCGTTCGGGCCGATGATGGCACGGCGCTGGCCGCGCGGCACGGTCAGGCTGACGCCATCGACCGCCCGCAAGGCGTCGAAGGCCACCACCACATCTGTCAGCGTCAGGATCGGTTCGGACACAAGGAATTCCCGGTAAGAAGGACGCGGCCACATAGCCGCGTCCCGTAGCGATGGATCAGGCTTTCTTGACGTTAGGCCTTTTTGATTCCCTGGAAGGTCCGCGAATAGGGCGGCTGCTTCATGTAGGTTTCCGGATCGTACTTCCAGAACTGCGACACCTCCGGATAGGTGGTGGTCGGCACGTTCCAGAACTTGCCGTCGGCGCGCTTCACGACCTTGCGGATGTAGACGTC